>NZ_CP031425.1:0-324376 GCF_003367705.1 Microbacterium foliorum | reverse complement strand
CGGCGCGGTCACGGTGACGAACAGCACACTGTCGTGGTCGGGAGCACTGGCGGCGGGCGCCGAAGCCACCATCACGTACTCCGTGACGTACACCGGCACGGGAGACATGAACCTCCGCAACCTGGCGTGCGTCCCCGTCGAGGACGTCGCTCCCGGTACACCCGCGTGCGACTTCGTGCAGATCCCCGGATCCGGACTCACCCAGTGGAAGCAGGTGCAGGCATCGGCGACGCCGACCGTCGCCGGCACGGTGCTCACCTACACCCTCTTCTTCAAGAACGACGGCACGGCCGCGGCGACGGTCGACGCCACGGATCACCTGATCCACGTGCTCGACGACGCGGACATCGCGAGCGAGCCGACCTCAGCGAATCTGACGGCCGTGCGCACCGACGACGAGATCGCCATCACCGGCAGCGTCGCCCCCGGCGCGACGTACACCGTGACCTACCAGGTCGTCGTCCGCGCCGACGGGCAGCGCGGAGACAGCGTGTCGACGAACTTCCTGCTGCCGACCGGCGAGTCCCCGCCGACGGACCCGGAGTGCGACCCGGCGGACCCCCAGCTCCCGAACTGCACCAGCACGCCGATCACCGGCATCAGCTACACGAAGAGCGTCGCCGCATCGGCGAGCCCTGTGCAGTCGGGAACGGAGCTCACGTACACCATCACGATCACGAACACCGGAGCGACGACGGCAGCGGTGAACCGGGACGACGATCTCAGCGACGTGCTGGATGACGCGACCCTGGTGGGGACCCCCGAATCGGACACCGACTCGGTCACGCTCGACGGACCCACCGACGGCATCCTCGAGCTGCGCGGCACCCTGCCCGCGGGCGAAACCGCAGAAGTCACCTACACGGTCGAGGTCAACCCGTCGGGTGAGCGTGGCGACAACCGGTCGGACAACTTCCTCGTGCCGCCGGGAACGACCCCGCCGGCGGAGTGCGACCCCGCGACCGAGCAGTGCACGACGACACCGATCGGCGGATACACCGTGTCGAAGACGGCGAGCGTCGAGACCGTCGCACCCGGCGGGGTGGTGACCTATTCGGTCACCGTCACCAACACCGGCTCGGTGGCCTACACGGACGACTCACCTGCCACCTTCTCGGATGATCTCTCGGCGGTTCTCGACGATGCGTCGTACAACGCAGACGTCTCGGCCGGAGGATCGGTCGTCGACGAGACGCTGACATGGTCCGGTGCGCTCGACGTGGGCGCCACGGTCACGGTGACCTATTCGGTCACGGTCGACGACCCGACGACGGGTGACGACACCCTGAAGAACCGGGTGACGCCGACTGGCCCCGGAGGCGAGTGCGACCCCGACGCCACGTGCGTCACCGAGACTCCGGTGTCCTCGTTCACCGTCGTGAAGGCCGCATCTGCCGACACGGCGATGCCCGGGTCGGTGCTCACGTACACGATCACCGTGACGAACACCGGAGCGGTGGCCTACACGGACGCGGCGCCGGCCTCGTTCTCCGACGATCTGTCCGCGGTCCTCGATGACGCGACGTACAACGACGATGCCTCCGCAGGCGCATCCCTCACCGGAACGACCCTGTCGTGGTCGGGCCCCGTCGGCATCGGCGAAACGGTCGACGTGACCTATTCGGTCACCGTGAACGACCCCATCACCGGCGACCAGAACCTCGCCAACACCGTCGTTCCCACCACTCCTGGCGGGTCCTGCGGAGAGGGCGGATGCGTCACCGCCACGCCGGTCGCATCGTTCACCGTCGCGAAGACGTCGAGCGCTGCCACGGCGATGCCCGGTGACACCGTCACGTACACCGTCACCGTGACCAACACGAGCGCGGTGCCCTACACGGACAGCGATCCGGCGTCGTTCCGCGACGACCTCTCCGCCGTGTTCGACGATGCGACGTACAACGATGACGCGACGAACGGCGCCACCCTGTCGGGCACGACGCTCGCGTGGTCCGGCCCGCTCGCTGCGGGGGCGACCCTCGACATCACCTACTCGGTCACGGTCGACAAGCCGGTGACGGGCGACTTCGTGCTCCGCAACGTCGTCACGCCGACCGGGCCAGGAGGCTCGTGCGTGACCGCCTGCGAGACGACGACGCCGATCGGCTCCCTCCGTGTGCAGAAGTCGACCGATGCCACCGCCGTCCTGCCCGGCGACGTGGTCGAATACACCGTCACCGTCACCAACACCGGACAGGTGGACTACACCGACGGGCAGCCGGCATCGTTCACCGACGATCTGTCGCAGGTGCTCGACGACGCCGCCTACAACGGCGACGCGGTGAGCACCAGCGGGGCCGGCGTCTCGTACGACGCGCCCACCCTCACCTGGTCCGGTCCCCTCGCCGTCGGAGCCACGATCACCGTGACGTACTCGGTCACCGTGAACGACCCGGCGACCGGCGACCAGACGCTCGAGAACGCCGTCGTCACGCCGCCCGGCATCGGCGGCAACTGCGAGCCGGGGTCCACGGACCCCGCGTGCATCGCGAACGTACCCTCGGGATCGTTCACGGTCTCGAAGTCCGCTCAGCCCGGAACGGCTCTGCCGGGCGACGTGGTGACGTACACCGTCACCGTCACGAACACGGGCGAGATCCCGTACACGACAGACGAGCCGGCGTCCTTCACAGACGACCTCTCCCGGGTGCTGGATGACGCCGCGTACAACGACGACGTCTCGGCGGGCGGCGCGATCGACGGAACGACACTCACGTGGTCGGGACCGCTGGCGGTCGGCGAGGTGCGACAGGTGACGTACTCCGTCACGGTCGACGACCCGGTGGCCGGGGACTTCACCCTTCGCAACGTGGTCGCCCCCTCCTCCCCCGGCGGAGGATGCGTCGAAGGAAAGTGCATCACCGTCACCCCCATCGCGTCCTACACGGTCGCCAAGCAGGCGAACGTGGACGATGTGGTGCTCGGAGGCACGGTCGACTACTCGATCACGGTGACCAACACCGGTCAGGTCGCCTACACCGACGACCAGAAGGCATCCTTCGCGGATGACCTGAGCGAGGTCCTCGACGATGCGACCTACAACGGAGACGCCACCGGCGGCGCGATCATCGACGGCGACACGCTGAGCTGGAGCGGTCCGTTGGCCGTCGGAGAGTCGGTGACGATCACCTACACGGTCACCGTCAATGCACCGGCGACCGGCGACGGGCACCTCCGCAACGCAGTGGTCCCCGACGGTCCGGGCGGCGGATGCGCGACCGGCGACGGGTGCATCACCGACACACCGGTGGCGTCGTTCCACGTGCGCAAGACGACGTCGACAGCGGTCGCCGTCGTCGGAGACACCGTCACGTTCACGATCGCCGTGACCAACACCGGACAGGTGGCGTACACGAAGGAGCGTCCGGCGACGTTCACGGACGATCTGAGCTCGACGCTGAAGATCGCGACGTTCAACGACGACGCGACCGGGTCCGCCGTCTACACGCGGCCGGTTCTCTCGTGGGCGGGCGCGCTGGCTCCGGGCGACACGGCGACGATCACCTACTCGGTCACGATCCGACAGGTGGGCGAGATCCTCAACGTCGTCGTCACTCCCGACGGATCCGGTGCGAACTGCATCCCCGGGTCGAGCGATCCCGACTGCCGCACCCAGACGACCGTCGTCCCTCCGGGGCTGGCGACCACCGGCATGACGCTCTGGGTGGCCCTGCCTCTCACGGGTCTGGTGCTGCTCCTCGTCGGATACGGTCTGATCCGTCGGCGCACCCGCGGGCGCGACGACGCGGAAGCCACTGAACCGGCATGACGGCGAGCGGGTCCGATGGCAGCGTGATGCCATCGGACCCGCTCGGCGGAAGATGAGCCCACCCCTCAGGGGTAGGCTGCGAGATCAGAGGACGAACGGGGCGACAACGTGGCGCTGAGGTCCGAGTCTTTGCACAGCACGATGCGTGGGTTGATCGACGCCGAGGCATGGGACGATCTGGTCGGCTTCGTCCAGAGCAACTGGACGGAACTCCTCGCTCAGGATCCGATGTCGGCCAGACAGGCCATCGAGGCGTTGCCCGACGCCGTGCTGATCGCCCATCCGCGCGCCTCTCTCGCGAAGGGCTACCTCGACCGCATCGCCCCGGGAGACCACGCGCACACGATGCGGTTCCGCAAGGCGACCCCCGCGGGACCACCGCGCGGCGTCTTCGATGAGCTCGTGCAGTTGAGCGTCCGCGCGACGGCGCGACGGGCCAGTGGCGAGTACGACGCCGCCGAGAAGATGGCCCGCGAGGCACGAGAACTCCTCGACGCCGCCGATTCCTCGGACCGCGAGCAGATGCAGCAGGCCCTGCCGGAGATGACCTACGCCTGGGGCTACGTGCGTGAGCTCGCAGGGGATCTCGACGGCGCCAGACGAGAGTTCGTCGACAGCTACGACATCGCCCTGATGATCGATGATCGGATGGGTCGAGCACGAGCGGCGGGGGCACTCGCGTGGGTCGACGCGCTCGCCGGCAGGAACACCGAGGCGCGTGCGTGGCTCGCCCGCCTGCCCGAGATCGGCGACGCGTGGTGGGCGGGACGCAGCGTGGTGCCCGCGCAGCTCGCGGAGGTCATGATCCTCATCGGCACCTTCGAGTTCGACGATGCACGACGGCTCCTCGCCCGGATAGACCTGCGCCCCGCCCGTGAACGCTGGCCGGCTCACAAGCTCCTCTGCGCTCTGCTGGTGGATTCGCATGTGGATGCGGTCACCATCCTCGCCGATATCGACACCGCCTCGTCTGCGATGCCCGATGAGCGCGCCGAGCGGGGCGAGGGCGCGGCGTTCCTCGCCATCGCCCGACACAGGCTGCTCTCGAAGATGGGATCGCAGTCCGCGGCACGCCTGGAGTTGAACGGCGCCGTCGTTCCTCCCTCCTCTCTGGGCGCGAAGATGATCGAACTCTGGAAGATCGCCGACGACGCCAGGTCCGGCCGCATCGAGCGCGTCGAGAGGGCCGCCACCGCTCTGACGCTGTTGCCGGCCGTGTCGCCCTGGGTCATGGTCGCGGCGCTCGCGCTGAAAGCCGGCGCGGAGTCCTCGCTCGGCGTGCCGACCGCGTCGAGGACGTGGGAGTCGGCGGTGGCGCTCGCCAACCGGGAGCGGCTCTACAGCGCGCTGGCTGTGGGAGACGGTCGCGAGATCCCGAGGCTCATGCAGAGCAGCTCCGAGTCCCTCCCTGAGGACATGTCCGCGCACATCCTCCGCACTGCCGGATCTCGGGTTCACGACCCGTTCCTCACGCTCACCCCGCGAGAGCACGTCGTGCTGGCCGCACGACTGCGCGGTCTGACGGTCGGAGAGACCGCGGAGGCCGTCTTCGTGTCCGTCAACACGGTGAAGACACAGCTCAGGACCGTGTACCGCAAGATCGGCGTCACCACCTTCTCGCAGTTGAAGCGCGCCGCCAGCGTGCACGGCTACGTGCCCGCCCTGCAGGACGACGGGGACTGAATCGTCCTGGCGCGCGCGGGGCGGCGATCGAGCCGCCCCATGACCCCGACTCCGACTCCGGAGAAGCGCACCAGGAACGCGGAAGACCGGCCGATCCCTCCAGGGAACCGACCGGTCTTCCGGCGTCTCACCCGTCAGACGGCGAGCAGCTCCCGCTCGAGGCGTGCGTACGACGTCTCCATGCCCTCGGCCATGCCGGTGGCGAGGATCATGTCGCGCGTCTCCTTGTCGGGGTACTCGATGTAGAGGGTGATGAGAGTCGCCCCGTCCTCCTCGTAGAGGTTCAGGTCGTTCAGCGTCTCGACCGGCATCCCGATCATCCGCTCGGTCTGCACCGACCGCCGCGGGGCGTCGATCAGCAGCGCCTCGCCCTCGAACCCGAACGGCTCTCCCTCGGTGTCGCCGACCGGCGCCCAGGAGGTGCGATAGCTCTGCCCCACCTCGGAGGCGACGGCGACCTCGGTCATTTCCCATCCGTCGGGCCCGAGCAGCCACTGCTTCATGAGGTCGGGCTCGTTGTGAGCGCGCCAGACCAGCTCGCGCGGGCCCTCGACGAGGCGGGTGATGCGCACGTGCACGTCGTCGAGGAGCGTGACCTGCGTGCCCTTGCCCTGCGCGTAGTCGCGGAGGTCCTGCAGCACGGCGTCCATCTGACTCATCGCCATGGTGGTGCCCTCGATCGCTCCCATCGCGATGAGCTGCTCGAGCGCCTCGGCCGACGCGAAGTGACTGGTGTTGACCATGCGCGTCCCCTCGGCGGTCTGCTCGAACGTGAACGTCATGCGCATCGAAGGCAGGTCGGGGTCGGGATGTCCGTCGTCGTCGGCGAACGCGTCGATGACCGCGAATCCGCGGGGTCGGTCGATCTCGAGGAACTCCCAGGTGCCTGCGGCCTTCTCGCCGCGGGGTCCGTGCATCGTGTAGTCGGCACGGCCGCCGACCGTCTGATCCCACGAGGTGAAGGTCGCGGGCCATCCGGGGGGACCCCAGAAGCGCTCGAGCTGACGGGGGTCGCTGTACACCTCCCACACCCGCTCGACGGGTGCCGCGAGGTCGGCGATGACCGTCATGGTGAGGTTCTCGGTGTCGGTGATGACGTCGGTGACAGGCATATCAGTCTCCTTCTCCAGTGGGCGTGCGGGTGCTGTCTTCGGTGGTCGGTCGATCTGCCGGCGCCTCGGCCAGCAGGTCGTCGAGCCGGGCGATGCGCGACCGCCACAGCTCTTCGTATCGGGCGAGGAGCGCCCTGGCGCGGGCGATCATCTCGGGGTTCGCGCGGACGAGCCGCTCGCGCCCCTCGGCGCGCTTGACGATGAGATCGGCGGCCTCGAGCACGGACACGTGCTTCTGCACCGCCGCGAACGACATGTCGTATTCGGAGGCGAGGGCCGAGACGGACTGCTCCCGCTCGATCGTCCGGCGCAGGATGTCGCGTCGGGTCGACGTCGCCAGTGCGTGGAACACACGGTCGACCTCCGCTTCGCTCAGATCTCTTTGTGCAACCATTTGGTTGTACGTTAGGCCTGCGCAGGAGGGATGTCAAGAAGTTCAGTTCACAGAAACAGCCGAGATCTGCGAGGTGCTGGGCTGGCGATACCGGGCGCTCACAGGACACGACGATCTGGCGTCCCCGGAGTGCCCCAGCGCGTCCAGCTCGGCCGCCAAGGAGAAATCTGGCAGCGATCCGCTCCGAGGCCCTTTTGCGGGCGTCGCTCGCAGTCGACCGTCTGAGGCCCGTTCACCTCGGATCGCGGTCTGCATTGTCCTCCGGTCGTTGCGTTATGCGAAGCCCCTCCATACAGGTGCGAGGCGGGTCGACGATGGCCTCGTTCAATCCCGAGGGCGTCTTTGGGAGCACGTCGCCCTCTTACCTGAAGGAGGAGAGATGGGCGTGAAAACAGCGGTCGCCGTCGGGGCGGCCAGCGTGGCCGTAGGGCTGGTGACCAGAGCGCTGGTCCGCGACAAGCACGATACGGACGGGGATGGCCGGCATCCAGAGGGCTGGAAGGCGGTCACGATCCTGGGGGGCGCCGCAGCCTTCAGTGAGAACGGCTATCCCGAGCCGTTGCAACGGCTCGCGGACGTGCTGGAGATCCGCCTGGACTCCGCACCTCCCGACAACGGATTCGAGGTGCATGCCCGCCTTCGCGACGGTGCGGACGCCAAGGCTGTCCTCGGCGACGAAGATCCGGATCAGGCGTTGCGAACGGCCCTGCGCGATACGAAGCAGCTGATAGAGACCGGCGAGATCCTGCGGGCGACTCCTCGACCGCACGGCCACCGCCCGACCACGCTGCTCGGCGCCGCCGTCGACAAAGCCGAGGACGACGCGAAGGGCGAGGGTGTGCTGTGAAGGCTCTGTGCTGGACCGGGGTGAACAAGCTTGCGGTCGAAAACCGTCGCCCTGTACGCCGTGATCGGGGCGCTGCTGTGCCTGTCGTGGCTCGTCTTCTTCTCGCATCTTGCGCGGCATCCCGACCTCACGAAAGAGGAGGTCGACGATGCGTACTTCGCGCGGGAGCGTCCCCGCGCCCTCATCGGCGTCGTTCTCTACCTCGCGGCAGGACTAGCTGGTGTTCTCATCCACCCGCTGGTGGCGTCGGTGATCTTCCTGCTACTGCCCGCCTTCTACGCACTGACGAGCCATGGGATCGACCAGCGGCCGGCCTTGCTTCACAGTGATGCCGACGATCACGACGTTCGAAGCGACAGGTCACCGGAGGGCAGCTGATCCTCGCGACCGCAGTTTCCGACAGTCCAGGAGTTCGAGACCCGGGCGTCCGACGGATCGCTCCCCCGAAGTCAGAAGCCGTGCACCGGCCTGGCGCTCGCCGGGGGCTCGCCGACCTCAGCGACGGTGTGACCGCTGCAGGGGATCGCGGTCACGCTGGCCCGCGCGACGCGAGACACGATGAACCATCGCATGGCGTCACGCAGCCGGCACCACCCGACGAGATACCACCGGCCGTTCGTCGAGGCGAACAGCACAGGCTCGACGTCGCGTGTGGTGGTGGCGCCATCCTGGGCGGTGTATCGGATGCGAACGACCCGCTGCTCGGTCATCGCTTCTTCGAGCGCCGACCTGGTGGCTCGTGAAGCGGTGGGAGGCACGTCGACCCAGATGCGCGCAGCCAATGCGTCGGCTCGCGCTCGGGTGCGGGGATCGAGCACGCCCAGGACCTTCTGGACGCCGGCCGCCGCCAGATCCGCGTACGGGGCATCAGGCGCCGCCGACACCGATGCCATGAGCGCCACCGCTTGAACGGGCGACAGGCTGACCGGCGGCAGCGATGCGCCCGCCGCCAATCCGTACCCACCGCCGGGCCCCGGGCGTGACCAGATCGGCGCACCGCTGCGTTCGAGCGCCTGAAGATCGCGCTTCACGGTGCGCACGGAGACCTCGAAGTCTCGCGCCAGACGCTCGGCGGAGTACCCCCTCGATCCACTCCTGTGCAACGCCTCGGAAAGCGCATGGAGTCGCTCTGCCCGCTTCATCGTCGAGTGCGCTGGTTATTCATGACATAGATAGTGACATACACCTGCCCGGAGAGGCCGAGAGAGTGAAGACATGACGACGACGAATCCGAACCTCAGTCCGATCACCATCCTCATCGCCGGGCACTGGTTGGGCGCCTGGGCGTGGGACGAGGTCCTCGAGGACCTGCACGCCTCCTCCTCCCGCACCGTCGCAGTGACGCTGCCCGGGCTCGACCGCGACGACCCGCACCGCTCATCCAAAACGCTCGACGACCAGGTACGGGCGATCCAAGACACGCTTGCGCGCTGTGATGTCTCCGCAACCCGGCCGGCGGTCGTCGTCGCCCACAGCGGGGCGAACGGTCCCGTCAGCCTCCTTCTCGACCGGCATCCCGAACTCGTTCGTCGAGTGGTGTGGGTCGACTCGGGGCCGATGGCATCCGGAAGCGCTTTCGCCCCCGATCTCCCGG
This sequence comes from Microbacterium foliorum, assembly GCF_003367705.1. Taxonomy (NCBI): domain Bacteria; kingdom Bacillati; phylum Actinomycetota; class Actinomycetes; order Micrococcales; family Microbacteriaceae; genus Microbacterium; species Microbacterium foliorum. The sequence continues at coordinate 314,977 of NZ_CP031425.1, read as the reverse complement.
ACGACGTCGAGGACGTGCCGCTGCCGGCGTTCGACGTTCTCGCACAGCAGGCGAGCCTCGAGGGACTGAGCACCGAAGTCCTCGAGCGCTTCCGTGCCAGGGCTGTCCCCGAGCCCGGCCTCGTGCTCCGCGGGTCCGTCGAGCTGACGAACGACGCCCGCAACAGCATCCCGACCACACTGGTGTGCTGTTCGATCCCGAGCGCGCAGGTAGTGGAGCTGGCCCGGAACGGGCACCCGATGTTCGCCCCGGTCGCGGAGCTCGACACGGTCGACGTCATCGACCTCGCGACGGGCCACTGGCCGATGTGGAGCCGCCCTGGCGACCTGGCCGAGATCATTCGATCGGCGGTCGCACGACCAGGCGCCGTCGCTCAGACGACTGACTGACGGCGCGATGCGGCTGACCGACGGCGACCGGCCGTCGGTCAGCCGGTTCACGGCTCCGCGACGTCGGCTCGTGCCTCCTGCAGCGTTCCCCCGACGGCTGTCACGGTGTACGTGCGCAGCGACGCGACGGGGATCAGCGCCGTGAGCACCCTCTCGCCGTTCTGCGCGAACAGCTCGACCGACGACACCCGCTCATTCAGATCGTCGATCCAGAGGTCCCATCGGATCTCGTCGCGTCGCTCGAGAGCCATCGACGAAGACCCGCGAAAACCCGACGGCATCCCTGCGCCGGCACGAACGAGCTCGATGCGTCCGCTCGCACGGTCCTGACGGATCACGACCCCGTCGTCCGACGTCGAGTCGATGCGGAGTTCGACGCTCTGCGCATCGCCGAACGTCGCGGCGACGCTGATACGCACAGCCCCGGCACCTTCGGCGAGCGCGACGCCACCGGCCACACCGCTGAGGTCCGTGCTCCCACGGGGCTCGAGTGCGACCGCCGGCTGCTGCCGCAGACGCTCGACCCCCGCTTCATCACGAGTGAGCGAGAGCCGGCGCGGGAGAGTCATCGCACTGCGGTGCTCCTCGGAGTCGTCGGTGGGGATGCGACCGGCATACTTCCAGTTGTCCATCCAGGCGATGAGCGTCCGCTCCCCGCGGGAGAGGCCGTCGAACGTGACGCCGGCATAGCAGTCGGGCCCGAAATCGATCCACCCGTAGCGTTCGAGCTCGTCACGGGACTGACTCCCCTCCCTCAGCAGGGCGCGCGTCGGCACGGGGTGGGGAACGGAGGCGCGGAAGGTCGTGCCGTCGAAGTCACCGACGACATAGTGCGTCCCCGAACCACCCGCGATGCCGCCGGGGTTGAGGCTGATCAACAGCACCCAGCGCACGTCGTCGTCATCGCCGTCGACCGCGAGCGGGAACATGTCGGGGCATTCCCAGACACCGCCGACCGGTCCGGCCGGACCATACGACGAGAGGAACGTCCAGGTCTTCAGGTCGTCGGAGCGGTGGAACAGCACCTGACGGTCCTGCGCCTCGACCGCGACCATCACCCAGTATCCGTCCCCGCCGTCGTCATAGCGGAACACCTTCGGGTCGCGGAAGTCGCTCGTGCCGCGGTCGAGCACGGGATTGCCGTCGTACTTCGTCCAGACGTACCCGCCGTCGGTGCTGTATGCGAGCGCCTGCGCCTGATGCCCGGGCGCCGCAGCCGTGTACAACGCCACCAGCGGCGGCCGCTCGGCCGTGCCGAATCCCGAGGTGTTGCCGTGGTCGACCACGACGGAACCCGAGAAGATCTGCGCATCGTCGTCCCAGAGGATCGCCGGGTCGTGCTCGGTCCATCGCGCGAGGTCGGTGCTCGTCGCATGGCCCCAGCTGAGGTTGGCGTGCTCGACGCCGTGCGGGTTGTACTGGAAGTACAGGTGGTACAGGCCGTCGTGGAAGACGAGACCGTTGGGATCGTTCATCCAGTTGCTGCGCGGAGCGAAGTGCACGCGCGGTCTCGTGGTGCGGACCGGGGGAAGATCAGTGGGAGTCACCGGTGCAGTCGTCTTTCTCTGTGATGGGGCGTGCGTCACTTGCCGACGCCGGCTGTGAGTCCCTCGCGCAGCGGCTTCTGCCCGAAGAAGAACACCAGCAGCGCAGGGATCATCGAGAGGATCACGCCGGCGAGCACCGTCGAGATGCTGCCGGTGCCGAGGTTGCCCTGCAGAGTCACGAGACCGAGCGGCAACGTGAAGTTCTGATCGCTGATGGTCATGATGAGCGGCCGGAAGAACTCGTTCCAGTGATAGTTGAAGGCGAGGATGCCGACGATCGCGAGTGCCGGCGTCGCCAGCGGCAGGTACACGCCGAAGAACGTGCGCCAGGGGCCCGCGCCGTCGAGCTGCGCGGCTTCACCCAGTTCGGTCGGGATGCCCATGAAGTACTGGCGCATCAGGAACGTGCCGAAGGCGGTGGGCAAGGCGGGCACGATGAGCGCCAGGAGCGTATCGGCGAGACCCATGCCCCGCACCAGCATGAACACGGGCACGATCGTGACCTGCAGCGGAACCATCATCGTCGCGAGGATCAGGGCGAAGAGGATCTTCTTGCTGCGGAACTCGAACTTGGCGAAGACGTAGCCCGCCATCGCCGCAGAGAGCATCTGCCCGGCGGCGACGAGCATCACCACGAGCGCGCTGTTCCAGGCATACAGCCAGAGCGGGATCTTGGTGAAGACGTCGGCGAACGCTCCGAAGCCCACCGTGACCTCTTGCGTGACGCTGTCTGTGGGCGACAGCGCCGTGACGAGCGTCCAGACGACGGGTCCGAGAGTGAGGAAGGCGGCCACCCCGAGGATGACGAACTTGGCACCCGTGCCGAGGCTGTGGGCCCACGAGCGCTTCGTGATGATTGTCGTGGTCATGATGGCCTCACCCGTAGAAGACGAATCGGCGGCTCAGCCGGAACTGGATGGCCGTGACGAGCATGATGAGGAGGGTCAGCACGATTCCGATGGCGGAGGCGCCCCCGAAGTCGAGCTCCCGGAAGGCGGACTCGTAGATCACCATGACTGCCGTCCGGGTCTCATCACCGGGCCCGCCTCGCGAGAGCACCCACGGCTGATCGAAGATCTGCAGCGCGTTGATGATGGCCATGACCGATGCGACCAGCAGGGTCGGGCTCACCAGGGGCAGCGTGATCATTCGGAACTGCGTCCATCCGGCGGCGCCGTCGAGGGAGGATGCTTCGTAGACCTCGCTCGGGATCGCCGCGAGCCCCCCGATGAAGAGCAGGAACGTGAAGCCGAAGTTCTGCCACACGTAGACGAGCAGCACCACGACCTTCGCTCCGAACCCGGTCGTCAGCCACCCGACGTCGGCGATGCCGATCAGGTTGAGCGTCTGGTTCACGAGCCCGAACTCCTGGTTGAACAGGTACGCCATGATCAGGGAGACCGATGCGGCAGACAGGATCAGCGGGAAGAACAGCGACGACCGGAAGAAGGTGCGCAACCACGCCGGCATCTTCGACTGCACGAGGATGGCGAGCACCAGCGCGACCGTGAGCTGCAGGATGACCGCCACGACCACGAAGCCGATGGTGTTCAGGAAGGACACACGCACCGTCGGGTTCATCGCGAGATCGACGAAGTTGTCGACGCCGACGAACACGGGATCGGAGATGATGTCCCAGCGGAAGAAGGCCAGGACGAACGATCCGACGATCGGGACGAGGTTGAACAGCCCGAGGCCGATGACGGTGGGGGCCAGGAAGACCCAGATGATGGACCGGCCCGAGCGGGCGACGGTGCCGGTCTCACCGCGGGGTGCCGTCGGCACGGTCAGGGTTCGCGTGCTGCTCTCCGACATCATCGTCCTCCCAGCGCGATCTCGAGATCACGCTGCATCGTCTCCAGCCCGCGGCGGACGCCGGCAGGACCGTTCGTGATGGTCGACACCACGTTCTTCAGCAACGCCGACTCGACCGCCGCCTGCTGGGGAGGCGCCGGCATCGGGCCGGTGTCGGGGAACTTGTCGAGGGTGTCGTAGAAGACCTCCCAGTGGGCCGGGCCCACCCCCGCTCCGTACAGTTCGGCGTTGAGCGAGCGACGAGGAAGCGACGAGTCGGGCTTCGGGTGGGCGATCTTCATGCCCTCGACCGAGACGCAGTACTTGAGCCACTCCCAGGCCTCGTCCTTGCGCGGGGAGGTCTCCATGATCGCGTAGCCCCCCGCACCGAACTGGTGACGCTGCCCCGCCATCCGGGGGAAGTACGTCACGTCGTAGGCGTCGTTCGCGACGCCCGCCTCTTCGAGCCCGCTCACCCAGAATCCGCCCGCGGGGGTCATGCCGACCGAACCGCTGGAGAACAGCGAGACCAGCTCGTTGCCCCCGCCCTGGGCGGGATTCGCTGCGAGCCCCTCCGAGACCATGCTCTGCAGCACCGAGAAGCTCTCCTCGACGCTCTCGTTCAGCGCATCCGCCTGCCGCCACACGTATCCTCCGCTGCGTGCCGGCTGGTCGGGATAGAAGCGGTTCCAGAACCAGTCGCCTCCGCCGGCCTTCTCCTCGCGCAGGAAGCTGGTGTTGTTGACGTAGAGCCACGGAACGACTCCGCCCCACAGTCGGTTGTTCCAGAAGTACGGCAGGAACTGCCCCGGCGCGCTCTTCTTCATCGCCCGGGCGGTCGTGAAGAACTCATCCAGCGTCCAGTTGTCGGCGGGGCGCTCGAGCCCCGCGCGCTCCATCGCCTGGGTGCTGTAGAAGACGTTCGCCGCATTGAAGTTGTCGGGCATCTGGAACAGGCTGCCCTGGTACATGAACGCCTCGATCAGCGCCGGGTTCACATCGTCGAAGTACTCCTGCATCTCCGACGCGTCGCGGCGCACGAAGTCGTCGAGCGGATGCGCGAGCCGCGACGCGAAGAGCTGCGCGCCCTCGGTCGCCACCGTGACGACATCAGGAGGCGTACCCGCCGCGATCATCGTGAGGATCTTCGCGAAGTACTCGCTCCAGTCCTGTCCCTGGATGGCGACGATGCGCACCTCGATCCCGGGGTGTGCGCGCTGGAAGCCGTCGACCAGCGCCTGGCGGGCCACGGCATCCTGCGCGGTGCCGAAGAGAGCGACCGTCAGGACATCTTTTCCGCGCCCGGGAATGTCGGCTCCGGTGAGCCGAGGCCACGAGACCACGGTGCCGACGATGCCCAGGCCGATGGCACCGAACAGGGCTCTGCGAGTGAGATCAACCACGATGTTCTCTCCTGAGTGAGTGACTTCGCAGGCGGGAAGCAGTGCCCGAGCGAAGATGCTGAATTGATTCAGCAGGCCGAGGTTAGCATCGCGGATCGGGGGCTGCAAGTATTCTGCTAAATCAATTCAACGCACGCAGTTCCGGGGGAAGGCTCCCACTGCCTAAGCTGGAGATGTCACGACAGGAGGATGCCGGTGCCGAACAACGTCGATCGCAGGCCGACGCTCGCCGATGTCGCCGCGCTCTCAGGCATGTCGAAGACCGCGGTCAGCATGATCCTGAACGACCGACCGGGTTCGCGCCTCTCCGTCGACGCGGCCCGACGCGTCAGGGCCGCCGCCGAGGAGCTCGGCTATCGACCGAACCCGGCAGCGCAGAGCCTGCGCCTCGGCAAGACGAAGACGCTCGGCTTCATCTCGGACCAGATCACCGTGACCCGCTATGCCTCCGAGATGATCCGCGGCCTGCTCTCGGCGGCGAAAGAGCACGGCCACACCGTTCTCATCGCCGAGACCGAGGGCGACGACGCGACGATCTCGGACGAGATCCAGGCCATGATCGACCGTCGAGTCGACGGCATCCTGATCGGACTTCTGGGCGCGCGGATGATCGAGCTTCCGCCGATGCCCCAGGACGTCCTCGTCGTGATCGTGAACGGCACGTCGACGACCGGGCACCCCTCGGTGCTGCCGGACGAACGGACCGCCGGTCATGCGATGGCGCACCTGCTCACCGCCGCCGGGCACCGCCGCGTCGGCGTGATCGGGAACAATCCCCTGGCGGTCTCGTCTCCGCGGCATTCGGTCACCATCGGGCCGCGGTTCGACGGCATCCGCGCCGCTTTCGCCGAGGCGGGCGTGCATCCGACCATCGTCGACGTCCCCGAATGGAACCCCGACATCGGGTACACCAGAACGCTGCAGATGCTCGACGCGCATCCCGATCTCACAGCGATCCTGGCGGGCAACGACGGCGTGGCATTCGGCGCGTACCAGGCGATCGCGGAGCGCGGACTGAAGGTGCCCGACGACATCTCGGTCGCGTCGTTCGACGACGAAGAGCTGGCGAGCTTCCAACGACCGGGCCTCACGACCGCGCGGCTCCCCTATGACGTGATGGGGCGCACGGCCGTCGAGATGCTCCTCGGCGAGCGCCCTCTCGGCGCGGTGCTGATACCGATGCCGGTCATCGAGCGCGCCTCGATACGCCGGGTGGGCTGACGCCCAGCGGTAACCTCATTGCATGCCCTCCGCCACGCCCCGACGGCCCCCCTCGAGCAGCATGGGTCGCGGACTGGACGTCCTCGCAGCCGTCGCCGACCTCGCCCGTGATCTGCGGCCGGCCACCGTCAGCGGGATCGCCGAGGCCCTCGGTCGCGAGCGTTCGCAGGTGTCGCGCACCCTGGCATCTCTGCACCGCTCGGGGCTCGTGAGAAGGAACGCCGACCGCTCGTTCACCCTCGCCTGGGGCTGGTACGCCGCCGCGCAGGAGCTGAGCGCGCAGCGTCTTCGCACCCACGGCCAGGTGGTGCTCGACGAGCTGTCGTCGCACCTCGGCGAGGCCGCGTTCCTCAGCGTCCTGCAGGGAGATGCGACGCTCACGACGTTGGAGAGCCTGCCCGCCGACTCCCGGATGATCGGATCCTGGATCGGTCGCGCGTACCCGGCGTACTGCAGCGACGCCGGGCGCGCGACGCTGTGGGACGCCCCCGCCGAAGAGATCCGCACCGTCTTCGGCTCGACCGAGTTCTCAGCGCAGGGCCCGAACACCCCCGCCTCGATCGACGACTTCCTCTCGCGGCTCGACGACGATCGTCGGCGCGGCTTCACGATCGTCGACCAGGAAGCCGAGCCCGGCCTCTACTCGGTCGCCGCTCCCGTCTGGGACCACCGCGGCGAGGTCGTCGCCGCGGTGCAGGTGATCGGAACGCGCGAGGCGATGCAGGAGCGCACCGCGGCGTGCGGCGACGCCTGCGCCCGAGCAGCCGCACAGCTCTCGCGGGAGCTCGGCGCCCCCGCCTCCGTCTGCGCCTGAGGGTTACTCCGCGCCGGCCGCCGCACTGAGCTCACCGGCGAACTGGGTGAGCAGCGCGCGCGTGTCGCGCGTGGGACCCTTGCGCCGATGCCTGCCGCGAACCGCCAGTGACGCGATGACCTCGCCCCTGCGGCGGATCGGCAGAGCGAACTCGTCGATGCCCTCGTCGTACTCCTCCGCCGCGGCGATGAGCGCGTCTGCGCGGTCCCTCTCCAGCAGTGCACGCACGTCGTCCGTCGATCGGGCGGCCGTCGGGCCGCCCACACCGACGAACTGCACATCGTCGAGCAGCTGCTCGAGCTGCTCGGCAGTGTGGTCCCAGAGCAGCGCTCTGCCCGCACCGGTGCACCAGATGGGCGTCACGAGCCCTTCCCGGAGGGAACGATCGACCCCGTCGGCCGACCTCTCGCACCTCAGCAGCACGCCCCGCGGTCCGTCGGCGATCGTGATCAGCGCATTGACGCCGAGTCTCGAGGCGAGCGCCCGCAGAGCGGCCCGCGAGGCCCGCAACCAGGGCGCGTTGAGAACGGCAGCGGTGCGGAAGAACTCCGGCCCGGCCGCAAACAGGGCATCATCGTCGCGACTGAGGAGCTCCCGTGCGCGCAGCTCCTGCGTGAGCCGCGAGACCCGGCTGCGCTCGATCCCGGTGGCCTCCGCCAGACGGGAGGCGTTGAGCCCGGGACGAGCGCGGCGCTCCTGGGATACCGCGGCGTCGAGAAGCTTCAGACCCTGCACGAGAGAGGATGAGGCCGTCATCGTTCCTCCTTCGTGCGGGTCGAGATCACGGCAATCCTATCCGCCGGCGGCGACCGGACGACGCGGCAGGAGCCGCCCCCAGGCGACGTAGAGATCGGCAGCGATCTGACCGTGCGACCGCGCGACATCGGCCGGGGAGATCACCTCGTCGCCTTGCCGGCCGAACAGCACCACCTCGTCTCCCGGCGCTGCACGAGGGATGCTCGAGACATCGACGAGGAAGCTGTTCATCGCGATCCGATCCACGATGGGCGCGCGTCGTCCTCGCACCAGCACCTCGCCGGTGCCGCTCAGACTGCGGTGGAAGCCGTCGGCGTAGCCCAGAGGGATCACGGCCAGGCGCGCATCGTGGTCGAGGCGGTGCCATCGGTCGTATCCGACCGTGCTTCCGGCCGGGTAGACGTTGATCGCCGCGATCCGCGACACGACCCGCATGGCAGGCCGCAGTGCGCCCCCGACCGTGTCGGAGTCGCCGTACAGCCCCGCCCCGATGCGCACGAGGTCGAACCGCGACTCGGGCACAGTGAGTGCCGCGAACGTGGTGGCGCAGTGCCGCGCGATCCGCGCACCCGCGTGTCTCCCCGCGAGCACCTCCCGGGTCTCGTCATCGAATCGTGCCGTGCCGTCGGTCACGTCCGTCACGTCCTCGCACGGGAAGTGCGCGCACAGGCCGACGACATCCACCCACGGATCAGCGAGCACGGCGGCCACGGCATCCGCTCCCCCGTCCTCACCGAGGTCGATCCCGTCGCGACCCAGCCGCGTCGAGTTGAGAGACAGGTGCGCGCGCACCCGGACGCCGCGCGCTGCGGCGATCGCGCTCACGATCCGCGCGTGCTCGACTCCACCGATCCACTCCTCGACATCGAGCCGGATGCCGTCATCGATCTCGTCCCGGCCGGCGGGGCGCACGCGCATCAGACGTCCGGAGAATCCTGCGGCGCGGACGGCAGCCGCATCGTCGTTCGAGGCGACCCCGATGAGCGCGATGCCCTCGGCGATGAGCAGCGGTACGACCAGGTCGATCCCGTGGCCGTAGGCGTCGGCCTTCACGACCGCGCAGAACTCGACCTTCTCGCCGAGCTCTGCGCGGATGGTGACGACGTTGTGGGCGATGGCGCTCTCATCGATCTCCACCCACCCCGCCGCGGATGCGGAAGTCGTCACGCCTCGACGGATTCGGCCTCGTGATCGTGCGAGACCTCACGCGCGCCCCTGCGGCCGTGACGCCACCAGAAGTACAGGTAGCAGGCCCCGACGAAGGGGATGCCGAAGTAGAGAGCGGCCACCTGGTTCGGGTCGAATGCGATCGCGACGATCGAGATGAGCAGCAGCGAGAAGGCGACGATGGGCAGGGCCGGATAGAGCGGCGTGCGGTACGCCAGATCCTGCACTCGGCCCCCCTCGCGCACGAATCTGCGGCGGTGGAAGAACTGCGACGCGACGATCGACATCCACACCGCGACGACCGCGAACCCGGCGATCGACACCAGAACCAGATAGACCGTTCCGGCTGCCATCACGCTGGTGAGCAGCGAGACCAGGCCGATGAGGATGCTGACGCTCAGGGCGATGAGAGGCACCCCGCGCCGGGTGAGGCGGGTGAACGCCTTCGGAGCGTGACCCTCCTCGGCGAGTGAGAACAGCATCCTCGCGCAGGAGAAGAGTCCGCTGTTGCCCGCCGAGAGGAGCGCCGTGATGATGACGAAGTTCATGATGTCGGCGGCGTAGGGGACCCCGACGTACTGGAAGACGTCGACGAACGGGCTGCTGGTGACGCTGGCCTGGTCGTAGGGAAGGATCGCGGCGATGACCGCGATCGCTCCGACGAAGAGCACCACGAGTCTCAGCACCGTCGAGCGCAGCGCGCGCGGGATGTTCTTGGCGGGATCCTTGGTCTCGCCGGCGGCGACACCGATCAGCTCCGAACCGCTGAACGCGTAGAAGACGGCGAGGGCGGTGACGATCACGCCGCTGAATCCGTTCGGGAAGAGTCCACCGGGAGTCTCGAAGTTGCTGAAGAGCAGTGCCGGCGGATGCTCGGGCGACAGCGGCGTGAACCCGAAGATCGCCGCAGCGCCGAGCACGATGAGGCCCACGATCGCGACGACCTTGACCAGCGAGAACCAGAACTCGGCCTCACCGAACACGCGAGCCGAGATCGCGTTGAGCAGGAACAGGACCGCGGCGAAGATGAGGCACCACAGCCACACCGGAACCCCGGGGAACCAGCGCTGCATGAGAATGCCGGAGGCGGTGAACTCCGACCCGAGCGCGACGACCCAGCACAGCCAGTAGAGCCAGGCGGTCGTGAAGCCGGTCGCGGGCCCGATCGACCGGGATGCGTAGATGTGGAACGCTCCGGAGACGGGGTAGGCGACGGCGAGTTCGCCGAGGCACGCCATGACGAGATACACGACGAACGCGCCGATCAGGTACGCGATGATCGCGCCGAGCGGACCCGCCTGCGAGATCGTGTAGCCGGAGCTGAGGAAGAGGCCGGAGCCGATGACTCCGCCCAGCGCGATCATGATGAGGTGTCGGGCGTCCATCGTCCGCTGCAGACGCCGAAGAGGCACTTGGGTCGCCGTCGTGTGGGGCAGGACGTTGGGGAGGGACTTCTCCCCGGGAAGAGGCGTCATCGGAACTCTCAATCGGATTGTATGTGCATCATAGCCACAGCGATGTGTAAATGAAGCAATATGTGGGTGTCTGCGGGGACACTATCCCCTTCGAGAACGGCGCCACAAGAGCCGAACCCCGGAATCTCTCCTGCAGACGCCAGCTCCGACAATCCGGCCGGGACGCTGACATTCCGCCAGGGTCCCCTGCGGTTCTGACAGGCGCGCACCGACACCGCCCGCGCTGAGGATGGACTCGTGTCGGTCGGCGATGACGCCTGCGACAGCCCACGGAAAGAAGGAGAACCCCGGTGACTCACCACGACCTCGCCCTCATCGGCTTCGGAGGCGTCAACCGCGCCCTCGCCGAGATCATCCGCGACCGGGGCTCCGACCTCGCCGACGATCTCGGTTTCACCCTGAGAGTCGTGGCGATCACGGATCTTCGGTTCGGCTCCCTCATGCAGGCGGACGGCATCGACCTCGCGGCGGTGCTCGCGATGACGGGGGACGCCACCTTCGCCGGGATGCCGGGAGGAGACGCGGATCCTCGCAACGACCACGTCATCCGCACCACGACGGCGGGCATCATCGTCGAGGCGACCTACACGAACCCGATCGACGGCGAGCCCGCGATCTCGCACGTTCGCGCCGCCCTCGAGAGCGGCAAGAGCGTCACGACCACCAACAAGGGCCCGGTCGCGCTCGCGAGCACCGAGCTCAATCGTCTGGCCGAGGCGAACGGTGTGCGATTCGAGTACGAAGGATCGGTGATGAGCGGCACACCCGTGCTGCGGCTGGCGCAGCAGACCCTCCAGGGCCTCCGCATCACCCGCATCCAGGGGATCCTCAACGGCACGAGCAATTTCGTGCTCGGTCAGATGGAGTCGGGCAAGTCTCTCGAGGATGCCGTGGCCGAGGCGCAGGCGCTCGGCTATGCGGAGGCCGACCCCACCGCCGACATCGAAGGATCCGACGTGCAGCTGAAGGTGGTGATCCTCGCCAACGAGCTGCTCGGTGCCGAGATCACGACCGCCGACGTCTCTCGCGTCGGCATCAGCGGGATCACCGCGAGCGACGTGATCGCCGCAGCGGCGGCCGGCGAGCACTGGAAGCTCCTCGGCACGATCTCGCGCGACGAGTCGGGCGCCGTGACGGCATCCGTCGAGCCCCTCTCGCTGGGCGCCGACCACCCCCTCGCGGGGATCTCGGGTGCGACCAACGCGATCGCGTTCACGACCGACCTGCTCGGCACCGTCACGATGTCGGGCCCCGGCGCCGGCCGCCTCGAGACGGCCTACGCGCTGCTGTCGGACATCATCGCGATCGACGCCCAGCAGGCCGCGCTCGTCGGAGCAGCGCGATGAGCGCGCCCACCATCGAGGCCCCCGCGGCTCAGGCGCCTCTGCTGGAGGTGCTCGATCCCTACAACGGAGAGGTCATCGCCCACCTCGCGCAGCATTCGGTCGATGACGTCGAGGAGATCATGGCGAGGGCGCGGCTCGGCGCCTCGCTCTCGCGCGATCTGTCGCGGTTCACTCGGCACCAGGTGCTCGATCGCGCAGCGCGGATCCTCGAGGCGCGGGCAGAGGAGGCGGCGACGCTGATCGTCCGCGAAGCGGGGAAGACGATCGCTCAGGCGCGCAAGGAGGTGATGCGCGCCGTGACCACGATCTCGCTGTCGGCCGACACCGCACGCTCCTTCGACGGCGAGGTCATCCCCTTCGATGCGTATGAGGGCTCCGCGAACCGTCGCGGCTGGTACACACGGGAGCCGCTCGGAGTGATCCTCGCGATCACGCCGTACAACGACGCGCTCAACCTCGTCGCCCACAAGATCGGCCCGGCGATCGCCGGCGGCAACGCCGTGATCCTCAAGCCGTCGCAGTTCACGCCCCTGACCGCGCGCTTCCTCGTCGAGGTGCTGCAGGAGGCCGGACTCCCCGACGAGATCATCACGGTCGTCCATGGAGACCGGCAGGTGGCACAGGCGCTCGTCGCCGTGCGCGACATCCGCATGGTGTCGTTCACCGGAGGATTCGCCACGGGCGAGGCGATCGCCCGCACCGCCGGCCTCAAGAAGCTGGCGATGGAGTTGGGGGGCAACGCCCCCGTGCTGGTGTTCGCGGATGCCGACATCTCGGCCGCCGTCGAGGCCTGCGTGTCCGGCGCCTTCTGGGCTGCGGGGCAGAACTGCGTCGGCGCCCAGCGCATCCTCATCGAGCGCTCGGTGTACGCCGAGTTCCGCGACCGTTTCGCCGCTCGCACCTCGATGCTCCGGGCGGGAGACCCTGCCAGTCCGAAGACCGACGTGGGTCCGATGATCTCGGTCGCTGCGGCGACGCATGCTGAGCGCGTGGTCGACGATGCCGTGCGGTCGGGGGCTCGTGTGCTGGCCGGTCACCGGCGAGAGGGGTCGGTGTACTGGCCGACCGCACTCGAGAACGTCTCGCCCACGTGCGAGGTCTGGAGGGAGGAGGCGTTCGCCCCCGTCGTGATCCTGACGCCATTCGACACCGAGGACGACGCCGTCGCCGAGGCGAACAGCATCGAGTACGCGCTCCATGCAGCGGCGTTCACGTCGGACATCACCCGCGCGCTGCGGGTCGCCGACGCGCTCGACGCGGGCGGGGTCATGATCAACGACTCGTCCGACTACCGCATCGACAGCATGCCGTTCGGCGGCTCGAAGTACGGGAGCATGGGCCGCGAAGGGGTGCGCTTCGCATACGAGGAGATGACCCAGCCGAAGGTCACCTGCATCACCACCTGAGATCTCCTCGCGAAGGGGCAGGGGTCCGCGGGGGATGCCCTGCCCCTCCGCGAGGTCAGAACCGATCGACCACCCGCGTCAACGACACCGCGGTCACGGTGTTCGAGACGCCGGGCAGCGCGGCGAGCGTCTCCCAGATCTCGCCGATCCGATCCATCGACTCGGCCTCCAGCGTGACGAGCAGATCGAAGTCGCCCGAGAGCACGTCGCATCGGCGCACCTCGGGGATCTGAGCGATCTCGGACACGACGCCACCCCCGCGCATCCGGTCACTGCGGTAGACCATCACGACGGCTGACACCGCGGATCCGCCGGCGCGTCCGGCGACGACCGTGTAGCCCCCGATCATGCCCTGTCGTTCCATGCGCTCGATGCGCTGCTTGACCGCGTTCCGTGACAGATGCACCTGGGCCGCGAGTGCCACCAGAGGGATGCGGGCGTTCTCGGTGAGTGCCGCGAGGATGAGGCGATCGATCTGATCGAGGTGGAGTCGCTCCATCGTGACCTCCCGGAAGTGGCGCTGGTTGTGCACTATCAGCAATTGCGCATGTCTATTATGCACCTTATTGTGGTGTTGGCGCCGAAGCCCGGTGCGCATCAAAGGAGTCACCATGAGCCCTCGCCCCGACCGCAAGGATCCGCACACGCTGTCCGACCTCAGCCTGGCCGTGCACGCGGGCAATGTGCTCGATTCGACTCTGGCGCTGCGCACGCCTCTCGTGATGGCGAACTCCTATCAGCTGCCCGATGATCCGAGCGAGATCAGCTGGTCGGCCACGGCACCAGGCCTCTACACCCGCAACACCGGAGTCAACCAGGCGGCCCTCGAGCAGAAGCTGGCCGCGCTCGACGGCGCAGAGGACGCGGTCGCCCTCGCCTCGGGGGTCGCCGCACTGCATGCGGTCTTCTTCACCCACGTGCGCGTCGGCGACCACGTCGTCGTGAGCGATGTCGTGTACGAGGCCACCTGGCGGCTGTGGACCGAGCTGCTGCCACGACGGTACGGCCTCGAAGCGACGTTCGTCGACATCACCGACCTCGACGCCGTACGGGCCGCGATGCGTCCGGAGACGCGGCTCGTGTGCATCGAGGCGATAGCGAACCCGACCACGAAGGTCGCCGACGTGAGCGCGGTCGCCGAGATCGCCCACGCCGCGGGCGCCATCCTGATGGTGGATTCCACTTTCTCGCCACCGCCGTTCTACCGCCCCATCCGCGACGGCGCCGACCTGGTCGTGCACTCCCTCACCAAGTACCTCAACGGTCACGGCGACGCCATGGGAGGCTCCGTCTCGGGGCGTCGCGAGCTGATCGAGCCGATCAAGGCCGACGCCATGGTCGACGTCGGCGGCATCATCTCGCCGTTCAACGCCTGGCAGATCCAGCGCGGCACCGTCACCCTGCCGCTGCGCCTTCGCCAGCACTTCTCATCGGCGCTGCGGATCGCCGAGATGCTCGAGGCGGATCCGCGAGTGGAGTACATCTACTATCCCGGTCTCGAATCGCACCCCGACCACGCTCTCGCCGCACGCCAGTTCGGCGGGCGTGGCTTCGGGGGGATGATGGCCTTCGCCGTCGCCGGTTCCCCCGATGTGCAGAACCGGTTCGTCGCGAACCTCCGATTGATCACGTCCGGATTCTCGCTCGGTCATGATGATTCGCTCATCGTGCACACAGGCACCGACGGCGGCCGGGTGGCCACCTACCCGGCACCGTTCCGAGAGTTCGGGCACCTCCGTCTCTCTGTCGGCCTCGAGGACACCGACGACCTGGTCGCCGACCTCTCCGAAGCCCTGGAACTGACGTTCGGACGCGACTCGCGATAGCGAGGATCGCGTCCGAACGTCAGGCGTGGCGACGCCGGACACAGAGCATCGCGTTGCCGCATCTCCCCTCTGGGAGTGCATCCAGCGTCATCTCACTCCGTTCCCGGCAGGTGCTTCTCCGTTCCCGGCAGGTGCTTGCGTCAGTCGAAGGCCGGGGTGACCACCTTGCAGGTGACAGGCTCCCCCGGCGCCTCGGAGGTCGCCGTCGCGATCTCGCGCGTCCCGTCGATCATCACGCGACACGTGGCTATCGAGCCGGACGGCGGGGTCGCGCTCACCCGTGCGTCATCCCCGGCGAGCACGATCACCTCCCGCTCCCAGAGAGCCCCCTCCCCGCCAGAGGAGGCAAGAGCTGTCTGGGACCCCAGATCGGTCACCTCCGGAGACGCGCCTCGTTTTTCCGCGCCTTCGACTGCGACCTCGGTGAGCTCGACATCCTGGGGCCGGTCCACAACCACCTGATAGGTGACCGACCAGGCGTCACCGAAGCTCTGGTTCACGACGCTGCAGGCGGTGAGGGGGAGCAGCGTGATCGCGGCAGCAGCCGCGGCTAGGAACGGGCGGAGGAGGTTGCGCCGAGATGTACTCATACTTCAACCCTCACTCACCGCCGTCGTCCCGCGCGTCAGCCTGCCGGGGCATCCGGGTCATACCCGCGGATGATTTCACCCCCTCGCCTACAGAGCCACCGGACGCCGCCGGGTACCGTCTAGACCATGTCCACGTTCCTCACCGTCGTTCTCGCAGTGACGGGAATCGTGCTCGCGACTCGCGACCCGCGGCGACTGCTGCCGGGTGTCCTGCTCACGATCGCCAGCACGTCCCTGCTCCTCTCGATCGTGGACCTCCTGGTCGGCACAGGCGCGGTGCTGATTCCGCTTCCCGACCAGATCCGCGACATCACCTGGGCGCTGCTGCTTCTGCTCGTCCCCGTGCTCGCCAGCATCGGCCTCGGCTGCACGTTGGTCGCGAACGGGATCGTCATGATGAGACGAGAGGGAGGGTCGCTCGCCAACCGGCTGTCCCTGCTCGCAGGCGTCGGAGTGCTCGGCCTGCTTGCGGTGGGCGTCATCGCGGTACGGACCGACTGGGTCGAGTTGGCGGTCGGCCTCGTGTTCCTCATCGGCCCGGTCGGCTACATCGGGATGGGATTCGTCGCCTATCTCTGCTGGTCCGCTGTCTACTCCCGCCTCGCGCGACGGGCTCCAGCCCCTTCCGCAGTGATCGCTCTGGGGTCGGGGCTGCGGTCAGATGGAAGCGTTCCGCCCCTGCTCGCGCAGCGAGTGCGGTTAGGGGTCACCACCCTGCAACGCTTTCCCGACGCCGTCCTGGTGCTCTCCGGGGGACAGGGCGACGATGAGCCGCGCAGCGAGGCCGCCGCGATGCGCGAGTTCGCCGCATCGATCGGCGCCCCACCCGAGCGCATGCTCGTCGAGAGCGCCTCCCGCACCACAGAACAGAACCTCACGCTCACGCGAGAGCTCCTCGCAGACCGTGGCATCACCGGCCCCGTGCTGGCCGTCACGAGCGACTATCACGCCTTCCGTGCAGCCACGCTGCTTCGCACCCTCGGCATCACGGGGCATGCGATCGGCGCCCGCACCGCCCGGTACTACCTCCCCAGCGCGTTGCTCAGGGAGTACCTCGCCCTGCTGCGCGACCACCGACTGCTGAACACGATCGCACTCGCGACGCTCATGGCGCCACTTCTCGCGGCCATTCTCCTCTCGTTCGTCCGCTTCTGAACCAGGCCCACCGCTGACGGGATCCCGGGGCTGTCGCCGCAGCTCATCGCCCTCGCACGTCACCGCCCGTCGTCGCCGGTCTCCCTGGCGAAGAGCAGCAGCTCGGGAAGACTCGTCGCGAAGTAGTCCGTCGAGCCGTCGTCGCGGCGGGCGGCCGGCGGTGTGTACTGCGCCCTGGCCTCGCCCAGCGACGCCGGCGGGTCGGCGCGCGCGAGGCCGAGCGCGTCGTGCGTGGCATCCCACGCGGCGAGCGCCTGCCCCTCTCCCCCCTCCCACGGGCGGAAGCGACGCTCGAGGAGGATGCGGTGGGCGCGCTCGGCCTCGCCCTCGGCCACCAGCAGCCGGATGTACTCGATCGTGAAGTCGTCGCGGGTCAGCACCAGATCCTCCACGGAGCGCAGGCGGTCGAGTCGCTGCGCGGTGGGGCGCCCCACGCGGGCCGCGAGCTGATCCTGCTCGTAACGGAGTCGGGCGTCGCGCGGCGCGGCGGCGATCGCGCGCTCGTACAGCTCCTGCGCGCGAGCATCGTCATGACTGATGTTGTAGGCGGCGAGCGCGGCGTTGCGCAGGAGCACGGCATCCGCGCGACCGAGGGCGATCGCCCGCTCCCCGTGCGCAGTCGCCGCGTGACGCCGGCCGTGCGCGTACAGCAGCATGCCGAGCAGCGAGTGGGCGACCGCGTCGTCCGGGTCGACCGCCAGCGCCGCCTCCAGGGCGTCGAGCGCGTCGAGCCCGAACGGGAACGCCCAGGTCAGGTCGGCCTCGCGAGCGCGGCGACGTTCGTCGGCGGCCCGGGTGTCGTCACCCCGGCTGCGGTGGATCTGCGCGGCGAGGTAGTGGGCGATCGGGCGCACGTTGCCGCCCGCGGTCACGGGCAGTGCCACGGCATCCCCGAGAACACGCAGTGCGTCGTCGAGAGCGCCCGCGTCGCGCAGGTCCAGAGCGACATCGAGCATCAGCCCCGCATCGGATGCGATCTGGCGGCCGGCCAGCACCCGCAGGGTCGCGTCGAGCGGATCGGCGACCAGGGCGTCGGCGACGAGCGCATCGGCCGCGGCGTGCTCTCCCGCCCGCCGCTGGAGGATGGCCCGCAGCGCGATCCTGCGGGTGTCGTGGCCGACGATGCCGTCGAGGGTGTCGAGCACGCGCAGCGCCGCGCGGTTCTGCTGACGCGAGGCGAGTGATCGGGCGAGGGCGAGCCCGGACGCCGCCGCCCAGGTTCCGTCCCACCCGGCCTTGCCGAAGGCCTGCTCGGCCTCGATGCGGCGATCGAGTCGGCGCAGGATCAGGCCCCGCAGGTGGAACGCCTCGGCATCGGCCGGATTCGCGTTGCGGCGGGTGAGCCGAGCCAGCGCCCGGTCGACACGATCGAGCGCGCGACCGTAGTCGCCGGCGCGGTAGTCGCGGTCGGCGAGGGCGAGATTGGTGCGCACATCACCGGGATCCCGCTGCAGGGCGGCGTTCCAGTAGCCCGATGCCGAACGTGTGGGGTGTCGATACTGACTCAGGTGCAGACCGGTCAGATACAGCTCCTCGACGGAGTCGATGTCGTCGGGGAGCGGCGGCTCCTCGGCAACCCACGGCTCCTCGGCCGCGGCGATCGACGGGGTCCAGCGCACGAGCACCTGCCCGGAGGCGCCGAGCAGTTCCACCCTGAGGTCGTCTCCCTCGTCGAGTCCGTCCGGGCTCTCGGCCGCGACCGTGAGCGGCACCCCGGGCACGAGATCGTGTGTCCGCGAGGCGAGCACCGCGTCGCCGCGGAGGATGCGCGCGGTGGCCCCCGCCTGCTGTGCGGTCACCGCGAACGAGGCCTCGATCTCTCCCTCGCGGTCGACGTGCACCGCGGCATCCGGTGTCGCCTGGTGCGCGACGCCGATGCCCGGGATCGGGTACCAGTACTGCGTGAAGACCTTCGTCTCGCCGGGGAGGATCCAGGTGAAGTCGGGCTGATTGTCGGTGTAGACGCCCGCCATGAGCTCGACGTACGGCCCGTCGCCGTCGGTCAGCTGCGCGTCCCAGGCGTGCCCGAAGGGCGCATCCCCCCAGGTCCACTGCTTCTTGCCCGGCGACACCCGCCGCTCGGCCCAGTGCACGAACCCGGCCCCGGCGGCATGGTCGTACCCGCCGAAGAAGTCCTGGGCACTGTCGACGATCATGTACGACGTCGGCACCGGGATGTTGCGATACCAGTCGATGCGATCGGCACCGGGATGCTCGGCGGCCAGCCCCGGGTAGTCCACCCCGTAGTACTCGCGATCGGCGGCGGGGAACCGCGTCAGCGCGCGACGCGCGTGGTCCGCGACGTAGCCCACGTCCTCCGGGAAGAACGACTGGTAGTCGTCGTGCACGCGCGCGGCGACGTTCGCCCACCACAGGAACGACTGCCGCTCGTCCGTGCGGTTGTGCAGGCGCACGGCGAGCTCGACCACCGAGCTGTGCGCGCGCAGGCGCACACCGTGCTGCGCCGACATGCGGGCGAACGGGTCGTGATCGTGACACCACACCGTCACCGTGCCGTCTTCGCCGACCTCGATCGAGGTCTCCACCGGCAGGTAGGTGGCGGGGCGATGGTGCTGCGGCCAGTTGAACTCGACGCCGCCCGAGATCCAGGGCCCGGCGAGACCGACGAGTGCCGGCTTGATGACGTTGTTGCGGTAGAAGAAGTCGTAGTCGCTCGTCTTGTCATAGCCCACATGGATGCGACCGCCGAGCTCGGGCAGCACCACCAGCCGCACGTACTCGTTCTCGAGGTGCACGGCATCCCACTCGCGGACCACCGCCTCGTCGGCGACGCCCTCGGTGAAGGGCAGCGGATACACCCGACCGCTCGACCCCTGATAGACGCGCTGATCGAGGTACATCGGATACACGCTCGGCGCATCCGCCTCGTATGTGCGGATCGCGAGCGGCTGCCGCCAGGCCACCGCCTCGCCGCGATCGAGCGCGGCGAGCAGCTCGGCAGGCGGCTCGGGGAGCACGAGCTTCTCGTGATCCGCGTGTGCGGAGGTCGGTTCCTCGATCATCGTCGGCCTCCTCGTCATGACCCTCGGCGGGTCACCTCCGACGCTACGAAGGCGGCGCGGGCGGAGCTATGGTGAGATCGAGGAACATCATGGACGAAACAGTGATTCGACCCGAGCCGAGCGGACGGCCCGACGGCTTCCGCAATCAGCGACTGTGCGTCGTGCCGCGACCCCAGGTCGAGGCGGCGCTCTCGCGAGCCGTCACCCGCAGGCTCCTGGTGACCGACGCGGGGTACTTCCCCACCGCGTCCGGCCATCGCCGGGTTCGCGCGCGGGGTGCCACCGAGACCATCGTGATCCTCTGCGTCGCAGGCTCAGGGACGGTGCGCCTCGGCGACGAGGAGCATCCGATGACGCCCGGCGCCTGCGTGACCATCCCCGCGGGGGTACCGCACGACTACCGGGCGTCGCTCGACGATCCATGGACGATCTGGTGGATGCACGTGCGGGGCACCGACGTGCCCGAGCTCACCGGTCCCCTGCTCGGCATCCCCCGCCCGCTCACCCGGCTGCGCGCCGTCGACGGTGCCGTCGCTCTCTTCGACGAGCTCGTCGGCCACCTCGAACGACGCGTGTCACCCGCACAGCTGCTCGCGGCCTCGGGGGTGGCGTGGCACCTGCTCACGCGCCTGGCCGCCGACAGCATCCTCCCCGCGGAGGGATCACCTCTGGAGCGCGCCATGCGGTTCCTCGAGACCCGCGTCGACAGCAACATCCCGGTCGCAGAGCTCGCCGGCATGGTCGGGCTGTCCTCGTCGCACCTGAGCGCGATGTTCCGGCGCGCGACCGGAGGGGGCCCTGGCGCATTCCACACCGCCGTCAAGATGGCGCGAGCGCGCACTCTGCTCGACACGACGTCGTCGACCGTGACCGAGGTCGCCGCGGCGGTCGGATACAGCGACCCGCTCTACTTCTCCCGGCACTTCCGCCGCGTGCACGGCATGAACCCCACGACCTACCGCGCCCAGCACAAGGGGTGACGCGCGCTCAGCGGAAGGATGCGGTCGCGGTGCGACGCACCACCGCCGAACGGATCTCCAGTACATCCTCGCCGCCGACCGGCCGCACCCGCGGGTCGACGTAGACCGGGGAGTCCGCCGCCCAGGCGAACGCGCGGAGGGTCAGCGGCTGTGCGGCGAGCGCCTCGCGGTGCGGCGTGAGGTCGATCTCGAACGGGCGTCCGTACCAGAACTGGTCGGCGATCAGGCTGTCGCCGATCATGACCCGCATCACATCTCCCGTCCAGTCGAGGGTCAGCACCGACCGCTCGCCGTCGCCGGTCTCGAGCGCGCTTCTCGGCACGTGCACCTCGACCGTGGCGGCATCCGCGAAGTCGTCGTCGGCGGGTGCCGAGAATCTGCCGGCGGGCCCCCCGGTGCGCAGCGGCACGGTCGGTCGTTCGCTGAAGGCCGGCACGTCGAGAGGCACGGGGGCAGCCCCGCCCACGACCGCCCGGCGCGAGAAGACGGATCCTTCCGCGGCGAGCGGTTCGAGATCACGACCTCGCAGGGCGGGGAAGGCCCCGAGGGCACCGGCGCGGTCACCGAGCACGGCGGTGAAGCCGTCGTCGTCGAACCATCCGCCGCCCGCCCACAGGATCACGGTGTCGCGGCCGGCGACATCGCCGCGCCACACGCTCTCGGCGGTGGCCCTGTCGAGGAACACCAGGGTCGTGTCGCCGATCCCGACCTCGCAGTCGAGCCCCGGGGGCACGGACGGGACGGCATGCACCACGCCGTCCTGCAGGCGGACCTCGGCGCCCGAGATCGCGACGGCATCCACCCCTTCCACCTGCAGTTCGACGTCGATCCCCTCGCTCGCCGCGAACAGCACGACGGTGCGGTCGCCGTCGGTGATCTGCGTGATCGGCTGCGCGGTGACGGTGAGCGCGGGAACGTCCGGATACATCTGACGCAGCGGCCAGACGGCGAAGGCGCCGGCGGGCACCGTGATCGGCGCGGTCGGGACGGTGATCGCGTGATCGCCGAGGCGCACGTCGAAGTGCACGTCGTCGAGGTCGGGGAGTGCGGCGACCGCGGGCTGATGGTTGTTCAGGAACAGGAATCCGCGGTCGCCGTCGCTGCGCACCGCCCAACGCGGGCCGCCGTCGACCCGCGCGGGAATCGTCGTCGCGGCGGGAGCGAGAGCCGCGCCGAAGGCGTCGAGGAGCAGGTGCTGCTGCCGCAGCGCGTGGAAGTGCGGGCGCTGCGCCCCCACGGTGCCCAGCGGTGCGAAGAAGTCGTAGTCGCGCACCGGCACGTCGTTCGGGTAGCCGGTCGCCTGCGACTCCTGCGTCGACGACAGCTCGCCGAGCACCTGCAGGCCGCCGTGGTACATGTAGTAGCCCTGCCACGCGGATCCGCTGCCCACCTTGGTCAGGGCGAGGGCGGCCACGTCGTCGGGGTCGACGAGCGGACGCCGGTGGTAGGCCACCGCCATGCCGCCGCCGAGCTCGCAGGTCACGAACGGCCAGGGATCGTCGGTGCCGAGACCGGCATCCGGATCCGCCTCGGCCGCCGTGCCGCGCAGATCCGCCACGCGCAGATCCGCACCCCGCACATCCGCACCCCGCACATCCGCACCGACGCTGAGGTCGTCGCGGACCGTGCTGTAGGTGAAGTGCATCTCTCCGAAGTCCGGCCACCCCGTGTCCGACTCCTCCCAGAAGCCGTCGGAGTATCCGGCGTAGACCGGCAGGACGCGGCCTCGCGGCAGCTGCGCTCCGCCCCACCCGGTCGCGGTCCACAGACTCGCCCGCATCCCGACCTCCTCTGCGAGGGCGCGCAGGGTCGCCAGGTGCGGCCCGTCGTCGTAGAGCTCGTTGTCGACCTGGATGCCGATGATCGGCCCCTCGGGATTCTCCGACGTGTGGAGGAGGCCGCGCACCTGCTCCTCGATGCCGCCGTACCACCGCCGCGTGACAGCGAGGTAGGCCGGGTCGTCGGAGCGGTGCCCGATCGGCAGCGCCTGCAGCCAGTCCGGGAAGCCGCCGTTGCGGGTCTCGCCGTGCGCCCACGGACCGATCCGCAGCATCACCCTGAGCCCCACCCTGTCGGCCGTCTCGATGAACCGACGCAGGTCTCGCCGCCCGTCCCACCGCAGCTCGCCGCGGATCTCCTCGTGCACGATCCACAGCACGTAGGTGGCGAGCACGGAGATGCCGCCGGCCTTCATCTTGCGCAGCTCCCGCTCCCAGTTCTCGGGCAGGTCGCGGCTGAAGTGGTACTCCCCCATCACCGGGATCCACGGCTCACCGTTCCGCGTCACGAAGCGCGAGGTCAGCTGGAGGCGCTCCACGGTCGTGTCGTCGTCACCCATCTCGAGCGGTGCGGGCACCACGGCCGGGGACGCCGAGACGGCGACGGTGAACGGTGCGGGCGGCGTCTGCGGGGCGTCGTCGAACGTGGTCATCCCCTCGACGATAGGACGTCGGCCCCGTGCGATCCATGACGATCCGATGCCGCGCCTGGACGAAGCGCCGGGAGTGCGGTTCGGCCGCGTCACCCGACGAGCGGACCGCCGACCTTCCAGTACCCGAGGAACGACACCCGTTCCTTCGAGATGCCTGCCTCGGCGGTGAGAAGGCGGCGCACCCGGGCGGTGGCCCCCGACTCCCCCGCGATCCAGGCGTAGAAGGCCGGATCGGCGCGCACGCTCTCACCGTGCTCGTCGCTCCAGCGCGCCACCGCCCGCTCCAGCTCGGAGCTGTCGCCGGACGTACGGCGGATGAGTCGGATGTCGGCGCGAGCACCGGCATCCGCCGAGACGATGTCGTCGGCCGGGTCCGCGCACTCGAGGATCACGTCGACGCGGTGCGCCTCGCCGAGCGTCTGCAGGATCCCGCGCACGGCGGGGAAGGCGGTCTCGTCGGCGACGAGCAGCAACCGGGTCGCCTCACCGGGATGCCAGTGCAGTCCGTACCCCGTCCAGCCCATCCGTCGATCCGGCCCCGTGATCACCACGCGGTCGCCGGGTACCGCCCGTGCCGCCCACTGCGATGCGGGGCCCGCGGGCTCGTGCAGGAAGAAGTCCACGTCGAGCTCGCGCACCTGCGCCCGGATCCCGGCAGGGGTGTAGGTGCGCAGCACGTTGCGCTCACCTTCGGGCAGGCTCTTCCAGCGGGTGTACCAGTCGGACGGATGCGGGGTGGGCTCGTCGAGCAGACCGAAGTCCGCGAGCGAGCCGTCGGCCATCGGCAGCACCAGCTTGATGCGCTGGTCGGTGCCCCAGCTCGCGAAGTGCTCCAGAGCGTCGCCGGTGAAGGTGATCCGGATGAACCCCGGGCTCAGTCGACGCGTCTCACGCACCTCCACAGGAAAGGCGCTGTAGGCCCACGGGCGTTCGGCGTTCATCCGGCATCCTTCCTCGCGGGCACGCGGAGCGGGACGACCATCGGCCCTCCGGTGACCGGATCGTCGATGACGATGTTCTCGAGCCCGAACACCTCGCGCACCCGCTCGCTCGTGATGACCTCGGCGGGAGCACCCTCGGCGACGATCCGACCGGCCCGCATCGCGATGATGTGCGAGGCGTACCGCGCCGCATGGTTCAGATCGTGCAGCACGGCGACGATCGTGCGCCCGTGGTCGTTCAGCTCGGCGAACAGCTCCATGAGCTCGACCTGGTGCGCCACGTCGAGGAAGGTCGTGGGCTCGTCGAGCAGCAGCAGGTCGGTCTCCTGGGCGAGGACCATCGCCACCCAGACCCGCTGCCGCTGACCGCCGGACAGCTCGTCGACGGATCTCGCCGCGAGGTCGGTCGTGCCGGTGGCCGCGAGCGCGCGACGCACCGCGTCTTCGTCGGCCTCGGACCACTGCCGGAACAGGCTCTGGTGCGGGTACCGTCCCCGGGCGACGAGGTCGGTCACGGTGATGCCGTCGGGAGCGCTCGCGCTCTGCGGCAGCAGCCCCAGCCGACGCGCCACCTCTTTCGCCGGGTACGAGGCGATGGCGCGCCCGTCGAGCACGATCTCGCCCGCCGCGGGCGCGAGCAGTCGTGAGAGGCCACGCAGCAGCGTCGACTTTCCGCAGGCGTTCGCCCCGATGATCACGGTGAACGAGCCGTCGGGGATCGCCACGCTCACATCGTGCACGATGGGGGATCCGTCGTACGCGAGCGTGATCCCGTCGGCGTGCAGGCGGGAGTCCGGGTCGGGGTGGGCGCGAGGGCTGTCGAGGTCAGGCACGGCGGCGGATCTCCAGGATGATCATGAGGACGAGGTAGGCGCCACCCACCGACACGGTGACGACGCCGACGGGGAGCGTGACGGGCAGCACGTGCTGCGCGACGAGGTCGGAGGCGAGCACGAGCACGCTGCCGACGAGAGCGGCGAGTCCGAGCGACAGATGCGGCGTGCGCGCCACGAGGCGGGCGATCTGCGGAGCGGCCAGGGCGACGAACGCGATCGGACCACCGACGGTGGTGGCCGCCGCGACGAGGACCACGCCGATCAGCAGCGCCAGGGTGCGCACCAGCGCGGGGCGGGATCCGGTCGCCGAGGCGACATCGTCGCCGAGGTCGAGCTGGCGCAGGCGCGGCGGAAGGAGCGCGGCCGCGACCACGAACGGCACGGCGCAGAGCACCGCCGCGCCCAGGCCCGCAGCGGTCACCCCGTTGAGCGATCCCGCGCCCCACGCCGAGGCGAACATCGCCGTGTCGAGTTCGATCTGCAGCAGCATCCAGGTGTTCAGCGAGGCGAGCATCGCCGAGACGCCGATGCCCACGATGATGAGCCGGAACCCCTGCACGCCGCCTCGCACGGCGAGCAGCCAGATCACCGCGGCGGCGGCCAGCCCTCCGCACAGCGCCCCGATCGTGCGGGCCGGCAGGCTGGACGAGACGAAGACCAGGGCGAGCAGCATGCCGGTGAACGCGCCGTTCGACAGTCCGAGGATGTCGGGGCTCGCGAGCGGATTGCGGGTGACGGTCTGGAAGAGCGCACCGGCGATCGCGAGCAGGGCGCCCACCGCGATGGCCGCCAGGGCCCGCGGCATCCGCCAGTCCCAGACGACCGTGCGGTCGATCGGCTCCCCGCCTCCGAGCAGGATGCGCACCACCTCGTCGGGCGCGAGCGGGAACGACCCCAGTCCCAGGGACAGGACGAACAGCGCGGCGAGGACGAGCAGCGAGATCGCGGCGACCAGCAGGCTGCGCACCCGGACAGGCAGCGCCACCGGGCCGATCCGCACGAGAACGCGGCGGGGGGCTCTGAGGGGAGACGGATGGGAGGACGGCGTGCGGAGGGACGGCCGGCGGAGGACGGTCACAGTGCACGCGCCTTCCCGCGTCGGGCGAGGGCGATCAGCACCGGCGCGCCCACCAGTGCGGTGACGATGCCGACGGGCACCTCCGCCGGCGCGATGATCACTCGCCCCAGAACGTCGGAGAGCAGCACCACCACGGGAGCGAGCACCGCGGACAGCGCGATGATGAGTCGCTGATCCACCCCGAACGTCCACCGGATCACGTGCGGCACCATCAGCCCGACGAACGAGATCGGCCCGGCGATCGCGGTCGCGGCGCCGGCCAGCACGGTGACCGCCACGATCACGCCGATGCGGATGCCGACGACGTTGGCGCCCTGGGAGCGCGCGACGTCGTCGCCGAGCCCCACCGCGTTCAGGCCCGCCGCCAGCACGAGAGCGATCAGCAGCGCGACGACCACGAAGGGGAGCACCGCGACGAGGTCGTCGAGCCCGCTGCCGAGCAGCGAGCCCGCGTTCCAGCTGCGCATCGCGTCGAACGCGTCGGGGTCGCTCAGCGTGAGGCCGGTGGTGATGCCCGACAGCACGGCCCCGAGGGCCACTCCCGCCAGGGTGAGCCGCACAGGGTCGGCCGCGCCGCGGCCGGCCGACCCGACGAGGTAGACGGCGACCGTCACCACGAGCGCTCCGAGGAACGCCAGCCAGATGAACTCGGAGGCATCGCGGAGCCCGAGGAATGCCACCCCGAGCGCGACCGCCACCGCTGCTCCCGCATTGACGCCCAGGATGCCGGGGTCCGCGAGCGGGTTGCGGGTGAAGGCCTGCACGAGCGCGCCGGCGACGCCCAGAGCGGCTCCCGCGACGAGGCCGACCGCGGTGCGGGGGATGCGCAGCTCGAACAGCACGAAGTTCGTCTCAGTGGTGCCGCGACCGGCCATCGCGTCGAACACCGCGGCGGGCGAGAGCGGATTCGCCCCCACGGTGAGCGAGAGCAGCACGGCCAGCACGAGAGCGCCGCACAGGACGATCGTGCCTGTCGCTGCCCGTGCCGCCCGTCGCGGCAGCGGGGCCGCGGTCGGTCCCGCTGCGGAGACCGCGGTCACCGGTTCGCTTCGAGGTACTTCTCGATGTCGTCGAGCACGGCCTGCGCGCCCTTCGGTCCGACGCCCGAGACCCAGTAGGCGGTGTCGACGAGCGTCACCCGGCCGAAGGCGTCCGCGTTCTGGGTGAGCGCGGCGGGGATCGCCGACTCGTCGTCGACGTCGGCCGCGGTCACGAAGACGTTGTCGGCCGCGGCGTCGACGATGTTCTCGGGCGAGATGTCGGCCTGCAGGCCGTCGGCCCAGTCCTGATCCGGGATCGTGTAGCCGACGCACTCGAGCAGGCTGCCCGCGAACGACACCGGGCCGTACAGGCTGAGGGTCGTCTCGTCGCGCGGACGGATCAGCTGCGCCGTCTCGCCGTCGACCGCGTACTCGTCGCTGAGGCTCTCGCACCTCTCGTCGACGGCGGTCAGCAGGTCGGCCACCTCGTCGTCGCGGTTCAGCGCCTCGCCGATGAGCTGCGCGTTCTCGCGCCACGGGTCGGCCTGGGTCTCGATGAAGACCGTGGGGGCGATGGCCGAGAGCTGCTCGTAGAGCGCCGAGTGGCGGGCCTCCGTGCCGAGGATCAGGTCGGGTTTGAGCGCGGCGATGGCCTCGAGGTCGGGCTCGGGCACGGTGCCGACGCTCTCGACGCCGTCGACACCGAGGTAGGCCGGGGTGCTCGCGACGTTCGAGGCGACCGCCGCGCCGACCGGCGTGATGCCGACCGCCACCGCGGTGTCGAGTTCCAGCGGCTCCAGGGTCACGACGCGCTCGACGTCGTCGGGCACCTCGGTGGTTCCGCGTGCGTGCTCGACGGTATGCGTGCCGGCCGGCTCAGTGGGGGCGGCGGCATCGGCGGGGGCCGCGTCGGGGGCGGAGCATCCGGTGAGCACGAGGAGGGCTGTCGCCGAGACGGCGAGGGCGGACAACAGGGGGCGACGGAGGCGTGCGGGCACGACGAAGACCTTTCGGGGATCTGCGGACGAGGCGGGGGAGCCGGTTAGGTAAGGCTAACAAACCTGCATCCGTGAAGAGAACTCGGTATCCGGAAAATCCATTCACGCGCATCCATCTGGGTCGGAAGGAGGCGTACCCTGGAAAGGAGGACGGACCGTCCGAGAAGATCTCCCGGCACCGCGACCGTCCAGGAGAGGAGCCACCCGTGGCTCAGTACGACGTCTCGAACCGCTCGGCGATCGTGACGGGAGCAGGAAGCGGAATCGGTCGCTCGACCGCTCTGCTGCTCGCCCGCAACGGCGCATCCGTCGTCGTGAACGACCTGAACGCGGAGAACGCGACCGCTGTCGTCGAGGAGATCCGTGCCGCCGGCGGCATCGCCGAGGCCTCCGTCGGCGACGCCACCGACGTCGAGTGGATCGCGTCCTCGGTCGAGCTCGCGAACTCGCTCGCCCCGCTGCGCATCGGCGTCAACAACGCCGGCATCGGCGGAGCATCCGCCCCCACGGCCGAGTACGACGACGCCGCGTGGGACAAGGTCATCTCGATCAACCTCAACGCCGTGTTCCGCAACATGAAGGCGCAGATCCCGTCGATCCTCGCCAACGGCGGCGGCTCGGTCGTGAACATCGCGTCGATCCTCGGCAGCGTCGGATTCGCGGGCTCCCCCGCCTACGTCGCGGCCAAGCACGCGGTGGTCGGCATGACCAAGTCGGCCGCCCTCGAGTACTCCGCGCACGGCGTGCGCGTGAACTCGGTGGGTCCCGGATTCATCGACACCCCGCTGCTCGCGACCATGGGCGACGAGGCGAAGGAGTTCCTCGTCAGCAAGCACCCGATCGGACGCCTCGGCCAGGCCGACGAGGTCGCCAACCTCATCGCGTTCCTCGCGAGCGACGCCGCCAGCTTCATCACCGGCAGCTACCACCTCGTCGACGGCGGCTACACCGCCCTCTGAGTTCCGGATGCCGGGTGCCAGATTCGGGGTGCCCGGTGCCGGTGCCGGGCATCTCCGGGTGCCAGGTGCCGGGTACCTCCGGCCGAATGCAGGATGCCGGCACGGATGCAGGATCACACCGGCCACCCGGCCCTGCATCCGTGCCCGGCTCCTGCATCCGGCACCTGCATCCGGCACCAGGAACGACACGTCAGCGGCCCGGATCCAGGCCATCCGGGATCACCGTGACGTTCGCGCCGCCAGGGCTCCGGCGAGCAGCACGGCGACCATGGCCGCCGCAGGCGCGACGATCAGTCCGGCCCGCAGGCTCTGCGTGTCGGCGATGAATCCGACGACCGGCGGCGAGAACAGGAATCCCAGTCGCAGCAGCCACGACACGATCGTCAGCCCTGCCCCCGGCCGCAGACCCGGCAGCTCATCGGCCGCGTGCATGGCGGCGGGGATGAGGGTCGCGACCCCGAAGCCGATCGCCGCGAAGCCCGCGATGGTGCCGGGGACGCTGGGGAAGATCAGCGCGAGGGTCATGCCGCCCGCCGCGATCAGTCCGCCCACGACCGCCACGGCGCGCTGACCGAAGCGGTCGGTCAGCC
Organism: Microbacterium foliorum; assembly: GCF_003367705.1. Lineage (NCBI taxonomy): Bacteria > Bacillati > Actinomycetota > Actinomycetes > Micrococcales > Microbacteriaceae > Microbacterium > Microbacterium foliorum. The sequence goes on along the minus strand of NZ_CP031425.1, from coordinate 285,272 downwards.
CGTCGCCCAGAATCCGCCCGATGAACTGCGCACCCACGAGGGCGATGAAGCCGAGCGGCGCGATCGCGGCGGCGGCGCCGAGCGACTCCGAGAGATAGAGCGTCGCCCAGGAATTGCCCGCATCCTCGGCGATCGCCCCGGCCATGGCGATCAGGGTCAGCGCGATCACCATCAGTACGATTCGCGGGCTGACACCCCGGCGCACCGTCGACGCGGCCTCAGCGGGTGCGGCCACGGCCAGAGCCTCAGACGCCTCATCGTGTCCGGGCAGGCAGAACCGCAGTGCTGTGAGCGCCACCGCCGCGAACACCGCGGTCGAGATTCCCAGATGCACGCCCAGAGGGAGTTGCAGCGCGATCGCCGCCGCGGCCATGCCTCCTCCGACCACCGCGCCGATCGACCAGATCGCGTGGAACGAATTGATGATCGACCGACCGTATCGACGCTGCACGCGCAGGCCATGCGCGTTCTGCGCCACGTCGGTGATCGCATCGAACGCGCCCCCGCACAGCAGGGCGACCGCGAACAGGATGCCGGTGGGCGACAGCGCCGCGGCGAACAGCCCGAGGGCTGTCGCGATGGTGTCGAACACCGCGATGCGTGCGGAACCGAACCGGCGGATGAGCACCGCGGAGAGAAGGCCGGCGGCGATCGCTCCTGCCGGGAATGCGGCGATCGCGAATCCGTAGCCGACGTTGTCGAGCTCGAGCGCCGTCTTGATCTCGGGGTACCGCGGGAGGATGTTGGCGAACAGCGCCCCATTGGTGAAGAACAGCGCCGAGACGGCGATGCGCGCTCGCGCCGTGGCGCGATCGGGCGCGGCGGATCGAATCGATTCGACAGTCGTCATGTCGACGACGTTACACGCTCCGGCAGACCGCCGAGTTCACCGAGATGCGCTTCGCCGCGAACGACCCGGACACTCCGACATCCGCGTCACCGAGCGGCACCGGCGGGACGTGCTCCGCCCCCGTCATGCTCCTATCGCGTGCAGGGACCGTCGCGTCGACACCGCGGAGGCGAACTCCTCGCGCGTGAGGTCGAGTCCGCCCGCCGACCCCGCGGCGTGCATCATCGCCGTGACCATGTCGCGGTCGATCGCGCACGGCCGATCCATCGCGATCCGGAGCGGGATGGAGGCGTGCACCCACAGCGTCTCGATCACGCCGTCAGCCATCTCCAGGGTCAGGGGGAACGACTCGTTCCGCCGCAGCTTGGTCATCGCCACCATGCGCAGATGAGTGAGCGTCTGATCGTCGATCTCGATGCGCTCGGCCGTGTTCCCGTATGTCAAGTAGCCCATGATCTCTCCTTCACGCGAAGACTTCGCATGATAGATAGATTACTAGGTTACCTAGCTAAACGGAAGTCGGACTCACGGGATCTCGCCGATCTCCTCGATCAGACGACGCAGAAAGCGACCCACCACTTCGGTCTGCTCGGGGGTGAACTCGCTCGCGATCGCCTCGACCCGCTGAGTGAGCTCATCGGCGGGCGAGTGGAGGTCGCGCAGCGAGGCACGGAGGACCTTCGAACGGGCGTCGTCGGGATGCGGCGCGACCACGATCTGCCCGCGCTCCTGCAGGCGACGCAGCAGGCTCGTGATCGCTGCGGTGCTCACGTTCAGATGGGCGGCGAGTCCGCCGGGCGTCGCCGGCGCATCGTCCGGGGCGTCGACGATGTAGCGCATCGCCTCGCGGTCCGTGTCATTGGGTGCGCGGACCGCCGCGAGTCGCCGCGCGAGCTGTGCTTCCGCACGGCGGAGTTCATCGACACGGGCGACGAGGTCGGTCTTCGCCGTGCGGACGTGGATATTCATCTTCATGCGACACCCCCTGTCAAACTTCCATGCTACTACTCGAAAGCCACGTAACCAGGTGAGCTAGCTATATATCTGTACGCACTATCTCGGCGCGGGTGCCAAGATAGAGGCCTGCGCCGATCAGGCTCTGAGCACCGACGAGGAGGTGGCGTGATGGAGAACTCCGACGAGTTCACCCGTTCCGGTTACTGGTATCCGGACGCCGAATCCGCCAGCACTGTCGACGTGCTGAACCTGCTGCGTCGCTACAGGTCGGCCGAGACGGCCATGCGTGCGCGCACGCGCATCTCTATGAAGATGAACGAGACCGACCTGGTCGCCCTGAGATTCCTGCTGCGTGAGCAGCGCGCCGGACGCATCGTGCGCCCGATCGACATCGCTCGCATGCTCGACATCTCCACCGCGTCCACGACGACTCTGATCGACCGACTCGAGAAGGGCGGGCACGCCCGACGCGAGCCGCACCCGACCGATCGACGCGCCGGCGTCGTCGTCCCCACCGTCAGCAGCGACGACGAGGTGCGCGACACCCTCGGCGCCATGCACCGTCGGATGCTCGCCCTCGTCGACGAGATGAGCGACCGCGAGCGCGCCGTCGTGACACGATTCCTCGCCGGCATGACCTCGGCGATCGAAGAGGCGAGCGACCTCGACCAGGAGCTGCGCGACGTCATCCGTTCGCACGAGGAGTCGGAATCGGAGTCGGGCGAGTAGCCCGACTCCGACTCGGACTCAGGCCTTCTCGGCCGCCGTCTCGCCCTCGACGTCCGCGTCGGCGAGACGCTCGGGGAACAGCTCGTCCAGATCGAGATCGGGGTTGTCCTCCTGCGTCTCGACCAGCTCGACGGCCTCTTCGTGAGACTGCACGCTCGGCATGGCGCCCGGCAGCGGGCGCCGCGCCGATTCCTTCAGCACGACGACGGCGATGAAGCCGGCGATCGACGTTCCGATCACATAGAAGGCCGGCGCGAGCGACGACCCCGTCATCTGCACCAGGGCCTCCATGACCACCGGAGCGGTACCTGCGAACAGGGCGACGGCCAGGTTGTAGGAGATGCCCATACCGCCGTACCGCGATGACGTCGGGAAGAGCGCGGGCAGCGACGACGCGAGGTTCGCCACGTAGAAGGTGACCGGGAAGGCCAGCAGCGCCAGGCCGAGCAGCGTCGACCAGATCTCGCCGTGCATCATGAACAGGAACGCGGGAACAGCCAGGACGATCGCCGAGATCGAGCCGACGAACAGCACCTTCTTGCGACCGATGCGGTCGGACAGCTTGCCGGTGAGCGGGATGCACAGGGCCATCGCGACCAGCACGGGCAGCGTCAGCAGGGTGCCGTGCACCTCGTCGTACCCGAGGGTTCCGGTCAGGTAGGTCGGCATGTACGACGTCAGCGCGTAGCCGACCGTGTTCGCGGCGGCGACGAGCACGAACGCCGTCAGGAGCTCGCGCCAGTACGCGCGGATCAGCGCGAGCACGCCCTTCGGCGCATCCGCCGCGGCCTGTGCTTCGTCGGATGCGCGCGCAGAGGCATCCTGCGCCTCCTGGAAGGCGGGGGTGTCCTCGATCTTGAGGCGGAAGTAGATCGCGATGAGTCCCAGCGGCAGTGCCACGAGGAACGGGATGCGCCAGGCGAAGCCCTGCATGGTCTCGGCCGAGAGGGTGAGCTGGAGGATCGAGACGAAGGCGGCGCCGATCGCGAAGCCCATGTACGAGCCGAGGTCGAGGAGCGAGGCGTAGAAGCCGCGCCGCTTGTCGGGCGCGTACTCGGTGATGAACGTGGTGGCACCGGCGTACTCGCCGCCCGTCGAGAAGCCCTGGGCGAGCTTGAGCACGATCAGCAGGATCGGCGCCCAGACGCCGATGACCGAGAAATCGGGCAGCACGCCGATGAGGAAGGTCGCTGCGGCCATCATGATCAGGGTGAACGCGAGCACGCGCTGACGACCCAGGCGATCGCCGAGCTGGCCGAGCACGATGCCGCCGAGCGGACGGGCGACGAAGGTCACCGCGAAGACGCCGAGCGAGAAGAGCGACTGGGCCCCCGCGGAGGCATCGGGCAGGAACGCGCGTCCGATGATGACGGCGAGATAGCCGTACACGCCGATGTCGTACCACTCCATGAGGTTGCCGACCACGGTGCCGGCCACGGCGCGGCGCAGCATCGGGCGGTCGACCACGGTGACGTCCTCGACGGTGAGGCGCCGCGGTTCGTTCTTCACCGGTCGCAGTCGACGGACGAGTCGCTGCCACAGGGTCGGGACCTGGTTCTTCAAGGGATCGGACATGCCGTCAATCATCTCTCTCGTGGTGGCCGGTCCGGGTATTCGGGCCCGGACATGAAGCGGGGAGGCGACTTTCGCCGCCTCCCCGCTCGGTGCAGAGCGTTCTCAGTTGAGAGCGTCCTTGACGTTCTCGCCGGCCTTCTTGACGTTGGCCTTGGCCTGCTCGGCGCGACCCTCGGCCTCGAGCTTCTCGTTGTCGGTCACCTTGCCGACGGTCTCCTTCGCCTTGCCGGCGAGGTCCTGAGCGGCGTTCTTGATCTTGTCATCGAGTCCCATGGGGGATCCTTTCTCTTCTCTGCGGTGGTCTTCTGCGGTGTTTCTGCAGCGTGCTTCTGCGGTGTGCTTCTGCGGTGGTCCTCTGGGGGAGTCAGAGCGGGAGGGCGAACGTGGCCGCCATCATGAGCGGCATCGTCGCCGCGGCGATCAGCGCGACCAATGCCGCGGCACGCCAAGCCCCATGGCGTGCCGCGGCAGTCAGGGGCGCGCGTCCGACACCGGTCGCGCGCCCCACAGCCTCGCTGGCGGGTAACGGTGCGAGGCTGACCGCCGTCGAGAGCGCAGACGATGCGTCGAACGAAGCTGGGGAGACGCGGGTGGGGGAATTCATTGCCCTGGACATGTGATCACCTTCCTCGCGCTAAAGATTACTAGGTGAACTAGTGATTTGTCACCCTAGCGATATTTCTCCCGGACCGGCCTACTCTCGAAACATGACGGAGCTCACCCAGCCCACCGGGCACGAAGAGGCGCTGCGCGCCCTCCCCCACGACGACGGAGACGCCCCGCGCGCCCTCGTCCTCGGCGCCACCGGATACATCGGCGGACGCCTCACCCCACGCCTGCTCAACGCCGGCTACCGCGTGCGGGTCCTCGCCCGCGACGCCGCACGCGCCGCATCGTTCCCCTGGGGTTCCGAGTCCGAGATCGTCGAGGGTTCGGCCGACGATGCGGATGCCGTCGCCGCGGCCATGGCAGACGTCGACGTCGTCTACTACCTGATCCACTCCATGAGCGCCGGAAAGGGGTTCGAGGAGAGCGACGAGCTCGCGGCGACGACGGTGGCGGATGCCGCGGCGAAGGCCGGCGTGCGGCGCATCGTCTATCTGGGCGGCCTCCACCCCGAGGATGCGAAGCTGTCCCCGCACCTGCGCTCGCGCGTGCGGGTCGGCGAGATCTTCCTCGAATCCGGTGTGCCGACGCTGGTGCTGCAGGCCGGCGTCGTGATCGGGTCGGGATCGGCGTCGTTCGAGATGATCCGGCACCTGACCGACGTGCTGCCCTACATGCCGGCACCGAAGTGGGTGCGCAACCGCATCCAGCCCATCGCCGTGCGCGACGTGCTGCACTATCTGCTCGGCGCCGCCCGCGTCGACGACGACGTGAACACCGCGGTCGACATCGGCGGCCCCGACGTGCTGCGCTACGGCCAGATGATGAACGGCTACGCGCTCGAAGCGGGGCTGCGGCAGCGGGCCATCGCAGCTCTGCCTGTGCTCACCCCCGGGCTGGCATCGCACTGGGTGAACCTGGTGACGCCGGTGCCCCGGTCTATCGCCCGCCCCCTGGTCGCGTCGCTGCAGAACGAGTGCATCGTGAAGGACCACGCGATCGACGACCTCATCCCCCGTCCCGACAGCGGGCTGACCCCGTATCGCACGGCCGTGTCGCTCGCGCTGGGTCGCGTCGACGCCGACACGATCGAGACGAGCTGGCAGGATGCCGAGGTGACGGGCGCGCCGAGCGATCCGCTGCCCAGCGATCCCGAATGGGCAGGCCGCACGGTGTTCACCGACACACGCAAGCTGAAGACGGCTGCCCCCGTCGACGGGCTGTGGCGCGTGATCATCGGCATCGGCGGGTCGAACGGATGGTACTCGTCGAAGTTCCTGTGGGCCGTGCGCGGCTGGATGGACCGGCTCGTCGGAGGTGTCGGGCTGCGCCGCGGACGTCGAAGCAAGGTCGAGGCGCGGGTCGGCGACGCGATCGACTTCTGGCGTGTCGAGGCCGTCGAGGAGCCGGGGCGCGCGACCGAGTCGTCGCCCGCCAGCGGCGGTCTGCTGCGACTGCGCGCCGAGATGAAGGTGCCGGGCGAGGCGTGGCTCGAGCTTCGGGCACTGCCCGACGGCGACGGATCGCGCTACGAGCAGCGTGCCGTCTTCTTCCCTCGCGGACTCCTCGGCCGGATGTACTGGCTCGGCGTGCTGCCCTTCCACGGGTTCATCTTCGCCGGGATGGCGGCCCGCATCACCGACGCCGCCGCGGTGCCCGTCGAGCCCGTCGCGGCGGACTGACCCGGTCGTCCCCGGCAGGCGGGGTCGATTCCGCATCGCGCCGGCAGCCGGGGTCGATTCCGCACCGCAAACAGCCGATTCGGATGCACAACTGACCCCGCACCGAGCCGAAACCGTGGGGGAGGGTAGACGTCGCATCCGGAAACACGTGCGAGGCCCGTTCTGCATCCCCGATCCAGCCGGGGTCGATTCCGCACCGCGCCCTCTGCCGGGGTCGATTCCGCACCGCGCTGGCAGCCGGGGTCGATTCCGCACCGCAAACAGCCGATTCGGATGCGAAACTGACCCCGCACCGAGCCGAAACCGTGCGCGGGGTCAGTTACGCACCTGGCGTCAAGAGGGGCGTTCGGCGAGTCCGGCCGGATCGGCTCCCGGGTCGGCATCGGAACCAGCACCCGCACCAGCACCAGAACCAGAACCAGCACCGGCACCAGCACCAGAACCAGAATCAGCACCAGCACCAGCACCAGAAGCGGATCCCGCATCCCCTGCGGCGAGGGCGCCGGCATCCGGGATGATGTCGATCGACTCCGTGGCCGTCGCATAGACCTCAGCGAGGCTGTCGTCGACCTCGGCCTCGTCGATCCAGGCGAGATCGTCTTCGGAGTGGTCGTATTCGACGGGCACGAGGGCGAAGTCGTCGCCGTACTCCTCGAGGCCCGCCATGACGCTGTGGCGCACGGCCATGCGGGCGTAGCGGTCGCGCAGGATGAGGGGATCGCGCCGCAGGTCCTTCATGAACGCGACCATCATGAACGCCATGATCACCGCGAACGGCAGTGCGGCGATGATCGTCACGTTCTGCAGCGATCGCAGGCCTGCGCCCTCTTCGCCGGTGACGAGCAGCACGGCGGCGATGACGCCGACCAGCACACCCCAGACGACCGCGACCCAGCGAGACGGTTCGGGCCGCCCCTGCTGAGACAGCGTGCCCATGACCAGGGATGCGGAGTCCGCCCCCGTGATGAAGAAGATCGAGATCAGCAGGATGAGCACGATGCTGGTGATCAGCGGGAACGGCAGGTTCTCGAGCACTCCGAAGAGCACTTCCTCGGGCGGATCGACCGTGAGGTTCGCGCCGTCCATCTGCTGCTGGATGGCGGTCGTGCCGAAGATCGCGAACCAGATGAGCGAGATGACGGCGGGCACGACGATGACGACCGACACGAACTGGCGCAGCGACCGGCCGCGCGAGATCTTGGCGATGAACATGCCGACGAACGGCGACCACGAGATCCACCACGCCCAGTAGAAGATCGTCCAGCTCGACAGGAACGCCTGCGCCTCGTCGCCCTGCGAGGCCGAGCGGGCGACCATCTCGGGCAGGTCGCCGAGGAACTGCACGGCGACCGAGGGGATGACGTTGAGGATCAGCAGCGTCGGACCGACGAAGAACACGAAGAAGGCGAGCAGCAGCGCGACGACCGCGTTGATGTTCGACAGCGCGCGGATGCCCTTGGAGACACCCGACACCGCCGAAGCGATGAAGCAGGCGGTGAGCACGGCGATCGCGGCGATGAGCACGCCGTTGCCGAGCTCGCCGATACCACTGACGATCTCGACGCCGTGGCCGATCTGCAGGGCGCCGAGGCCGAGCGAGGCGGCGGTGCCGAACAGGGTGACAATGATCGAGAAGATGTCGATCGTGCGGCCGAGCGGCCCGGTGGTGCGGCCCTCGCCGAGCAGCGGGGCGAAGATCGACGAGATCAGCGGAGTGCGACCGCGGCGGAAGGCACCGTAGGCGATCGCGCCACCGACCAGGGCATAGAACGCCCAGGCCTGCGGCCCCCAGTGGTAGAGCACCTGCGCCTGCGCCGTGTGCATCGCCTCGAGAGTGTTGGCCTCGACGGTGCCTGGCGGGGGGCTCTCGAAGAAGGTGAGCGGCTCGGCCGCTCCCCAGAAAACGAGGCCGATGCCCATGCCGGCGGCGAACAGCATCGAGATCCACGAGAACATCGAGAACTCGGGCTCTTCGTCGTCGCGTCCGAGGGGGATCCGGCCGTATCGGCTGAAGCCCACGAACAGCATGAAGACGAGGATGACGGTGGCGATCGTCGTGAAGAAGAAGCCGAAGTACTCGACCACCCACGCGAGGACCGTCGAGGTGGTGCCCGCGAGGTTGTCGCCGGCGAAGACGCCCCAGGCGATGAAGGCGACGGTGAAGGCAGCCGCCGATCCGAAGACGAGCGGATCGGTGCGGTAGGTGCGGCCCGTCTCCTCGACCGATACGCCGGGGATGAGGGCGGGGTGCACGCTGGGTGGTGGAGGTACGGCCGCTATGTCGCGCACGATCTTGCGTGCGGTCTCGGCTGCTCTCACGGTGCCCGTCGTCGGCGTGCTCGCCGTCGCGTGGGCGTCGGAACTCTCAGATGACTCATCGTTCGGTGTGCCCATGAGAATCGATTCTCCCATGCCCGGGCTGCAAGCACCGGCCCGCCCGGCGGCCTCCGCACGGGGTCCGCGCTCTGTCAGCACGGGGTCAGCGCTCTGTCAGCGCGGTGCGCGGCGCCCCACACCCGCGAAGACCGAGTGCAGCAGTGGCAGCCCCGAGACGCAGATCAGCGTGATGCCGAGCGGAGCGATCGAGGGGACGAGCAGCGCTCCCCCGACCAGCATCGCCGCGAACAGCACTCCTGAGCCGATACGGCGGGCGATGCCCTCGAGCCGGTCGAGACGCCTCTCCAGACGCGAAGTGTCGAAGGTGACGTTGCCGTCGTCGACGCGCGTGATGATCGCGTCGATCTTCTTCGGCAGACCGTAGGTGACCGCCATGGTCTCCATCGCCTGCTGTGCCATCTCCTGCATCAGGTTGCCCGATTCGTCGCGCAGCAGGCGCCCGGCGTACGGCTCGGCGGCATCCCACACGTTGAACGTGGGATCCAGGCTCGAGCACATGCCCGAGGTGAGCGAGACCGCACGGATCAGCAGCAGCATGTTCTCGGGGAGCTGCAGGGGCAGCGAGCGCACCATGTCGCCGAATTCGTCGGCGAAGTCCGCGAACTCACGCGGATCGACGGTGCTCAGCTCGGCGAAGCCCATGCCGCCGAAGCGGGCGAACAGCGCACGCAGCGCACGCTCGAGCTCGGCGGTGTCGGCAGAGGGCAGCAGCACGCCGATCTCCTGCGCGGCGGCGACGAGACCCTTGCTGTCGCGACCGGCGACCGCGATGAGCAGGGTGCGCAGGCCCGCGCGCAGGTTGTCGGGCACCTCGGCCATCATCCCGAAGTCGATGAAGGTGAGGCGGAAGTTCCGGCCCGCCCGCTCGGTCTCGGAGCCTTCCGATGGCACGGGCGTCACGAAGATGTTGCCGGGGTGCGGGTCGGCATGGACGAAGCTGTGGGTGAACACCTGGTCGAACATGACCTCGGCGAACACGTCGGCGACCTCGGACGGATCGATGCCGGCCGCCCGCAGCGCCTCGACGTCGTTGATCTTGATCGCCGTCACATCGGAGAGGGTGAGCACGCGCCTGGTCGAGCGCTCCCACACGATCTCGGGGGCGCCGATGCGCGCATCGCCGGCGAAGTTCTCGCGGAACCGCTCGGCGCTGGCCGCCTCGTGCAGGTAGTCGATCTCTTCGAGGCTCGTGACCGCGAACTCCTCGATGAGCCCCGGGGCGTCGACACGGTCTGCGACCAGTCGCACGCGGGTGAGCCAGCGCGCGACTCGACGCAGCACCGCGAGGTCGACGGCGACGATCTCGTCGATGCCGGGTCGCTGCACCTTGACGACCACGTGCCCGAGACCGGTGTCGGCGGCATCCTGTGCGGTCAGGCGCGCACGATGCGCCTGACCGAGGGATGCTGCGGCCACGGGCGTCTCATCGAACCATGCGAACGCCTGGGTGAGCGGGCGTCCGAGCTCGGCTTCGGCCGCCCGTCGGATGTCGGCGAACGGCACGGCCGGGACCTCGTCCTGCAGCCCTTCGAGCTCTTTCGTGATCTCCGGCGGCAGCACGTCGAGGCGCGAGGACATGAACTGCCCGACCTTGATCATCAGGCCGCCGAGCTCGACCGCGAGCACGTGGAATCGCCTCGCGAAGCGCTGCATCCGCGACGAGCGGGTGCGCTCGGCGACCGAGCGCAGCCCGAGGCGCGGCAGGATGAGCTCGAACCACCAGATCTTGACGAGCTCGCGCGCCGCGAACGACAGGATGCGGCGGTACCGGGCACGGTGGGCGCCGTGCGCCGCAGCATCCGTCATATGTCGTCCCTGGTTCGTGTGCGATCAGTCCTGAGCGAGGATCGAGTACAGCCTACGGCGGGCCTCGTCGAGGATCTCGACCGCCTGCTGCACCTGCTCGGTGCTGCCGCTGCGTCCGACGGCCGCCGCGGCGGCGGCCAGATCGACGCCCGCCTTCGGCAGTGCCGAGTATCGCGGGTTGTCGTGCAGATTCTCGCCCTTGTGCTGCGGCTCCCACGGAGCGCGGGTCTCGGTGTGCTCGGATGCGACTGCACGGCCGGCCTCGGTGAGCGAGTACGTCTTGCGACCGTTCTGCTCATCGGCCTCGATCAGGCCCTCATCGGCGAGCAGCTGCAACGTCGGGTAGACGGAGCCGGCGCTGGGCTTCCAGGATCCACCGCTGCGATCGGCGATCTCGGTGATGATCTGGTAGCCGTGCATGGGCCGCTCGGCGAGGAGCGAGAGCACGGCGGTGCGGACGTCGCCCTTGGCCATGCGGGAGCCGCCGCTGGGGCGCTGCTCGAACGACTTGCGGAGCTGGTCCATGGCATCGAAGATCGCGGATGCGGGTCCGCCGGGGCCCGCGCCGAAGCCGGATCCGCCGAACGGGTTCGAGGGGAATGCGTTGTTCATGGTGACCTCCCGGGTGTGGTGAGCGATAGTCAACGATATATCGTTAACCCTGTGTGCGGGGTGGGAATTCCCGGCCTCCAGCACGGCGTCTTCCTGTGCGCAAGGGCCATGCACCGCGCAGGTGGGGGTGGTTTACTACCTTCGATGTCGAATTCTGCTGCCGCCGCGCCCGCACCCGCCCCTCTGCGCGTCAGCGTGGTCGTTCCCGTCTTCAAGCCGGGCGCATCGTTCGACGATCTGATCGCCTCGCTCGACCGGCAGACTCTCGACCACTCCCGGTTCGAGGTGCTGCTGTGCGACGACGGTTCGGGCGAGGAGACCGCCGCGCGGCTGGTCGAGATCGCGCGCGACCGCCCGTACATCCGCGTGGCTTACCTCGCTCCCTCCGGGTGGCCGGGCACCCCGCGCAACCACGGCATCGACGATGCGCGCGGCACCTACATCCAGTTCGTCGATCAGGACGACTGGCTCTACGACGGCGCGCTCGAGGCGCTGTGCGACTATGCCGATCTGCACGGGTCCGATGTGATCCTCGGCAAGGAGATGGGCATCGGTCGCCGACTGCCCGCCCGCATCTTCCGCAAGGACATCCCGAATGCCCGCCTCGGCGATGACCCGCTGCTCGAGATGCTCACCCCGCACAAGATGTTCCGCACGGCTTTCCTGCGCGAGAAGGGCATCCGCTTCCCCGACGGCAAGGTGCGGCTCGAAGACCACCTGTTCGTGATGCGCGCGTACTTCGAGGCCTCGAAGATCTCGATCCTCGCGAGTCGGCCGTGCTACGCCTGGGTGAAGCATCCGGGCAGTGCGAGCGCAGCGCGGATCGACCCCGAGTCGTATTACCCGCACCTCGAAGCCGTTCTCGATCTGGTCGAGCGCTACACCGAACCCGGTCGTCTTCGCGATCGTCTGCTGCGGCACTGGTTCCGCGGCAAGGTCCTGAAGCGTCTCACCGGCCGGCAGATGGTCCGCTACCCCGACGACTATCGCGAACGCCTGCTCGACGTGGTCGCTCCCCTCGCCGAGCGGCGATTCGGCCCGGGAGTCGACGCAGGCCTGTCGTTCCCGAACCGCATCCGCGCCGCCCTGCTGCGGGCCGATCGTCGGGCAGACCTGCTGACGTACGCCCGCTTCGAGGACGAGATGGAGTGTCGCGCCACCGTCACCTCAGCGCGCTGGTCGCGCGGAGGCGGCCTGCATCTGACGCTCGCGGTGTCGATCACACACGACGGTCGGGATGCACTGGTGTTCGAGCCGGGCACCGGCATGCTCACGTCGCTGCCCCTGGCTGTGGACGGTCTGCCGACCGCCCTGCTCGAGGCGAAGAAGGAACTGCAGAACGATCGGGTCGGACTGGTTCTGCGCGACCCGGCGGCGGGTGTCGAGCGACACATCTCGGGCACGCATCCGCGCAAGCTCGATGCCGTGAAGGTCGCGCTCGACCCGCTCAAGGTGTTCGACCGGGACGACCGATCGACCGGTGCGCCGTTGTTCGTGGCGGTGCGCCGAGCCGGCTGGACCTTCGATGTGCCCCTCACTGCGGATGCGGCGACGCTCGCCGCGGCCGGACGCTCGCCGCTGCTCGCCGGGCGCACCTGCACCCCGGTTGTCGGCCCCGACGGCGGCGTGGAGCTGCGCCGCCAGTGGCCGGGTGGCCGCCTCAAGGATCTCGCCGGTCGCGCCGCACGCCGCCTGCGGAGCGGATCGCCGAAGAAGTAACGCGCGCTCAGTACGGATCGGGATCGGGTCGGGCACGGGATCGGGGTCGGGGTCGCCGCGCGCTCAGCGGGCGAGCGTGAGCACCTCGGCGCCGGCATCCGTGATCGCGATCGTGTGCTCGGTGTGGGCGGTGCGGCAACCCGTCGCGCTGCGCAGGGTCCATCCGTCGGCGTCGGTCACCAGCACATCGGTGTCGGCCATGACCCACGGCTCGATCGCGAGCAGCAGGCCGGGGCGCAGTCGATAGCCGCGACCGGCACGGCCGTCGTTGGCGATGTGCGGATCCTGATGCATGGTCGATCCGATGCCGTGGCCGCCGAACTCGAGGTTGATCGGGTATCCGGCCGTGCTGAGCACCGCGCCGATCGCCTGCGAGAGATCGCCGATGCGAGCGCCGGGGCGGGCCACGGCTATGGCGGCGGCGAGCGCGCGTTCGGTCGTGTCGATCATCGCCAGGTCTGCGGATGCCGCCGTGGTTCCCACCACGAAGCTGATCGCGGCATCGGCGGAGATCCCGCGCAGGGTCACCGCGAGGTCGAGGGTGAGCAGATCTCCGTCGAGCAGGGCGTAGTCGTGCGGCATACCGTGCAGCACCGCGTCGTTCACGGCGGTGCAGAGATAGTGTCCGAAGGGCCCACGGCCGAACGAGGGGGCATAGTCGACGTAGCATGACGTCGCCCCGGCATTCTCGATCATGCGCTTCGTCCACCGGTCGAGCTCGAGCAGATTCACCCCCACGCGCGCCCGCACCTTCAGCGCCTGCAGGATGCGGCCGACCAGCACGCCGGCATCCCGCGCGCGGCCCAGCTGGTCGCTGTCGAGGATCTCGATCATGGTGGTCTCCGATTCCTGTAGGTCCAATAACTATCCCGGTAATACTATCCCGGTATTAGAATCGGCACATGATGGTTCGGATGCCCCTCACTCCCGCCGAGGTCGAGCGCGGCGAGCGCCTGGGAGCCCTGCTGCGGCGCGCGCGCGGCGAGCGCTCTATGCTGAGCGTCGCCCTCGACGCCGGCGTGTCTCCCGAGACGCTGCGCAAGATCGAGTCGGGCCGCGTGGCCACCCCGGCGTTCTCGACGATCGCGGCGATCGCGGGTGTACTGCACCTGTCGCTCGACGCGGTGTGGGCCGAGGTGGAGCCCGCCGTGCCTGCCACCGTGCCTGCCACCGTGCATGCCCCCGGTCACGCGCAGATCGCGTCCTGAGATGGCGAATGCGCTGATCACCGGCGGCTCCCGCGGCATCGGGCGGGCGATCGCACAGGTGCTCGCGCGCCGCGGGGACCACGTGGTTGTGCACTACGGACGGGATCGCGCCGCCGCCGAAGAGACCCTGTCGTCGCTCGAGGGCTCGGGTCACGCCATCGTGGGCGGCGATCTCGGCACCCCGGCCGAGGCGCAGCGGGTGGTGATGGAGGCTATCGCGGCACTCGGCTCGCTCGACATCCTCGTGAACAACGCGGCCGTGGCCCCGAGTGCGGCGAACGCGCACCGCGCCGACGACGTGCCCTATGCGCAGTGGCAGCAGGCGTGGTCGGAGATGGCGGCCGTGAACCTGTTCGGCGCCTCGAATGTCACGCTGCTCGTCGCCCAGCATCTGATCGAGCGCGGAAGCGGCGGGTCGATCGTGAACGTCGGTTCGCGCGGTGCGTCTCGCGGCGAGGCCGATCATCCCGCGTACGCGGCGACCAAGGCGGGGCTGCAGGCTTTCGGCCAGTCGATGGCGCTCACGCTCGCACCGCACGGCATCTCGGTGACCTCGGTCGCCCCGGGCATGGTCGCGACCGAGCGCCAGTCGGCCACGCTGACGGGCCCGGAGGGCGACAGCATCCGCAGTCAGAGTCCGTTCGGGCGCGTCGGCACGCCCGAGGAGATCGCGGATGCGGTCGCCTATCTCACCTCGCCCACCGCGGTGTGGGCCTCGGGCACCGTGCTCGACCTCAACGGGGCGTCGTACTTCCGCTGAGCGCCCCGCTTCGCGCCGACGTCCCACCCCCGCTGACACCGCATGCCCGCAGGCCGGCACGCCCGCACGCCCGCATGCCCGAACGCCCACTGGTAACGCACGACCGCATGCCCGGCCCGCACCGTCACCGCGTGCCCGCACCGCGCTCATGCCGCCATATCGAATCGCGCGCGGCCCCCGAGCCGGGGTCTGCACTCCGGGTCGACGTATTCGGGCGGAATGAACCACACCTTGCCCGCGACCCCCTCTCCATCGATACGGATCTCCCACCCGTTGTCGTGGATCCGATGGTGACACGTCTCGCAGAGCAGTACTCCGTTCGACAGATCGGTCGGACCGTGATCCCTGCTCCACCATCGGAGGTGATGCGCTTTGGTCATCTGCGGAGGAAGCCCGCACATCGCGCACCCTCCGTCCCTCTCGACCAACGCGAGGCGTTGCGCTCGAGTGAAGAGCCGCTTCTCTCGTCCCCAGTCCAGGATCTCGCTGCCGCCGCCGAGAACGCACGGGATCACGCCGCCGTTCGCGGCCATCCTCCGCGCCGCGCCGACGCTGACCTTCTGGTCGAGACCGTCGATCGTGGCGCAGCCCGTGCCGGACTGCAGATCGTCGAGCGTGATACGCACGACCACCGTGGCGCCGGCGAGAGGCAAGCTCTCACCCTCGCATCCGAGTACGTGCGCACAGAAGAGTGCGAGAGCGTCGATCTGGAGCATCGGCACCGTGCGGCGGTCGACATAGGGAGCATCGGCATCGGGAGCATTCGCGTCGGGAGCATCCTTGCGGGCAGCGAAAGCCGCGGTGACGTACCCGCGAATCGCGGCGACGATCGGCGCCGCGGTCTCGATGTCGATTCGGGCGTCGAGATGCAGCATCCCGTCTCTCTCGAACATGGTCAGCGACCGACGACGTCGCATCTCTTCGCCCTTCGGCTCCAGTCCGTCGGGGTCCAGCCATGCATCGGCGCGAGTGACCAGCCTGCGGACATCGTCGAGCGAGAGCCCTGTCGCCTTGTCTGTCAGAATCCGCTCGGCCTCGGCGATGCGGTCGGTTCCCGCCGAGATCCGACAGCGCTCCAGCAGCGCGACGATCAGCCCGGCCGCCTGCACTCCCAGCCGACCGGCCGTGAGCGCCTCGCCGAGCGCGGGGTATCGAGCCGGCAGCCGAGAGCCCCGTAGATCGGTGCGCGAGGCGGTTGCCTCACCGACGGCGACGAGACGCGTCGCTTCGACGCGGGACACTCCCGTCGTCGCCGCGATCATCGTCTCCGCGGAACGGAATCCCTGCTGCTTCGCGAGCCCGCCGGCACCCAGCTCACTGCGCGACTCCTGAGAGATGACCGCAGCGACGTCCGCATGGACGGCATCGAGAAGCCGCCTCAGCTCACCTGTCGCGGAATGCACCGCGGTCAGACGGTCGCGGGACAGGTCCGCGGCATCGTCTGCGTCAGCCCACAGCCCATCGAGGCGGGACATCGCCTGATGGAGAGCGGACAACTTCGACATACCTCGATTTTACCGCGTCAGATGCCGAGTTTCGAAGTTATGTTCTAGTGGATTCCAAGGTGCCGGCATGCTCGTTGCGCCTACTCGCGCCGGCATGCCGCCACGCAGCACGCACATGCCCAAGCGTCACGCGTCACGCGTCACGCGTCACGCGGCGACGACGCCACCTCCGGCCACTCAAAGCGACGCCGCTACACGGCCGCGCATGCCGACTCAGCCGCACAGCCGCACAGCTCACCACAGCCCGCAGCCCACGTCGCGCAGCCCACCGCCCACGTCCCACAGCCCACCAAAGCCCACGGCCCACACACAGCCCACGGCTCACGCAACCCCATGCGCCAACCCCGGACCGGACCACCCTGGACCGGACCACCCCGGACCACCCCTGACTACCCCTGACCGGACTACCCCCGCAGCACCGATTCCAACAGTCCGGGGAACAGCGCCTCCAGGTCGTCGCGTCGCAGCGTCAGCATCCGCCGCCGACCGTGCGGCTCATTGCGGATCACCCCCGCTTCGCGGAGAACCTTCATGAAGTGCGACTTCGTCGACTTGGGGAGGTTCGGATCGGTGGCGTGGCAGGCGGCCATGTCGAGCGGTCCGTCGGCGAGCTGTCGGGTGATGGCCAGGCGCTCGGGGTCGCTGAGGGCGAAGAGCACGTCCGTGAGCTGAATCTCGGAGCGGTCCGGATGCGGGAGGTCGCCTGGCATGGTTCGAGAATAGTTGAACAATCGCGCGAGGGCGAGTACGCTCCGATAGTTCGATGATTGTCGAACTCAACGACGTCGCGTCCCAGACCCGACCCACCGCGCGGAGCACCCATGACCACCACGTCACCGACCGCCGCTGTCGAGCCGGCGGTCTCCGGCATCCGACGCCCCCGATTCGGCTTCGTCCTGGCGATCGTGACCCAGATCGCGATGATGATGGGGGCGAGCGCACCCTCGCCGTTCTATCCGGTGCTCGCGGCCGAGATCGGGTTCGACGCGATCGTCATCAGCGCCGTCTTCGCCGTGTACGCGGTCGCGCTGCTGCTCGCGCTGCTCTCAGCGGGCTCGCTGTCGGACCACGTCGGGCGGCGCCCCGTCGTGATCGGCGGTCTGCTGCTGCTCGCCGCCAGCATGGTCCTCTTCTGGCACGCCGATACGGTCGCCACCCTCGTACTCGCGCGCATCCTGCAGGGGGGCGCCAGCGGTGTGCTCATCGCCGCCCTCTCTGCCGCCGCCCTCGATCTCGCCCCCGGTGGGCGCTCTCGGGTCGCCGCCCTCTGGAACGCCCTCAGCCCCGGCATCGGACTCGCCCTCGGCGCGCTGCTCGCCGGCATCGCCCTCGATCTGACCGGGCAGCCGCTGCTCGACGTGTTCGCTCCGCTGACCCTGGCCTATCTCGTACTCGCGGCACTGTTCCTGCTCGCCCCCGAGACCGCACCGCTGCGTCCCGGCGCCTGGGGGTCGCTGCGCTTCCGACTGTCGGTGCCCGTCGCAATCCGCGCGGACTTCTGGCGCGGAGCCCCCGCGGTCATCGCGGGGTGGGCGACGGGCGGACTCTTCCTCTCTCTCGGCGCGAACATCGTGCGCGCCGAGCTCGGCGGAGAGGCCCATGTGTGGCAGGGCCTCGCCGTCGCGATGCTCGCCGGCGTCGGCGCGATCACCGCGTTCCTCCTGCGCACGCGCTCCCCGCGCACCTCGGTCGTCTTCGGCACGGCCGCGCTCGCGACCGGCACCGCTCTGTCGCTCGTGGCGCTGAGCCTGGCATCGCTGCCTTTCTACCTCGCCGCCACCGCGATCACGGGCATGGGCTTCGGCACCGCGTTCTCTGGGGTCGTCGCCTCGTTGGCTCCCCGCATCCCTGCCACCGACCGCGCTGACACCTTCGCCGTGATCTACGTACTGGCGTATCTCGCCTTCGGCGTTCCCGCGGTCATCGCGGGGATGCTGGTCGGACTGTTCGGCCTCGGCGTCGTGTGCGTCGGCTACGGGATCGTCGTGATCGCACTCGCCGTCATCGCCCTGGTGCTGCGACTGCGCCAGCCGGAGTGACGACCGCACCTCGCCAGCCGGAGTGACGACCGCACCTCGCCGCAGCGCGTGACGAGATCACCGCCCCCGCAGCGCGATGCCGGAACAGGACGCTACAGGTCGTATCGATCCTCGGGGACTCCGCCGAGGAGCGCGTGACGGGCCACCTCTCTCATCGCCGCGGTGATCGTCCCGTACGCGTCCGTCGCGGAGAGGAGCGCGATGCTCTCGACGACCCGCCCGACTCCACCGTCATCGCGCGCTCCCCGCAGTCCCTCCCACGGTGTTCCTCCGCCATCGAGGTCGACCCGCGCATCGGATTCGGCGAAGGCTCGGGACCCCTCGACGACGAGATTCGGAAGGTCGTCGACGTGCGCCGCCGTCCCATCGGCGATCGCGAGCAGCACGAGCGCTTCCTCGGCCCGCGACCGAGTCGACCGCAGATCTCGCCACCCGCCGTCGCCGGCCGCGACCATCGCGGCGAGTGCCTGCAACGTCAGCGGAGAGGCGACGCGCAGCGTGCGGGCGCGAGCTGTCGCGACCACCTTTCCCTTGAAGCGTCGGATCAGCTTCGCGCGCCGGGCGAATGAGACCAGCGCCTGCCCTCGTGATCGCACCTCGTCGGGCGTCCCGTTCCACCCGAGCGAGCGCACGACTCGGTCGCTCTCAGCCTCCGG
Organism: Microbacterium foliorum; assembly: GCF_003367705.1. Classification (NCBI taxonomy): domain Bacteria; kingdom Bacillati; phylum Actinomycetota; class Actinomycetes; order Micrococcales; family Microbacteriaceae; genus Microbacterium; species Microbacterium foliorum. Next base: position 266,171 of record NZ_CP031425.1, on the reverse strand, counting down.
CAGCCACCCGCTCTCGGCATCCTGCACCGCGCCCATCGTTCCGAGCAGGTCGAGAAGCCGGGTGAGAGATGCGAGCACCGACTCCGCATCGCCGTAGTCCGGGGCCGCGGACCGCAGCAGGTCGGTTCGGTCGATGTGCGCGAGCAGAGCCAGTCGCCGCGCGGGCGTCACCGCCGAGGCGAGCGTCTTGATCGACGACGGCGACGGCAGATGCGGATCGTCGAACCACAGACCGCCGTCGTCGAAGAACGGCTGCACCACACCGTGTCGGCGCAGCAGTTCGCGGTTCACGTCGTCTTCACGAAACGGCGCCTCGCCGGTCAACCATCCGCTCGACCGCTCATCAGCCGAGGAAGCCGCGACACCCGGCGGCTCCATCGCGGACGGCAGCGAGGTGACCGACAGCCATGGTGTGCCGATCGGCGGCGTCTCGATGGAGCGGATGCCGATCACCGGGTCGTGAGGGAGCCCCGGAATCTCGTCGGCTCCGGGCCTCGAAGGCCACGGATACGCGTAGGCCTCGTCGTGGTGGCAGCGGTCGAGGCCGTCGTGCTCGGAACTCTCGTGAGGTTCGAGCCCGACGCTCAGCCGATACGCCTCGACGATCCAGTGATGCGGCGACCCGGTCGGCAGATCGATCGCCCGATCGAGCTCGGGTCGGCCGTCGACCGTGAGCTCGACGCGCATGAAGGTGGGCATTCGGACAGGGATCTGAATCGTCATGCGAGCGAGGCTATGAACCGGGCCCGACACAGGGAGACACGCGCCGCACGACCTGTGGACGAGATCGAGAACGGGGTCTGGGTGGAGAAGAGGTCGCGCCCAGATGGCGCCGCCACCAAGCAGTGATTGACCAATCACTCTCACCCGCGTACAGTCATTCCCATGACCCCGCGCAGCCCGATCCTCTCGACGGCCGACATCCGACGCCCGCTGGTCGCGGCGGCGGCGCTGGTCGAGTTCGCCCGCGGTGGGTACTTCCGCACCACCGTGGCAGACGTGGCCCGCGAGGCGAAGATCTCTCCGGCGTACGTGTTCAAGCTCTACCCGCGCAAGGAGCAGCTGTTCGTCGCGGCGCTCGAGACCTGCTTCGAGCGGATCATCGACGCCCTCGAGGCGGGTGCCGATGCCGCCGGATCCCCCCGCCCCGACGACCTGCTCGACGCGATGGGCGAGGCGTATGCCGACCTCATCCGCGATCGGTCGCTGCTCATGCTCCAGGTGCACGCGCAGTCCGCCGCAGAGACCCCCGAGATCGGCGACGCACTCCGCGCCGGGCTCGCGAAGGTGACGGAGTTCGTGCGACACCGGTCGGCGGGAAGCGACGACGCCGTGCAGCGCTTCATCGCCTACGGGCAGCTCTGCCACCTGATCGTCACCGCGCGGGTCGACGAGAGCAGCGCGCCGTGGGCGAAGATCGTCGCGCACGGCATCCGTCACCCCGAGTGAGACGCACCGCATGATCGCGGTTCTTCCATTTCTTCGGGAGTGAGTGAACAGTCACTCTCCCGCCGCCAACCCGACAGATCCCTTACACAGAGAGACGAGACCATCATGAGAATCACCACCCCCGCCCCCGCACCGAGCAGCAGCACCAGCACCAGCACCAGCACCAGCACCAGCACCAGCACCAGCACCAGCACCAGCACCAGCACCAGCACCAGCAGCACCATCAGCAGACGCAGCAGACGCTGGTTCGCCCTCAGCATCCTCGCGCTGGCGCAGTTCCTCGTGGTGCTCGACGCCTCGATCGTCAACATCGCGCTGCCGGTGCTCGGCGAGCAGCTCGCCATGGGCACCGCCGCGCTCGCCTGGGTGATCACCGCGTACGTCCTCGCATTCGGCGGCCTTCTGCTGCTCGGCGGCCGACTCGCCGACCGCTACGGCCACCGCCGGATCTTCCTCATCGGCACGGCGGGATTCGTCGCCGCCTCCGCGCTGGCCGGCCTGTCGCTCTCGAGCGAGATGCTGCTCGCCGCACGCGCCCTGCAAGGGGTGTCGGCGGCACTGCTCGCACCGTCGGCGCTGGCCCTGCTGACCCAGCTGTTCCCCGATTCCCGCGACCGCTCGAAGGCGCTGGGCGTGTGGGGCGGCGTCGCCGGCATCGGATCGGCCGCGGGCGTGCTGCTGGGCGGCGTGCTCACCGCCACCTTCGGGTGGCAGTCGGTGTTCTTCGTGAACGTGCCGGTCGGCGCGATCGTGCTCGTCGCCGTTCCGCTGCTGATCTCCCGCGACACGGACTCTGCGGCGCCGAGACTCGACCTCTGGGGTGCGGCCACCATCACCGGCGCCCTCGTCGCGGTGGTCGGTGCGCTCAGCGCGGTCGAGCAGGTCGGCATCCTGCATCCGCTCCCCCTCGCGCTGCTCCTGGCCGCACTGGTGCTCGGCGCGGTGTTCGTCGCGATCGAGCGACGCGCCGCGTCGCCACTGGTGCCCCTGGGCGTGTTCCGCAATCGCAACCTCTCGATCGGCAACGTCGTCGTGCTGCTCGTCGGTGCCGGGATGGTCGCGCTGTTCTTCGCCCTCTCGGTCTACATGCAGGCCGCACTCGGATACGACGCACTGACCGCAGGACTCTCGCAGCTGCCGCTCGCCGGAGCGCTCGTCGTGGTCGCCGGCATCGTCCCGACTCTCGTGCAGCGCCTCGGGCTGAAGGCGACGCTCATCGGGTCGCTGCTCGTCTTGGCCGCAGGCCTCGTGTGGCTGTCGTTCGCGCCCGCGGATGCCGGGTTCGTCGCGCAGCTGCTCGGCCCCACCCTGCTCATCGGCGTGGGCCTCGGCGGCGCGTTCGTCACGGCGACGCAGCTGTCGGTCGACGGGGTCGACGGCGGAGAGGCCGGACTCGCCGGCGGTCTCGTGAACACCGGTCAGCAGATCGGCGGCGCTCTCGGACTCGCGGTGCTCGGCACCCTCGCCGGACTGCGGACCGAGGCCTTGACCGCGGCCGGAGCCTCCGCACCTGAGGCTCTGACCGGCGGCTTCGCCTGGCTGTTCCTCGGCGCCGCAACCGTCACGGCGGTCGGCGCCGTCGTCGCGGGATTCGCACGCACGGAGTGACGGCCGGCGGTGAACGGATGCCGGGCGGCGACGAGCCCCCGGCATCCGCCGTACCCTGGAGTGTCCGGCCCGCCTCCGGCCGACTTTCTGGAGCATCCCATGTCTGCACTCACGGTCGATGATCGCGCCCGCTATCGGGCCAAGCCCTCCGTCCTCGACGCGCTGAAGAACCCGCGGATGCTGACGCGCGAGGTGCTGGCCGGTCTCGTCGTGGGACTCGCCCTGATCCCCGAGGCGATCGCGTTCTCGGTGATCGCGGGCGTCGACCCGAAGGTCGGCCTGTTCTCGTCGTTCATCATGGCCGTGTCGATCGCGTTCCTCGGCGGGCGCCCGGCGATGGTGACCGCCGCGACCGGAGCCGTCGCTCTCGTGATCGCCCCCGTCGCGCCGACGTACGGGATGGACTACTTCATCGCGACGGTGATCCTGGCGGGCGTCTTCCAGGTGATCCTCGGTGTGCTGGGGGTCGCGAAGCTCATGCGGTTCATCCCCCGCAGCGTCATGGTCGGCTTCGTGAACGCGCTCGCGATCTTCGTGTTCAGCTCACAGTTCCCGCAGCTGATCGACGTGCCGTGGCTGGTGTACCCCTTGGTCGCGCTGGGAATCCTGGTCATGATCGTGATGCCGAGGATCACCAGGATCGTGCCGGCGCCGCTCGTGTCGGTGATCATCGTGACCGGCGTGGTGCTGACGATGGGACTCACGGTGCCGACCGTCGGCGATCAGGGCGAGCTCCCCCGCAGCCTGCCGTCACTGTTCCTGCCCGACATCCCGTTCACCTGGGAGACGTTCACGATCATCGCGCCGTTCGCGCTCGGGGTCGCGCTGGTCGGGCTCATGGAGTCGCTGCTCACCGCCAAGCTCGTCGACGAGATCACCGACACGCACTCGAACAAGACCCGCGAGTCGTGGGCGCAGGGCGTCGCGAACATGCTGTCGGGGTTCTTCGGCGGCATGGGCGGATGCGCGGTGATCGGTCAGACGATGATCGGCGTGAAGGCATCCGGCGCCCGCACGCGCATCTCGACGTTCTGTGCCGGGATCTTCCTGTTCCTGCTGGTGGTCGTGTTCGGCGACTTCGTCGGCACGATCCCGATGGCGGCCCTCGTCGCCGTGATGATCATGGTGGCGATCGGAGCGTTCGACTGGCACAGCGTCACGCCGTCGACCCTGAAGCGGATGCCGAAGAGCGAGACGTTCGTGATGGTGGCGACCGTCGTGCTCGTGCTGCTGACGCACAACCTCGCGATCGGCGTGGTGGGCGGCGTGCTGGTCGCCTCGGTGCTGTTCGTGCGCAGGGTCGCGCACTTCGTGTCGGTGGCGCGGACGGTCGCCGGCGACACGGTGACCTACACGGTGACCGGCGAGCTGTTCTTCGCCTCGAGCAACGACCTGACGACGCTGTTCTCGTACCCTTCCGACCCGCACTCTGTCGTTGTCGATCTGTCCGGATCGCACATCTGGGACGCGTCGACCGTCGCCGCCCTCGATGCGATCGAGACGAAGTACGCGGCCCTCGGCAAGACCGTCGAGATCGTCGGGATGAACGAGAGCAGTCAGCGGATGCGCGGACGGTTGAGCGGCGGGTTCGAGTAGACCCTGGCGCTCGCGATGAGTGCAAGTACAATTGCACTCATCGCGAGAGGTGCCACGAGGGCACTTCGGAGAAGAGTCAGCCCATGCCAGACATCCGCATCCCCTCTCCCGCCCCGGTCGGACTCACGACCCATGGCGTGCGCCGCCCGTTGCTGGTCTCGCCGGTCATCGAGCAGGGGCTCCTGCACGACTGGCATGCGCGCAACCGGCAGGTCACGCTGCCGCATGGGATCGCGATGCTCGAGGAGTACGGCACCCTCGACAACGTGCGACGCCTCACCGGCGAGTCGGATGCCGAGTTCCGCGGAATGCTCTTCGCCGACTCCGACATCTACAAGACGCTCGAGGCGGCGGCCTGGGAACTCGGTCGCGAAGACGATGACGGCATCCGCGCATTCTTCGACCGGACCGTCGCGCTCATCGAGCGGGCGCAGCAGGACGACGGGTACCTCGACTCCGCATATCTCGGTCGTGACGACCGACAGCCCTGGACGGACTTCGCCCAGGGACACGAGCTGTACTGCCTCGGCCACCTGATCCAGGCGGCGGTCGGGGCGCATCGGGCGCTCGGCGACGACCGCCTGCTGCGCGTCGCCGAGCGATTCACCGACCACGTCGTGGCCCGCATGGGCGGCGACGATGCGGTGGAGTACTGCGGACATCCGCTGATCGAGGCGGCGCTGGTCGAGCTGTACCGCACCACGGGCTCCACGGCGGCGCTCGACCTGGCCGCCTCCTTCATCCGCCGACGCGGTTCCGGGTTCCTCGGCGGGGTGATGTTCGGCGCCCCCTACTATCAGGACGAGCAGCCGGCCCTGCAGGCCACCAGGATGCGGGGGCACGCGGTGCGCGCGCTCTACCTGAACCAGGGCATCACCGACCTGTACCTCGAGACCGGCGAGACGGAGATGCTCGACGCGATGCGCACCCAGTGGGATGACATGGTCTCACGCCGCTCGTACATCACCGGCGGCACCGGCGCCCGGCACGAGGACGAGGCGTTCGGCGACGCCTTCGAGCTGCCGCCCGACCGCGCGTACGCCGAGACCTGCGCCGGGGTGGCTCTCTTCGGATGGGCCTGGCGCATGTACCTGGCGACCGGAGATGCCTCCTGCATGGATGTCGCCGAGACCGCCCTCTACAACGTCGTCGCCGCGGGCATCTCGACCCGCGGCGACTCGTTCACCTACGTCAATCCGCTGCAGGTGCGCGACGAGCATCTGTACGGCGGCGATGCCCCGGCCGGCCGACGCCGGTGGTTCAGCTGCGCCTGCTGCCCGCCCAACCTCATGCGCACGTTCGCGACGCTCGAGAGTCACCTCGGCGCCGAGCGTCCCGACGGGCTGGACATCGTGCTCTATGCGTCGGCTACCCTGCACGCGTACGGCGCGACGGTGATCATCGACACCGCGTACCCCGCCGACGGCCACGTGCGCATCAGCGTCGACGGAGATGCCGCCGAGGGATGCCGTCGACTGGCCCTGCGCGCACCGGGCTGGGTGGCCGGGCGCCCGCTGACCCTGCGCCGCGGCGGCGCAGCGGTCGGGGCGGTCGGTGCGGTCGGTGCAGTCGATGCGGTCGATGCGGTCGATGCGGTCGGTGCGGGCGATGCAGTCGATGCAGTCGATGCGGTCGTCGAAGACGGGTGGATCGTCGTCGAGGACGCGCTCGTCGATGGAACCGTGCTCGAGCTGGTGCTGCCGGTCGAGATCGACGTCATCCATCCGCATCCGCGCATCGACGCCGTGCGCGGAACCGTGGCCGTGCGCCGAGGGCCGGTCGTCTACTGCGCAGTCGGTGACGTCGACGGCCTGGTCGTCGACGTCGAGGACCTCGCGGCACGGGCTGGTGAGGCTGCCGGTGCAGGTGCACGTGCGGGTGCCGGTGCGGGTGCCGGTACAGGTGCAGTGACTGGTGACGGTGCAGGTGCAGGTGCAGGTGCAGGTGCAGGTGCAGGTGCAGGTGCAGGTGCAGGTGAGGGTGAGGTCGAATCACCGGGCTGGCTCGGCCCTCGCCTGACGATCGACGCCCACCGGATGTCGTCAGAACCGCGGCCGCTGTACACCCGCGGGGGTGGCGAGCCGGCATCCGCACCGAGCAGCGTCGAGCTGCGTCCGTTCGCCGAGTACGACGGCGGCGTCTCGATGCGGGTCTGGATGCCGACCTCGACGACCTGAGCGCGACGCCACCCGGCGCTGCGCGCGTGCAGGCATCGACGCGGGCGCGTTGCAGGGCCGATAAGACACCGGAATCGCCCCTGCGGGATGCGAAAGTGACCCCGCCCTCGCCAGCGATGCGCAAGTGACCCCGCCCGCGAGAACGGGAACGCCGCAAACACTGCGGGGTCAAAAGCACACCGGAAAAGGCCCGACGAGATGCGAAAGTGACCCCGGCCAGGGCCAGCGATGCGAAAGTGACCCCGGCCAGGGCCAGCAATATGCAAGTCGCCCGGACGAGGGGACGAGAACACCGCAAAACGCCGCGGGGTCAAAAGCACACCGGAAACGGCCCGACGAGATGCGAAAGTGACCCCGGCCAGGGCCAGCAATATGCAAGTCGCCCGGACGAGGGGACGAGAACACCGCAAAACGCCGCGGGGTCAAAAGCACACCGGAAACGGCCCGACGAGATGCGAAAGTGACCCCGGCCAGGGCCAGCGATGCGCAAGTGACCCCGCCCGCGAGAACGGGAACGCCGCAAAACGCTGCGGGGTCAAAAGCACACCGGAAGAGGCCCGACGAGATGCGAAGGTGACCCCGGCCAGGGCCAGCGATGCGCAAGTGACCCCGGCCAGGGCCAGGGCCAGCGATATGCAAGTGGCCCGGACGAGAGAGGAACGCCGCAACGCTACGGGGTCAAAAGCACACCGAAAACGGCCCGACGAGATGCGAAAGTGACCCCGGCCAGGGCCAGCGATGCGAAAGTGACCCCGGACGAGGGAGGGGAACGCCGGATCGCGATGCGAGGTCAAAAGCGCACCGGCTCCTGGTGCGGGGTCAAAAGCGCCCCGGAAACGGCTCTATGCGATGCGAAAGTGACCCCGGCCAGGGCCAGCGATGCGAAAGTGACCCCGGACGCGGGACAAGATGCGAAAGTGACCCCGGACGCGGGACAAGATGCGAAAGTGACCCCGGCCGCGTCAGGGCAGGATCAGGATGCCGTCGACGCGCCGCACGATGCCGAGGGGATTGCTCTCTTTGAGCGCATCCGGCAGCAGCCCCTCGGGCACGTTCTGGTAGGCGACGGGACGCAGGAAGCGCGTGATCGCGGCCATGCCCACCGATGTCGTGCCGACCGCTGTCGTGGCGGGGTACGGTCCGCCGTGCTGCTGCGCCCAGGTCACCGAGACACCGGTCGGCCACTGGTTCCAGAGCACACGCCCGGCCCGCTCCGACAGCTTGGGGAGCAGGTCGACGGCGATCTCGTCGTCATCCTCTCCGATGATCGTGGCCGTCAGCTGCCCCTCGAGCAGATCGGCGAACTCGAGCAGCTCGCTCTCGTCGTCGTACGTCACGACGAGCGCCGCGGGTCCGAACATCTCGCTCATCAGGGTGTCCATGTCGGCACGCAGCGTCTCGCTCGACGCGGTGAACAGCACGGCCGACGGCGCCTGCGCGTCCGACGCATCGTCCGGCGCTGCCGCGAGCGTGCGCACACCGTCGACGGCGCGGGTCGAGGCGACCGAGTCACGGAAGCCGCTCTCGATGCCGCCGTTCAGCAACGGGGTCGCCGCGGGCAGCTGCTGCGCCTCGAGCTCTGCGACGATCGCCGACCCCGCGGGCGCGAAGAGCACTCCCGGCTTGGTGCACAGCTGTCCGGCGCTGCCGGTGACCGAGGCGACGAAGTCGCGGGCGATCCCGGCGGCATCGCGCTCAGCCGCGCGCTTCGTGACGAACGCGGGGTTCGTGCTGCCGAGCTCGCCGTAGAACGGAATGGGCTCGGGGCGCGATGCGGCGATGTCGAAGAGCGCGCGTCCTCCCCTGACCGATCCGGTGAAGGCGGCGGCCTTGACCCCGGGCGCGCGCAGCGCATGCACACCCGCCTCGGTGCCGTGGATCGTCTGGAAGAGGCCCTCGGGCGCACCCGCAGCGGCGAGAGCCGCCACCACGACATCGGTGGTCGCGTCGGAGAGCTCGGGGTGCCCGGGGTGGGCTTTGAGCACCACGGCGTTGCCTGCGGCGAGCGCACTCGCGGTGTCACCTCCGGCCACGGAGAACGCGAAGGGGAAGTTGCTCGCCGCGAACACGAGCGTCGTGCCGATGGGCTCGAGCTGACGACGCAGGTCGGGACGCGGGGCACCCATCGGCCATTCGGCGTCGGCGTGGTCGATGCGCGCGTCGAGCCAGAGCCCCTCGGGCAGCATCTCGGCGAACATGCGCAGCTGGAAGCTGGTGCGACGCAGCTCGCCCCGCAGGCGCGCCTCGGCGAGGTGGGTCTCGCGCTGCGCGAGCGGGATCAGCTCGTCGGCGTGCTGGTCGAGAGCATCCGCCACGGCGTCGAGCGCCTGCGCCCGATCGGCGATGCTGACGCGCTTCCACTGTTCGGACGCGCGGCCCGCGCGCTCGATGATCTGGTCGACGCGGTCGTCGGATGTGGCGTGCAAGGTCATGACTCCTCCTGGTTCGGGTGGTGCGGCACGAGCGAGGCGAGGTCGCCCAGCGAGACGGGCACGCCCACCTGTCGATTGGTCAAGGATTCGAGGGCTGCGGCATCGACGTCGCCGCCGGTGCCGGCATCGACGTCGCGGCCGGTGCCGGTCGCGACGAGCTTCGAGAGGGCGAATCCGCACACCCTCCCCTGGCAGAGCCCCATGCCGGGACGCGCGGTGACCCGCACGTCGCGCGCGTCGTCGGCGCGCAGCGCATCGACGGCGTCGGTCACCTCGGCCGCGGTGACCTCTTCGCAGCGGCAGATGTGGGTCTCGGGGGTCAGCCACTGGTCCCAGGCGGCGGGAACGGGGCTGGCTCGGTGCATGCCGATCGCGAAGCGGCGGCCGCGCTGCAGACGTCGACGGTGCCGTGCCGTCGTCCGGGCGTCGGTGGGCACGCCGAGGTCGCGTGCGACGGCGGATCCGGCGAGCTCGCCCTCGGCGCACGATGCGATGGCTCCGCCGATGCCGGTGACCTCTCCTGCGGCGAAGACGAGCGGATCGGAGGCGCGCAGGTCGTCGTCGACATCGATCACGAGCGATCCGTCGACGTCGATGCGGGTGCGCAGCCCGAGCCCCACGGCGAGTTCGAGCTGCGGGGTGAAGCCCCAGCCGAATGCGACGAGGTCGGCGGTGACGGTGCGCGACGAACCGGGGCGGATGCGGCCTTCGCCGTCGACGCGCGACAACTCGACCTCGCTCACGCGCCCGTCGCCGCGGACGGCACTGACCACGGTGCGCGTGCGGAACGGCACGCGATGGCGCAGGAAGGTGGCGGCGTAGCCGACGCCCTCCCACAGCTTGCCCGGTTCCTGCAGCGCGCGCAGCGGCGTCGCCGCCCAGCGCGTGAGCGCATTGGCGTCGACCACCTCGACGACCTCGACTCCGGCTTCGGCGAGCCCGGCGGCGACCGAGAGCAGGAACGGCCCGGTGCCGGCGACCACCGCACGGCGCCCGGCGCGCACCTGGTTCGCCTTCAGCATCGCCTGCACGCCGCCGGCCGCCATCACCCCGGGCAGCGTCCACCCGGGCACGGGCAGCTGCCGGTCGTACGCTCCGGTCGCGATCACGAGTCGCCGCGCCCACGTGGTGCGCTCGGCATGCGGCAGGGTATCGGTGCCGGTCACCGCGCTCGTGCGCAGGGCGACCCGATCGCCGTAGCCGTCGGTGCGCCACACCTGCCGCCCTGCCAGGTGCCGGAGGCGGCCCGATGCCACGGCGGCCGAGAGCCGATCGCGCAGGTCGGTGTAGTGACGCCAGTGGTGATGGCCGGTGCTCTCGGGTGCCGCGAAGGCGTCGCGATGGCGCTCATCGGGATGCCGCCAGTACTGACCGCCGGTCTGGCGCCCGGCGTCGATCAGCACGACGTGCAGCCCGTGCTCCGCGGCGACGACCGCCGCGCTCAGCCCGGCAGGACCGGCACCGACGACAGCGACGTCGGCGGGCGCGGCCTCGGACGTCGGGGGGATGCGCTCAGCCATGCGAGTCCTCCGGATGCGACGCCGAGTCCTCCGGCGCTCCCGCCTCCACGGAATCGGGAACGGAACCGGAAGCGGGAACGGAACCGGAACCGGAATCGGGAACGGAACCGGAACCGGAACCCGGAACCGGAACCGGAGCGGGAACCGACAGCGTCAGCGGCAACGGCTCGTCGGGATCGGCGCTGCGCACGTCCTGTCCCTCGCACGCCTCGACGAGGCAGGCGCGCTGGCTGCGTGCGCCGTCGACCGTGACGAGGCAGTCGAAGCACACGCCGATGCCGCAGAAGAGCCCTCGGGGGGCGTGGTCTCGGCGGGTCGTGCGCCACGAGACGATCCCCGCGTCCGCGAGGGCGGCACCGACCGTCTGCCCCGGAGTGAAGGGCACGGGGGTGCCGTCGAACTGCAGGCTGGTGCGGGTCATGCGGCGACGAGCCCTTCGAGTCGGTCGGGGCGGAAGGCGGTCAGGTCGAGATCGGTCGCCTGCGACCGCAGCGCCTGCGACAGCAGCTTGCCCGTGCCGACCGAGAGGCCGACTCCGGCGCCCTCGTGCCCGGCCGCGTGCCACAGGCCCGGCAGTCGCGCATCCTCGCCGATCGCCGGCAGATGGTCGGGGCAGTACGGGCGGAATCCGGAGTAGGCGCGCTGCACGCCCACATCGCGCAGCGCCGGGAACAGACCGAGCCCGCTCGCGGCGATGCGTGCGACGGCCTCGGCCGAGAACGACCGGTCGAACCCGACGCGTTCGCGGCTGGCGCCGAGCAGGATCGTGCCGCTCGGGGTGCCCTCGACGACCGGCGAGACCTGCAGCCCGGCATCCGAGCTCGCGACATCGCCGACGTACTCCGCGGCGTAGACCTTGTGGTGCACCGTGATCGGCACCGGCTCGGTGACCAGCACGAAGCCGCGTCGGGGCAGCACCGGAAGGTGCACGCCGGCGAGGGCGGCGAGCTCACCGCTCCACGGCCCTGCGCAGTTCACGACGGCCCCGGCCGAGATGCGGCCGATCGAGGTGTCGACCCCCACGGCACGGCCGTGGTCGGTGAGGATGCCGTGCACCGCCGTTCTGGTGTGCAGCTCGGCGCCGTGCGCGATGGCGAGGCGCAGAAGGTGATGGGTGGCCAGCAGCGGCTGCACCTGCGCGTCGTCGGGGTAGAAGGCGCCGCCGACGAGAGCGGGGTTGATGTAGGGCTCGACCTCGCGCAGTCCGGGGTTGCCGTCGATGATCTCGGCGCGGATGCCGAGCTCGCGCTGATGCCCGACGAGTGCGGTCAGGCCCGCCATGCTCGCGGCGCTGCCGGCGACGACGAGGCCGCCCTTGGACTCGAACTCCCACAGGGCCGCATGCTCGGCGAGGTCTTCGCGCCACACCCGCTGCGAATACAGCGACAGTTCGAGCTCGGGGCCGACCTCCTTGTCGGAGACGAGGATGTTCCCCTCGCACCGACTGCTCGTGCCCGAGGCGATCGACCCGCGCTCGACCACGATCGTCCGCAGGCCCGCGGCCGCGGCGAAGAACGCCGTCGCGGCACCGACGACTCCCGCCCCGACGATGACGACGTCAGCGCGCGCTGTCGATGAGCCCACTAGCCGTTCGCCTCCGCGGGGTGGGGCTCGCCCACCGTGTGACCCGACCAGTCGCCCTTCACGTGCTCGATGTGCGAGAACACGAGGTCGCGCGCTCGCACCGCATCCCGCGCTTCGATGGCATCCATGATCGTGTGGTGCTCCTTCGCGGAGCCGGTGAGGTGCCCGCGTTCGTAGAGCTCCGCGAGCCCGAACAGTCGGGTCTGCGAGCGCAGCGACTGGATCAGCTGCGTGAGACGGGCGTTGCCGGCGTACCGCAGGATCGCCAGGTGGAAGTCGCTGTCTGCGCTCAGGTATTCGACGAGGTCGCCGCGGTCGGCCGCGGCGACGATGTCATCGGCCTTGCCGCGGAGCTCGGCGAACGCGCTCTCGGGGATCAGCGGGGTCGCCTTCTCGACGGCCGGCGGCTCGAGGAAGAGGCGCAGCTCGGTGACTTCGGCGAGGTCGTGCGATGACACCTCGGTCACGCGGAAGCCGCGGTTGGGCATCGCGACGACGAGCCCCTCGCGCACCAGGTCGAGCATGGCCTCGCGGATGGGTGTCGCCGACGTGCCGAACTCCTCGCCGAGGCTCGGGGCCGAATAGACGCGTCCGGGCTGCATCTCGCCGCTGATGATGGCCGAGCGCAGCGCACGGGTGACCGTGTCGCGAACACTGGGCTGCTTGCTGAGCCGCACGAGGCTGCGGGTGTCAGTTCCGGACATCTGTGTTCCCTCTCCGAGGCGATGCATCAGCGCGGTGCGCCGACCTCAGGATCCGCGCCACCACGGCGAGATCCTCCCAGCTCATGCCGACGCCGGTGTAGACGGCCGGTCGAGCCTCGCGGCGCACGAATGCGCCCGCGACCAACTCTCGCAGATTCGTCACGGGCTGCGCATCCGCCTCCCAGTGCGCGAGGTCGCGTGCCTGCAGCAGGTTGCCGTTCTCACGCAGCGCGGATGCCCGGGCCTCGACCACCAGATCGGCGTCGGTGACCAGATCGGCGCCCAGTTCCCGGCGGTCGGCGCCGTGCGAGCCGACGGCCGCGACGACGGCGTGGTCGTCGACGTCGGCGCGGCCGAGCACCGGCACGCTCGACGAGGTGGCCGCGATGACGACATCGGCGGCGCGCACGTCTTCGAGGCCACCGGATACCGCGGCGATGCCGTCGGCCCGGAGTCGCTCGACCAGATCGGCGATGCGCTCGGGGGTGCGGCCCACGATGCTCACCTCGCCGACCGGCATCAGGTCGACGAGCGTGCGGACATGCGCCTCGGCCTGCGGCCCCGATCCGAGCACCGCGAGCGACTCGATGCCGCCTCTCGGGCCCCGCGGGTCGGCCTGCAGCATGCCCCGGACCGCGACCGCCGTGACCGCCGGGGTGCGCAGGGTGGTCAGATGGGCGCCCTCGAGGATCGCGAGGGGACTCAGCGTCGCCGCGTCGAAGACGAGGTACCACGCCTGGATCTTGGGCAGACCCCGCGCGGTGTTGTGCGGGGCGATCGTCACGACCTTGATGCCCGCGTGCTCGGGCGACTGCGTCGGCATCAGCAGGAACTCGCCGCTGTCGAGCGGGCTGAACAGCCGTGGAGCGTCGGCCTCGATGTCGACCCCGTCGCGCAGCGCCGACGTGATGGCGTCGACCGTACCGCGGCGGTCGATCGCCGCATCGATCTCGTCGACGCCGATCACGGGAACCGACGTCACAGCACGAACCCCCGGGGGAACGGATCGCTGGGGTCGAGCATGTACTGCGCGGTGCCCGTCACCCACGCGCGGCCGGTGATCGTCGGGATGACGGCGGGGATGCCGGCGACCTCGGTCGTCTCGACGAGGCGGCCGGTGAAGCTCGTGCCGATGAACGACTCGTTGACGAAGTCCTGGTCGAGCGGCAGCTCGCCCCGTGCGTGCAGCTGAGCCATGCGCGCGCTCGTGCCGGTGCCGCAGGGCGAGCGGTCGAACCACCCGGGGTGGATGGCCATCGCGTGCCGCGAGTGCACCGCGGTCGACCCGGGGGCCTTCAGGTAGACGTGGTGGCAGCCGCGGATGGTCGGGTCGACCGGGTGCACCGGTTCGCCCGCCGCCTCGATCGCGTCCATGATGGCGAGTCCCGCCGCGAGCAGCTCGTCCTTGTGCGCGCGGTCGAAGGGCAGCCCGATCTGCTCGAGCGAGACGATCGCGTAGAAGTTGCCGCCGAAGGCGAGGTCGTACTCGACGGCGCCGAGCCCGGGCACGTCGACGACCTGGTCGAGCGCGACGACGAATGACGGCACGTTGCGCAGGGTGACGCTGTCGGCGTGCCCGTCGGACACGTGCACGTCGGCGATCACGAGACCTGCCGGGGTGTCGAGCCGGATCGTGGTGACCGGCTCGACGACCGGCACCATGCCCGTCTCGACGAGCACGGTCGCCACGCCGATCGTGCCGTGCCCGCACATGGGCAGGCAGCCCGACACCTCGATGTAGAGCACGCCGAAGTCGGCGTCGGGTCGCGTCGGCGGCTGCAGGATCGCGCCGCTCATCGCACTGTGACCGCGGGGCTCGTTCATCAGCAGCAGGCGCAGGTCATCGCTGTTCGCCATGAACCACTGCCGGCGCTCCTCCATCGTCGACCCCGGCATCACTCCGACGCCGCCGACGATCACGCGCGTCGGCATCCCCTCGGTGTGGGAGTCGACGGCGTGGAAGACGCGTTGTGCTCGCATGGATGTGTCTCCGGATCAGCGGTAGCCCTTGGCCAGAACGGCCTCGGTGTCGGCGATGATACGCGTGCGGACGTCGTCCGGCAGCGGCAGACGGGGCGGGCGGGTCGTGATGCCGGCCGGTGCGACCCCGGCGACCTCCTGCGACAGCTTGATCGCCTGCACGAACCAGGTCTTCGAGTCCCAGCGCAGCAGCGGGTGCAGATCGCGGTACATCTCGTGCGCCTTGGCCCAGCTGGCCGGGTCGCCCGAGGTCGACAGGTTGTAGAGCTCGACGGTGGATGCCGGGATCGCGTTCGGGTAGCCGGCGACCCAGCCGACCGCGCCGTTGATGCCGAGCTCGAGCACGACGTCGTCGGATCCGATCGAGATGTCGAGGCCCGGCGCGAGCTCGCGGATCGCGTACGCGTTGCGCACGTCGCCCGAGAATTCCTTGACCGAGACGATGAGTCCCTCGTCGAACAGGCGCGCGAGCAGCTCGGGGCGCAGGTCGATCTTCGTGTCGATGGGGTTGTTGTACGCGAGGATCGGCAGGCCCACGGCCGCGACGCGACGGTAGTGGTCGACGACCTCGTCGTCGCTCGCGCGGTAGGCGTTCGGGGGCAGCAGCATGACGGCGGGTGCGCCGTGCTCGGCGGCGTGCTCGGTGAAGCGCACGCTCTCCATCGCTCCGTATGCGCCGACACCGGGGATCACGGCCACGCCCTCGGGCGACGCCTCGACGGCGGTGAGGTAGACGCGCTTGCGCTCCTCCTCCGTGAGGGTCTGGTACTCACCGAGCGAGCCGTTCGGGATGATCCCCGTCACGCCGTTGTCGGTGGTGAAGCGGATGTGCTCGGCGTAGGCGTCGTAGTTGACGGAGAAGTCCGGATTGATCGGCAGCGTGGTCGCGAGGTTGACACCGTGCCACGGCTTCTTTTCGGTCATGAGTCAGAACTCCTGTGCTGTCGGCGCCCCTCGGCACCAGAGTGATGGATTAGTACAATTGCAATGTTAGTGGGCCGGAACTGTCCTGTCCACGAAACGGTCCGATCGGTCACGATCCGTCGCCCCTCGCCGGCAGAATCAGCGTCTGACGGCGCTCTTCGTTGCCCGCGCGGTCGGTCGCCGCGAACTCGACGACCTGCTCCTCGTCGCTGAGCGCACGCACGAACGCCTCCTGGAACGTCGCCCAGAAGGTGCCCGGCCCCTCCCACTGGATGCGCTCGACACCCGACACGTCGTCGGTCGCCGTGAGGGTGATCTCGACGCTGGACCCGAGACGGCGCACGGTCGCGCGAGAGACGGGGGCGCCGGTGTCGACCGCGAAGTCGCGAGCCGCATGTCCCGTCGCACCCGCAGCATCCGTCGCGCGTGCCCTGACCTGATGCACGCCGTCGCCCGGCAGCGGGAAGGGGCCGGTGTAGGGACTCCATGCCCCGTCGGCCAGCGACACCTCGACCTGCAGGCCGCCGGATCCGGCGAGATCGTCGGCCACGACGGTGACCGTCGGCAGCTCGGTGAACCAGCCCGACGGCGCCGGGATGATGTCGGTCGCGATCGCGAGCGACGGCGCGAGAGAAGCCTCGGCGAGCGCGCGCGGAATGCTCCACTCGACCACGGGGATGCCGTCGGCGTCGGCGCTCTCAAGCCACGTCACCCCGGCGGCGTCGGTGTCGCGCACCGCGCCGCGGGGGTGCCCGCCGAGACCGTCGACATCGGCGGCCGCGGCGGCCTCGAGCACCCGGATCAGCTCGGTCTGCGCGAGGAGTCCGTCACGACGCGCGGCGCTCGCGGTCTCGCCGACCCGGTCGAGGAACGCGGCGCGGGTCCGCGGCGCCGGCTCGCGCCAGACGTCGTCGAGCAGCGACGAACCGTCCTGCCGCAGGCGCACCGGCACGTCGGTCGCGGCCCCGACGAACGCGATGTCGGCCCCCGACGCCCGCACATACATGTGGTACCGGTCGTCGCTGCCGGTCCAGACGGGCTCGAAGCGCACCCCGGCGATGCGCACCGCACCGTCGGCGCGCAGCGCGGCCTCGACATCGGCGGCGGATTCGGCGTCGTCGGCACGCAGCGACCCGTCGAGGCGCCGTCGCTGCGTGAGCGGAAGGTCGAGGGTGGTGGTCGCATCCGACCGCGCGACCAGCACCGACGGGCCGAACTCGATCGACTGCAGCACCGCGTCATCGGGTGTCGGCACGGCCCGCAACGATGCGCGCGTCTCGACGCGCAGCACATCGCCGGACGTCCAGCGGCGGCGCACGACCAGGTGCCCGTCTTCGACCGGAGCCGAGATCTTCTCGTCGCCGACCCTGAGGGTCGGGATGCCGATCGCCCACTCGGGCACACGGATGCGCAGGGTCAGGGGTGTGCCGTCGACGAACTGGTCGTCGCCGACGATGCGCAGCTCGGTCGTGCCGCCGAAGGGCTGCGTCGTCAGCATCCGCACCGTCACGTGCTGCTCGCGCCAGTCGAGCGCGGCCGACACGAAGAGCTCGACCCAGAGCTCGTCGTCGGCACCGGCATCCGTCTCCGCCGCGGTGAAGAAGACGGTGTCCTGATACTTCACGTGGTTCTCGAGCCCGGTTCCTCCGCAGCAGGTGCCGATGTTGTCGAACTCGGCGACCGCCCCGGGATTCACCGGGAACATGTACGCGACCTCGGGGCTCGTGTCGGAGTCGACGTCGCGGCGGGAGGCAAGGATGTGATTCAGCATCCCGCGCTCGTAGTAGGCCAGGAACCGTGCGTCGCGGGTGAGGGCGAACAGCTGCCGCGCGATCTTCAGCAGGTTGTAGGTGGCGCAGGTCTCGGCATTGCGATGCCCGATGTCGCCCGCGACGGTGTCGGGTGCACCCCACAGCTCGCTCTCGCCGGTGCCGCCGTGCGCGAACGTGCGACCGGGCACGATCTGATCCCAGAGGCCGAGCACGGCGTCGAGGTAGCGGCGCTCGCCGGTGAGGTCGTATTCGTGCAGGTATCCCAGCAGCTGCGGCAGGTGCTGGTTCGCGTGCATGTCGGTGAGCACGTCGCGGCGGTCGGCGCCGGCCGCGAGCAGGTCGTCCTGGTCGAACAGCCGCGCGACCTCGAGGAAGAGCGGCTCGTCGGCGACGACGCTCAACCGCGCCATCGTCTCGTTCATGCCGCCGTACTCTCCGGCGATGTACAGCGACCACATGCGCTGGATCCGGTCGTGGTCGAGTCGGGTCAGGCGGTGCGCCACCCAGTGGCCCATCGAGACGGCGATGTCGCGCGCCTCGATGCTGCCGGTCAGCTCGTAGGCGTCGAGCAGGCCCGCCATGATCTTGTGCGTCGTGTAGTACGGCGCCCAGATCTCGCCGTACGGCGCGTAGTCCTCGAGTCGCGAGAACTGCCATTCGCCGTAGGCGGCGAGAAAGCCGGGGTGCGAGAACCGGCCGGTGGCGGCGAGGGCGCGCTGCACCTCGCCGAGCCCTGCGACGAACTCGTCGACCTTGGCGCGCAGCGTCTCGTCGCGCTCCCCCGCGTAGGCGAGCGAGAGCATCGACAGGAAGTGACCGGCGTAGTGCCCGCGCAGCAGGTTCGCGGTCTGCGCGCTCTCCCGCCCGGGGTAGTCGTGCTCGCCCCACGCCTGCTCGCGCGGGTGGCCGAAGTCCTCCCAGTTGCCGGGAGCCAGGGCACCCCGGGTGTCGAGACCGGCGTTCGCGCGGAAGACGGCCAGCAGACGATCCACCGGATACACGCGCGCCAGGTGCAGCATCTGGTCGCGGGCTCGCGCGAAGACGCTGTCGTCGCCGAGGCGCACGCGATCGAGGGGAAAGGGCCGCAGCCGTGCGGACGAGAGGATGCCGGACGAACCCGTCGCGGCCCCGGCACGGTCGGCCCGCCCTTCGACGCGGTCGGTCGCCGCACCCCAGGCCATCGCGTTGCCCCGGATCATCGCGACGCCCACTGGCGCCGCGTCCACTCCTCGATGCCCGCGGCATCGATGGGAAGGGCGTCGGAGAGCACGTCGGATCCGCTGGGGGTCACCAGGATGTCGTCTTCGAGGCGCACGCCGATGCCACGCAGCTCGGGCGGCAGCGTCAGGTCGTGCGCGTGGAAGTACAGACCGGGCTCGACCGTCATCACGACGCCCGGCTCGAGGTCGGCGCCCATGTAGTCCTCGTAGTGCGCCTGGCTGCAGTCGTGCACATCGAGCCCGAGGTGGTGGCCGATGCCGCACGCGAGGTAGCGACGGTGCTGCTGGCCCTGCGGCGACAGTGCCTCGTCGACAGAGACCGGCAGCAGACCCCAGTCGTGCAGCCCCTGCGCGACGACCTGCATCGAGGCGAAGTGGAAGTCGAGGTAGGCGGTGCCCGGTCGGATCTGCGCGAGACCCGCGCGATGCGCCTTCTCGACGAGGTCGTGCACCTCGCGCTGCGCCGCGCTGAACGACCCCTGGGCCGGCACCGTGCGCGTGACGTCGGCGGTGTAGAGCGAGCGGGCCTCGACACCCATGTCGAGCAGCAGCGCCTGGTCGGGATGGATCGGTCCG
This sequence comes from Microbacterium foliorum, assembly GCF_003367705.1. Taxonomy (NCBI): domain Bacteria; kingdom Bacillati; phylum Actinomycetota; class Actinomycetes; order Micrococcales; family Microbacteriaceae; genus Microbacterium; species Microbacterium foliorum. Next base: position 246,629 of record NZ_CP031425.1, on the reverse strand, counting down.
TCGCAGCGCACCCAGTGCAGGATCGGCGCGTGCGCGCCCGAGCCGACGATCGTCGAGTATCCGGGACCGTTGCCGTGCGTGCGGGCGTGCCGGTCGAAGGTGCCCTGCAGCCAGCGCTCGCCGAGACCGTCCGAGATCGCGCGCGGGATCTCGGCGACCACCGCGGCGAAGCCCGAGACCGTCGCGTCGATCGCCAGCCGCAGCTGACCGATCTCCCAGTCGTCCTTCACCATGCGCAGGCGCGAGAGCGTGCGCTCGAGATCGGCCGAGACCTCGAGGTCGTGCGCGGCGGCCAGAGCCCCGGCCGAGCGGGCGGCGAGCGCACCGCGCAGATCCGCGGCGCGGGCGGGCAGCGCCTCGAGGGGCTCGACCGTCACCTGCAGCTCGTCCGCCCATTCCGCGAGCCCGGCCGACGGGCCGACCCAGAGCTCGCCGTGCAGCGCATCGCTGTAGAACCCGTCGTCGCCGGGGCGGAAGGGTGCGGGCATGTAGAGCACGGCATCGTGACCGCCGGGGCGCGCCCACATCACGAGGGTGGCCTCTTCGGTCTGACATCCGGTCGCCCAGACGAAGCTGCTGTCGGCACGGAATCCGTAGGAGGAGTCGTCGTTGCGCACCGGGGCGATTCCCGAGCTCAGCACGAGGGTCGCGTCCGGCATCGCGGCGCTCAGCCGTGCGCGATGAGCGGCCGCGGCCTGCGCGCTGCCCTGCGGCAGGTCGGGACGCGTCGGGACGTCGTCCCACCCCTGCGCGATGAACTCGCGGAAGGCGGGGATCTGCGCCAGCCGCGGGTAGCGGGTTCCCGCATACGGCGGGCGTGCTCCGGTGGTCGTGTCGGTCATGCGCGCTCTCCTCCGCGGTCTCTGACGAGTTCTCTCAGGCGCGTCAACGTGCGGCCCGATCCGATCCCGTCGTGTTCGTATTCGTTCGTCACCCAGTACTGCGAGGCGCCGACGCCCTTCAGCGTCTCGAGCTGCAGACCCGCGTCGACGTACATGTCGTCGAAGTAGACGACCGCGGCCACCGGCACCTCGTTGCTCTGCAGAGCGGCACGGTCGTAGAGGGGCGACCAGTCGGTCTTCTCGGCGAGCCGGTCGACCGCGGCGCGGAAGCCGCGCAGCAGTCGCACCTCGTCGAACATCCAGGGGAATGCCATCTCGCCGGTGAACAGCAGCGGCCGGCGCGTCTCGTCGAACTGCGGGCGCCGCTCGCGCTCGGCCTGCGCCGCCCACGCGGTCGCTCCGCTCTGCTCATCGCCGTAGATCGATTCCTGCAGGGTCCAGAACAGGGGGTTGCCGGCGCTCGACGACAGCGTCATCACGTCCTGCAGGAACGCCGTCGACAGCTGCCCTGGGCGCACGAAGGCCTTCTCGACCAGCCAGTGCAGACGCTCGAACCCCGGCTTCATGCCGAAGTCGATGCCCAGGGACTGAAAACGACGCACCGTCAGCAGGTCGCCGTCGGGCAGGCGCACGTCGCCCTCCGCCAGCCGGTCGGCGATCCGCGCGACGGCGGCCTCGTCGTCGGGAAAACGGCGGTAGAACTCGGCCGTCTTGGTCTCGACCCGCTCGAACGTGCGGCGGTAGACCTCGCTCGCCCGCGGCGGCATGCCGGGCACTCCGCCGCACACGTAGCTCGCCGTCAGCCCCTCGGGGGCGAACGACAGGTAGGTCATGGTGATCCAGCCGCCGAAGCTCTGCGCGAGAGTCGCCCAGCGGCGGCCGTCGTAGAGGTCGGTGCGCACGTGCTCGAGGTCGCGCACGATCGAATCCGCACGGAAGCAGGCCAGGTACGCGCCGCCCGCATCGCCGCGCTCGGCGACGATCGCGGCATCCAGCGGCGTGCTGAGTCCCGTGCCCCGCTGGTCGACGAGCACCACGCGGTAATCGCGCAGCGCCTCGTCGATCCAGCCGTCACGACCGAGCGGCCGGGGGTTGGCGCCGCCGGGTCCGCCCTGCAGATAGGTGAGCAGCGGACGATCGGCGGTGTCGGCCTCGGGGTCGACGAGCTCGCGCACGAACAGCTCGATGGTCTCGCCGTCGGGGGCATTCCAGTCGAGCGGCACCGTCGTGCGGTACTCGCGGACGCAGATGCCGGGCAGCATGTACTGCGTCGTCGGGGTTCGGGTCATCGGGGGTCCTCCGTGTCGGGCGTGGCGGGCACGGCATCCGGCGCCGCCTCCGTCGCGCGGCCCGCACGCGCGGCCTCGGCCGTGCGGCGCCGCGCATCCCACTCGGGGTTGATGCGCGGCACGGCCTTCAGCAGCGTCTTGGTGTACTCGTGCTCCGGACGCTCGAAGATCGCGTCGCGCATGCCCGTCTCTACGATCGCGCCCTGCGACATCACGGCCACCCGGGTGGCGATCTGGCGCACCACGGCCAGGTCGTGCGCGATGAAGAGGTAGCCGAAGCCCTCATCCGACTGCAGGTCGCGCAGCAGGTTGATGACCTGCGCCTGCACCGATACGTCGAGCGCCGACACCGCCTCGTCGCAGATGACGAGTTTCGGCCGCACGGCCAGGGCCCTGGCGATGCCGATGCGCTGCGCCTGGCCGCCTGAGAACTGCGCGGCGTAGCGCTCGGAGTGCATCGGGTCGAGGCCGACGCGCTCCATCAGCTCGCGGGTGAAGGCGCGCGCGCCGCCGGGGATCTTGCGCCCCTGATAGACGAGCGGGGCCGTCACCAGGCGTTCGACCGTGTGCTTGGGGTTCAGCGACGAGTACGGATCCTGGAAGATCACCTGCACGGCACCGCGGAACTCCCGCAGCTCGCCGCCCTTGGCGCGGGTCACGTCGGCGCCCTCGAACTCGAGCTTTCCGCTGGTGGCGTCCATCAGACGGGCGACGAGTCGCGCGGTCGTCGACTTGCCCGAGCCCGACTCGCCGACCACGGCGAGCGTCTCGCCGCGGTGCACCTCGAGCGAGACCTCGTCGACCGCGCGGAACGTCTTCGCCCTGCCCAGGGGGCCGGCGGATCCGGTCGCGAACTCCTTCACCAGATCGGTGCCGCGGAACAGCGGCGTCTCGGTGGTCATCGTGTGCTCCTCCCGGTGCCCGGCACCGCGCTGTCGTGGGGCAGCGTGATCTCGGTGGTGCGCAGCACCCCGATCTCGTCGTCGATGCGCGGCACCGCATCGAGCAGCCGTCGCGTGTAGTCGGCCTGCGGGTCGCTGAAGACCTGCTCGACCGCCCCGCGTTCGACGGTCTCGCCCGCGCGCATCACGACGATCTGGTCGGTGACCTCGCTCACCACGGCGAGGTCGTGGGTGATCAGGATGAGTCCTGCCCCGGTCTCGCCGCGGATCTCGTCGAGCAGATCCAGGATCTGCGCCTGCACCGTCACATCCAGCGCGGTGGTCGGCTCGTCGGCGATGATCAGGTCGGGTTCCATGCTCAGCGCCATCGCGATCATGATGCGCTGGCGCATGCCGCCCGAGAACTGGTGCGGGTAGTGGTCGACGCGGCGGGCGGCGTCGCGGATGTGCACGCGTTCCATCGCCTCGATCGCGACCGCCCGCGCCTGCCGCCGCGAGACGCCGCTGCGGTGCGAGAGGTAGGCCTCGGCGATCTGCGTGCCGACCCGGTAGTACGGGTTCAGCGATGACAGCGGATCCTGGAAGATCATCGCGATCCGATCGCCGCGGATCCGGCGCTTCTCCCGTTCGGACATGCCGAGCAGCTCGGCGCCGTCGAAGCGCACCGACCCGGTGGCCGTGCCGCCCTTGGGCAGCAGGCCCATGATCGCGAGGCTCGTCATCGACTTGCCCGATCCCGATTCGCCGACGATGCCGAGCGCACCGCCCCGCGGCACGTCGAACTCGAGGTTCTTCACGACGTTCACAGGGCCCTGCGCGGTGCGGAACGAGACGGTGAGGTCGCGCACCGACAGCAGCGGGCCGCTGCCCCTGCCGCTCTCGGGTGCGGAGCCGCTCTCGGGTGCGGAGCCGCTCTCGGGCGAGGTGTTCTCGGTGCCGCTCATGCGGATGCCCCCGTTCTGACGCGCGGATCGATGGCGGTGTACAGCAGGTCGACGACCATGTTGCCGATGATCACGAAGAACGCCGACAGCAGGGTGACGGCCATGATGACCGGCTGGTCGTTGGCGGTGATCGAGTCGGCGGTGAGCTTGCCGACACCGTTGAGGCCGAACACGGTCTCGGTGATCACGGCGCCGCCGAGCAGGCCCGCGACATCCATCCCGAAGATCGTGACGATCGGGGTCAGTGCCGGGCGCAGCGCGTGGCGACGCCAGACGAGTCCCGGCTGCAGACCCTTCGCCCGCGCGGTGCGCACGAAGTTCTCCTGCAGGGTGTCGATCACGTTGGCCCGCGTGAGGCGCGTGTAGACCGCCGCGTAGCCGACGGCGAGCACGATCCACGGGAGGATGAAGTTGAGGAACCACTGGCCCGGATCATCCGCGAACGCCACGGCCTGCGGGAACGGCAGCCAGCCGAGCGCCACCACGAAGATGAACTGCAGGGCGAGGGCGAGCACATAGTTCGGGATCGACATCGAGCCGAGCGTGAGACCGGCGAAGAAGCGGTCGAGGAACTTGCCCTCCTTCACCGCGCTGAGCACACCGGCGACCACACCGCCGAGCAGCCAGAGCACCGCCGCGCCGATCGCGATCGTCGCGGTGATGGGCAGTCGCTGCACGATCATGTCGCCGACGAGCTGGCTGGTCTGGAACGAGTAGCCCAGGCACGGCGCCGCGCACTCGACGGCGGCACCGGCCACCTCGAAGGTGCGGCCGGTGAACAGACCGCCGACGTAGCCCCAGAACTGGGTCCAGAACGGCTGGTCGAGTCCGAGGTTCACGCGGATCTGATCGATGCGCTCGGGGGTGCAGTTCTTGCCGCAGATCTGCACGGCGGGGTCGGCCGAGAGCAGGAAGAAGATCGCGTAGGTGAACAGGGTCACCAGGAACAGCACGATGATCATGCCGAGCAGGCGGGAGCCGACGATGCGGATCATGAGCGGGCCTCCCCACTGGTGGCGATGGTGCGGATGCGGTCGCCCAGCGTCGTGAACGAGAGCACCAGGAGGAAGAGGAACGCCCCGGGGATCACGAAGTACATCGGGTCGACGGCGTACCACGGGGTCGCGGCGGCGATCATCTGGCCCCAGCTCGGCGTCGGGGGGACCACCCCGACGCCGAGGAACGACAGCCCCGCCTCGGTGCCGATGTAGCCGGGGACCGCGAGGGTGGCCATCACGATGATGGTGGACTGCAGGTTGGGCAGGATCTCGCGGAAGATGATCCGCACGCTGGTCGCACCCGACGCCTTGGCGGCCTCGACGAACTCGCGCTCCTTGAGCGAGAGGGTCTGCGACCGCACGATGCGGGCGAGATACGGCCATCCGAACAGCGAGATGACGACCACGAGGAGGAAGACGCGGTTGTCGGCGGGGAGCGCCGAGAGGATCGCGATCATGAAGATGAGGGCGGGGAACGCCATCAGGAACTCCATGACGCGCGAGATGACGAGGTCGATGAGCCCGCCGAAGTAGCCGGCCAGCAGGCCCATCACGACGCCGATCACCGTGGTGAGCAGCGTCGCCGAGAGGGCGACGGTCATCGAGACGCGGGCGCCGTAGGCGATACGGGCGAAGATGTCGCGGCCGCTGCCGGGCTCGACGCCGAACCAGTGCTCGGCGCTGATGCCGCCGAAGGGTCCGATCGGGATCGCCCCGAGGTTGGGGTCGATGGCCGACTGGTCGAACTTGTACGGCCCCCATCCGCTCAGCATCGTCAGCAGCGGCGCGAAGATCGCCATCAGGATGATGAGCAGGATGTAGGCGCTGGAGAGCATGGCTCCCCAGTCGGTCAGGAACGCGCGGAGCAGCCGCCGGCCAGAGGCCGGGGGTGACTCCAGTGTCGTGTCGAGACTGGAGTCACCCGCCGGCGTGGCTTCGGACTCGAGCGATGTCGAGCTGAAGGTCATGCTCAGCCCTTCGAGGGGTCCTTGAGACCGATGATCGTCAGGTCCGTCAGGCTGGTGCTCGGGTAGTAGCCGGCGATGTTCTCACCGGGAAGGAAGATGCCCTTGCTGAACACGAGCGGCGCCACGGGCGAGAGCCCCATGATCTGCTCGTCGAGGTCGCCCCAGGCGGTCTTCGCCTCGTCGACGTCGGTCATCGCGGTGATCTCGTCGATGCGGTCGTTGATGGCCGGGTCGTTGATCTGGGCGAGGTTGGAGTTGCCCTTCTCGAAGATGTTCCGTCCGTCGAACAGCGGCGGGATGATCGTGCTGGCGCTCGAGGCCCAGTCCGGGCACCATCCGGTGATCGCGGCGTCGTTCTGCTGCGAGGGGGTGCCGATCGTCTCGTAGTAGATCGAGGTGTCGATGACGTTGAGGTTCACCGTGATGCCGAGCGGCTCGAGAGCCTGCTGGATCGCCTCGGCCTGACCCTGCATGAGCGGCTGCGAGCGGATGTCGAGGGTGAACTCGAATCCGTCCGAGAGCCCCGCCTTGTCGAGCAGCTCCTGCGCCTTCTCGGTGTCGCCCTTGTCGCCGTCGCTCTTCCAGAGGTTGAAGTCCTTGAAGCTCGAGACCACGGGCGGGATGATCGTGTACGCCGGGTCGGCGAGCTGCGTGCCGCCCGAGGCGTTGACGAGTGCCGAGCGGTCGATCGCCCAGTTGATCGCGGTGCGCACGTCGGCGTTGTCGAACGGCGCCTTGGTGGTGTTCATCGACATGTAAGTGGTGCAGAAGGCGTCGGCGGTGATCGCGCGGTCCTTCAGCTGCGGCGTCTGCAGACGAGGCAGGCTCGCCGCGCTGACCGTGCCGGCGATCGCGTTCTGATCGTCGCTCTGACCGGCGATCATGCGCTCGTCGATCGTGGCGGGGTCGATGCCGATCTCGAACTCCCAGGAGTCGGGGTAGGCCTTGCGCACATCATCCGTCTTGTCGTCCCAGTACTCGTTGCGCTCGAGCACGATCGAGCTGCCGGGGGTGTACTCGGCGAGCGTGTACGGGCCCGAGGCGATGACGTCCTTGATGAACTCGTCGCCGGCGCCGGTGCCCTCGGGGAAGGGGACGGCGTTGGGCTGCGCGAGCACGTTGTCGAACTCGGGGAACGGCTTCTTCAGGTGGAAGACGATGGTCTTGTCGTCGGGCGTCTCGATCGTGGGCAGGTCGCCCGTGATGTACGGGCCCTGGTATCCCTCGGGGGCGTCGATGACCTGACGCAGGTAGGGCGAGCCGATGCCGACCTGGGGGTCCCACGAACGTGAGATGCCGAACTTCATCGTCTCGGACGTGATGGGGGTGCCGTCGTCGAAGAAGATGTCGTCCTTGAGCGTGTACGTCCAGGTCAGGCCGTCGTCCGACGCCTCGCCGAGCTTCTCGGCGAGGTCGGGCACGATCTTGTTCGGGTCGTCGGCGTCACCGGCGGCCTGCATGGTGAGGCCGCGGTAGATGAGGCGGTAGAACGCATTGACGCCGCCGTCGAAACCACGGGACGGGTCGAGGTACGAGAAGTCGGCGTTCTGGAGCATGTGCACCGTGCCGCCCTTCTCGGGGGTGCCACCCGTGCCGGCCTGAGAAGGATCGGAGTCGCCTCCCCCGGCAGAGCAGCCGGTGATGAGCAGAGCGGATGCGGCGGCCGCGGCGATGAATGCGGGAAGCCTCTTCGATGTGGTCACAGGACCAGACCTTTCTGTCGTTAGCGCCATTGCGAATGGTTTCTATAGAACCCCATGACAGTGCAATGTACAACTGTACTGGTCAGACTTTTCTAGCCGAGGATCGCAGGGAGTGGCGATCTTGTAACAGGATCGTCACGTGGGGAGATGCGGATCTGTGACTGAGTTTCGCCTCTGACCTGGGGTAGATCAAGCCTCACCGAGGCGCATCGGGCGTGGCCCTGTCACGTTCAGTGAAAGCGCCCACGGCCCGGCTCCTCGTTTGATGATCTCCCGGACGATCCGCTCTTCATGCCGCAGGAACAGAGCAGCCTGCTCGTCCGGTCGCATGTCTTGCTTGGCGCCTATCCACACAGAACGGATTCCATGCTCGCGGTAGGCCGCCAACTCGGCGGGCCGAGTGCGGATGCGTCTGTCACGTGTCACGACGATGAATCCCAGGGCACCGACGATCGGCATCCACTCGAGATCGAGAGAACCGAGCGGCACTTCAGGCAGATCCGGATGCCCGGGAGACAGAAAGTCCTTGCGCCCGGAACGCCGAAGCACCTTCGCCAAACCCAGCGTGTTCTCGTCCGCGAAATACACCGGCGAGAACGGAGTCATCAGGCTGCTCGGTCGCTGCCGACGATGAGTTCGAAGCGCAATGCTTCGTCGACCTGGTCGAGAGTCAGGTCGTAGAGGTCGGCGAGCTCGTCGCGCGAGCTGCCTGCCTTGTAATCTCCGGCGAGGATCTCCGTGCGCACGTTGCGCACCGCAGGCTGGCCGAAGGTACGCGCCGGATCCATGACCACGAACGGAGTGCGCGGGTCGGGTCGGATGCTGCCTGCGGCGCCGTCCACGTACTGCACAGCGTCGCTGAATCGTTCGGTCGCTGCGGTGAGCATGCTCTGCCCGTTGCGCACGACGACGAGTTGGAGGGATCGGTCCAGCCCGACCTGTTCCTGAACGATCTGCACGAGCTCTCGCCCTTCGACTTCGAGGAACGGCTGCGCGAGCGCGAGTGGGTAACGGCCGAACCGCTCTCGAAGCTGTTCGATCGCGGGACGCAGTTTCTGAACAGTGACGTCGCGGCTTCGGAACTCGGCGAGGAGTCGGGCTTCGACCATCTCGCCCCAGGTGACGACCTCGGCTCCTGTCGAGGCTTCACGAAGGATCGGCTCGTAGAACTTCCCCGCCCTGGTGTACCCGTCGAGCCAGCGTCGAGCGGTCCCCCCGTGCAGACCGACGAGACGATCGACATCCGAGTAGGAATAGATCGCCCTGTCGAGCATCGAAGTGGTCATGGCGTCAATCATGACAGTCCCGTGCTCCGGGTCGCGGATTGCGCGAGAATACGCACTGTTCTCCGCACGCTCACCTCGCTGACGCCGACAGAGTGCCGGTCCCGTCGCGCATCCAGGTGAGGTTCGAGCTGTCACGGAACCGCATGCCGGCGATGGTGCGCTTCTTCGACTTCGTCACAGGCCGGATCTCTTCGTCGAACGAGCGGAGTCTCGACGCGAACTCCCAGGCGTACGCCTCGGAACTCTCTTCGAGGTAGTACGCCCCCGGAGGTAGGATCGTCAGCTCGATCGGACGGCGCTCGGCCCCGCTCGCACCGGTCACTCTCACCGTGACGTCGTAGATCGCCTGCTGCGAGGAGTTCACGACGACGGCGCCGTATGCCTTCGCCTCGTCGTCGACGATGCGCGAGGCAACCCACGCGAAGACCTGGCTGGCCTGGGTCTGCCTCTCTCGAGCGGCAGAGCTCTCGTCGCGCTTCGCTTCGACGGCGAACAGCCGCCCCGCGTGCTTGGCGCCGAGGATCGCTGCGACGAGCGCACCGATTGCGGTGAGGGCGGTGATGACATCTGCGAGAGATCCGAGTTGCACGGGACGACGGTATCCACCCGTGAGCCCGTCGACGTAGCGGACGCGCTGTCGCGAGACGCAGTACTCCGGCATACCTCCACCCACGCACGCGGCAGGTGCGGCCCGGAACTGTTCACCTTCACGCGCTCGTCTGTTCACTTTGACGACCTATCTTGAGTGCGGTCGCGCGAACGCGGCTAAGAAAAAGCCGAACTGTTGTAAGAACCGCACAATGCCGGGGTAAAGTCGTTCCAGACATACCTCGATGACGAGAAAGGGCGACCATGGTCGACATCCGAAAGAAGCGCTGGTCTCTGCTGGGAATCGCTGCGGTGGCGGCCGTGACCCTGACCGGATGCGCGGGCGGCAGCACCGACGCCGAAGGCGGCTCGGGCGATGGCGGATCGGATGCGACGCTCATCGTCTACACGAACTCCAACAGCGACGGCCGCGGCGAGTGGATCACCGAGAAGGCCGCGGATGCCGGCATCGACATCGAGATCGTGGGCCTCGGCGGCGCCGACCTCACCAACCGCATCATCGCCGAGAAGAACAACCCCGTCGGCGATGTCGTGTTCGGTCTGAACAACATGTTCTTCGAGCAGCTCAAGTCCGAAGAGGCGATCACCGCCTACGAGCCGAAGTGGAGCGGTGAGGTCCCCGCCGACGCGGGCGACCCGGCCGACGGCGTCTTCTGGCCCCTCGTCGAGCAGGCCATCGTCACCGTCTACGACGAGAACAAGATCACCGACGCCCCCTCCGACGAGGAGGACCTCTGGACCGACGAGAAGTACGCGGGCCGCTACGAGGTCAACCCGGCACTCGGCCAGGCGACCCCGCAGCTCGTGCTCGCCAGCATCCTTTCGCGTCACCTCGACGAAGACGGCGACCTCGGCGTCAGCGACGAGGGCTGGGATCTGGTGAAGTCGTACTACGAGAACGGCTCGCCCGCGGTCGAGGGCACCGACCTCTACGCCCGCATCACGCGTGACGAGATCGACTACGGCGTGATCCCGTCGAGCGGCATCGCAGCCCGCGACGAGGAGTACGGCACGAAGACCGGCATGATCGTTCCCGACTACGGCGTGCCGTACGTCACCGAGCAGATCGCGCAGATCAACGGATCCGGCAACGAGGAGAAGGCTCAGGAGTTCATCGACTGGTTCGGCAGCGCCGAGGTGCAGGGCGAGTTCGCCACCGAGTTCAACTCGATGCCCGTCAACGAGGGCGCGGTCGACAAGGCCAACCCCGAGGTCGTCGAGCTCATGGGCACCCTCGACCGTCAGGACATCGACTTCGGCTTCGTGAGCGAGAACCTCGGCGCGTGGGTCGAGAAGGTCACGCTCGAGTACATCGGCTGAGCGACAGCCTCCGAGAATCACGAACACGACCGGAAAACACACATGATCCGTTTCGAAGATGTCGAGGTCGCATTCGGCGATCACCGTGCGGTCTCGCACCTCGATCTGGAGATCCAGGAGGGTGAGTTCTTCACCCTCCTGGGTCCGTCCGGATGCGGCAAGACCACGGCCCTGCGCTCCCTCGCCGGGTTCGTCGAGCCGACCGGCGGACGCATCCTGATCGGCGGGCGCGACGTCACGCGCGTGCCGAGCGAGAAGCGCGGCGTGGGGATGGTGTTCCAGAACTACGCGCTGTTCCCCAGCATGAACGTGCGCGAGAACATCGCGTTCGGCCTCTCGATCCAGAAGACGTCGAAGGCCGAGCAGCGCCGCCGCGTCGACGAGATCGCCGACCGCACCGGCCTTGCGCTCTCGCAGCTCGAGAAGAACGTGTCGGAGCTCTCGGGCGGGCAGCAGCAGCGCGTGGCGATCGCCCGCGCGCTGGCGCTGACCCCCAGCATCCTGCTGCTCGACGAGCCGCTGTCGAACCTCGACGCCAAGCTGCGCGTGCAGCTGCGCGAGCAGCTGAAGGACCTGCAGCACGAGGTCGGCGTGACCACCGTCTACGTCACGCACGACCAGGAGGAGGCGCTCACCCTCAGCGATCGCATCGCCGTGCTGGATGCCGGCACGCTGCAGCAGGTGGGCACCCCCGAGGAGATCTACGACCGCAGCGCGACGCCGTTCGTCTGCCGCTTCATCGGCGAGAACAACCGCCTCAGCCCCGCGCAGATCACGAGCCTCGGCGGCGGACTCGACGCCACGGCCGAGAGCTATGTGCGGCCCGAGAAGCTGCACCTCGCCGAAGCGGGCGATGCGTCCGCGGCATCCGCGTCGCTCGACGGGACCATCGTCGACCGCACGTACCACGGCAGCCACAGCGTCTACACGGTCAACGCCGAAGATGCTCCGCTGCGCGTGAGCGTGCCCGCCGCGGCGAGCGCCCGCCAGTGGAACCCGGGCGACGCCGTGCGCGTCGACATCGACCCGCGCTGGATCCTGCAGTACCCGGCGGCGTGACATGTCGGATGCGCAGAAGCCCCAGAACCCCACGAGCTCTCACAACCACACAGACCCCGCGGTCCCGCCCTCCGCAGCCGTGACCGGAGATGCCGGCTCCCTGACGACCCACGCGGTCGTCGAGGGTCAGACGGCGGGACCGCGGCCCCGCAAGCGCGGACGTCCCGGCAGCGTGACGGCGATGCTGCGCTCCCCGCTCGCGTGGATCACGGGCATCATCGTGATCTGGTTCGCCGCCGCGTTCCTCGTACTGCCGAACGCCGCCCTGCTCGGGGTCACGTTCTTCCCCGACGGGCAGTTCAGCATCCGCGCCGTCGAGAAGCTGTTCGGCAGCGAGCGTGCGCTGAAGACGCTCGGCAACAGCTTCCTGCTCGCGATCACCCTGTCGATCACCGTGAACGTGGTCGGTGTGTTCATCGTGCTGGTGACGAAGTACTTCCAGGTGCGCGGCGCGAAGATCCTCTGGCTCGGCTACGCCACGACGCTCATCTACGGCGGCATCGTGCTGGCCGCCGGATACAACTTCATCTACGGCCGGTTCGGGTTCTTCACGAACATGATGGTCAACGTCTGGCCCGACATGGACCGCGACTGGTTCTCGGGGTACTTCGCCGTGGTCTTCGTGATGACGTTCGCGACCACGACGAACCACATGCTGTTCCTCTCCTCGTCGCTCGGCAAGGTCGACTACGCGTCGATCGAGGCCGCCAAGCTCATGGGCGCCTCGACCTGGACGATCCTGCGCCGCATCGTGCTGCCGGTGATGAAGCCGATGCTCTTCGCGGTCACGGTGCTCACGTTCCTCATCGGGCTCGGGGCGCTGACCGCTCCGCTCGTGCTCGGCGGACCCGACTTCCAGACCGTCGCGCCGCTGATCATCGACCTCTCGCGCAGCCCTATCACGCGTGACATCGCGGCTCTGCTGGCGATCGTGCTCGGCATCGCGACGATCATCCTGCTGGCGATCATGAACCGCTTCGAGAAGTCGGGCGTGTACTTCTCGGTCGCGAAGGTGGCGACGCCGATCCAGAAGCAGAAGATCCGCAACCCGTTCGCGAACAGCGTGGTGCACGTCATCGCGTACCTGCTGTGGGTGATCTACCTGATCCCGGTCGTGCTGATCGTGATCTTCTCGTTCGTCGATGCGCGCAGCATCCTCGCCGGGTCCATCACCCTCGACAGCTTCACGCTCGACAACTACATCACCGTGTTCTCGAGCGCCGAGGCGATCCGTCCGTTCATCGTCAGCGTGGTCTACAGCGCGCTCGCCTCGCTCATCGTGGTCGGCGGTCTGCTGTTCGTGGCGCGGATGCTGCAGAAGCACCGCAACCTGCTGACCACCGCGATCGAGTACGTGCTGCACATCCCGTGGATCCTGCCGATCGTGCTGATCGCGCTCGCCCTCGTGACCGCCTTCGACGAGCCGCGGGCGATCGTGGGCGGCATCGTGCTCACCGGCACGCCGATCCTGCTGCTCGTCGCGTACATCTGCGTGAAGATCCCGTTCACGCTGCGCCTGCTCAAGGCCGGGTTCGCGTCGGTGCCCGACTCGCTCGAAGACGCCTCGCGCATCCTCGGGGCGAAGTCGTTGACGACGTTCCGCCGGGTGCTGATCCCGCTGGTGCTGCCGACCGCGGCAGCGATCACGGCGCTGAACTTCAACAGCCTGCTCGACGACTACGACGCGGCGATCTTCCTCTACCACCCGCTGTTCAAGCCGCTCGGTGTGGCGATTCAAGAGAGCACGCGCGGCGAGAACAATCTCGACGCGATGCCGATCACGTTCGTCTATACAGTGCTGCTGATGATCATCATGGGTGTCACCATGTATCTCGTGTATGGACGAGGTTCGCGCGCAGGAGCGCCCCGCAAGGTTCGCGCGACGAAGAAGGCGCGCGCGTGAGTTCGTCGTCGTCGTCTCTGTCTTCGGAGCCTGGCGGGCCGGGGCTGCGCGTCACGGTCAGTGATGTGGCCGCGGCGGCCGGGGTCTCCCGGGCGACCGCGACCAGGGCGCTGAAGGGCGAGGGGCGCTTCGCTCCCGAGACGCAGGAGCGGATCCTCGCCGAGGCCGAGCGCCTCGGATACGTGCGCAACACGATGGCCGCCGAGCTCGCCGCCGGGCGCACCGGCACCGTCGGGCTGATGCTGCGCGATGCGAGCAACCCCGCGTATGGGCTGCTGTTCTCGCGGCTGCAGGACGAGGCGCACCGGCGCGGACTCGATCTCGTGACCGTGACGATCGGCGCCGACGAGCAGGGAGCCGAGCAGGTCAATGCGCTGCACCGGCTGCTCGGCATGCGCGTGGCGGGGCTCATCGTCGCGACCGGTGGCATCACGGCCGCGCAGCTCGAGCCGTTCGCCGACCAGGTGCCGATCGTGCGCGCGGGTCGGGTCGAGACGGCGACGGGGATCCATACCGCGCACTACGACGATCCCTCGCATGGAACGATGCTGGCTTCTCATGTCCTGTCGCTCGGGCACCGGAACGTGGTCGTGCTCTCGGGCGCTTCTGATGTGTCGTTCGCCGAGCATCTACGGGCGTCGGCGATGCGCGAGACATTGGTCGCCGGCGGGGCGTCGGTCACGCTGCTGTCTGCGGGCGCCGCCCCGACCGAGGGGGTCGACGAGGCGCTGGCCGCCGTGCGCGATGGCGCCACGGCCGTGATGTGTGCGTCGGACTATCGCCAGCTCGCGGTCATGCGCGCGTCGCGTGCTGCGGGGCTGTCGGTGCCCGGCGATGTGAGCGTCACGGGGTGCGACGGCATCCTTCCCGGTGCCGACCTGCTGGGGCTGACCACGCTGCGCATTCCGGTCGAAGCCGTTGCCGCTGCGGCCGTGGAGACGATGCAGCGGCTGCTGAGTCCCGATGCTGATTCCGATTCCGACTCCGATTCTGAATCCACCGTCAGGCAGGCGTTCGTCGGAACGCTGGTGCCCGGCACGACGGCCGCGGCCGTCTGACTTTCTGTATCTGTACGCCGTCTCACTGGAAGAGAAATGATCCTCACCGAACACTCTCGCCCATCGCACACCTTTGTGCACATCTCCGATACGCACCTTCCCGGTGAACGCTCGCCGCTCTACGGCAGCGGGGCGGATGCCGATGCGAACCTCGCTTCTGTGCTGGACCGGTTGGTGTCTTCGGGGTTGCGGCCGGATGCGTTGCTGTTCACCGGCGATCTCGCCGATCGGGGCGATGCGTCGTCGTATCGGCGGTTGCGGGAGATGGTCGAGCCGGCGGTAGAGGCGCTGGGCTGCGAGGTCGTGTGGGCCATGGGCAACCACGACGAGCGTGCGGCGATGCGGGCGGAGCTGGGGCTTGCGGGCAGGCCGTCGGATGCCGTGATCGAGGTGCGATGGTTCGGGGGGATGCGGGTCATCGTGCTGGATTCGACGGTTCCCGGGGAGCACTGGGGCCGAGTGGATGCGACGCAGCGGGCGTGGCTGGCCGCGGAGCTGTCGAGACCAGCGCCGGAGGGTTCGCTGCTGCTGATCCATCACCCGCCGCTGCCGACGGTGCTCGACCTCGCGGTCACGGTCGAGCTGCGCGAGCAGGTCGCGTTGGCCGAGGTTCTGCGTGGTTCGGATGTGCGCGGGATCCTCTCGGGCCACGTGCACCACCCGTCATTCGGCACGTTCGCCGGGATCCCGGTGGCGGCGGCTTCATCGAGCGCGTACGGCCAGGATCTTGCTCAGCCCGTCGGTGCCACCCGAGGGCAGGATGCTGCACAGGGCTACAACCTCGTGCACGTCTACGACGGAACGATCGTGCACTCGGTCGTCGGCCTCGAGGTCGGCGCGGACGTCGGCGAGCCGGTCGCGGCGGACGAGGCCGGGCGGCGGATCGCCCACCGCGGCATCTCCTGGCGCTCCCCCGCCCCCGCCCGTTGAGCGCCGCCCTCACCCCCGCCCGTTGAGCGAGCGAAGCGAGACGAAACGCGCTCCGTCCTCAACAGAGCCCCGCCCGTCAACCGAGCGAAGCGCCACCCCGTCCGTTGAGCGAGCGAAGCGAGACGAAACGCGCCCCAGCTGATCCAGCGCCAACGCCCTCACCCCTCGAACACCGCCCGAACCTCGGCGAGCGACCGCCCATAAACGAGCTCGGCGACGCGCGCCGCAAGGTCGGAGGTGACCTGCACGACGGTCGCCCCCTGAGACGTCCATCTCCCGCCGCGCTGCGTGAGGTCCAGGCCGGGGAGCACTTCCGCGTCCGGCAGCTCGGGGCGGCCTGCGGCGGCGCGAGCGGCAGCTCCCAGCATCCCGACGAGCCATGCTTCGCCGAGCGCGTGCGGACGGATCGACGCGCGCGGACCGCCTGGGCCGACGAAGACCTGGAGCATGGTGTCCGCGCGGCGCACCGTCCAGGTGTCGCCGCGGTACGTGAAGGTGCAGGCGATGTCGACGTGCAGGGTGACCTGGGCGCCGTAGCTCTCGATGGCCGCGATGCTCTCGGCGCTCAGCAGCTTCGCCGCGATTTCCCGCTCGCGGCGCCGGAGTTCGGTGGCGTACTTCTCGCGCGCGATCGGTGCGTACTCCGCTTCGAGGTCGTAGCGGTGCGCGGGAGCGCCCTGCGCGAGACGGTCGAACAGCCATGCCGGATCGATCTGCACGAAGTACCGGAAGTAGATGTCGGCGGGCCCGTGGTCGAGCGCGCGGTCAGTCACGAGCATCCGCACGCCGTGATCGACAGACCACACGGCGGCCACCTCACCATCGACCACGACCACCCACGACCAGCCTTCCGCTCTGATCTCGGGCGAGCTCTTCTCGATGGCCGCGCTGAGCATCGTGCCATGGGGAACGGACAACGTCCCTGCGTGCGAGACGACGTCGTCGCCCATGGCGACGCTGTCGCGGTCGACTCGGAGTTCGATCATGCACCGCTCCCGTCCGCGCCCACCGGCCACGTCCAGTCGATCTCGACCTCCTGCACCTGCTTCGCCATACGACGCCGTCGTGACGCGGCGCGCTTCGTGTTCGCGTTGGTCCGGTCTGGCCATCGCCAGTCGGCCGGGAACATATGCAGGGAGAGCGTCGTCGCGCCCGCGGCCTGCGGATCGGCGGCACGCACGAGCGTGAAGGCGTAGTCGCTGACCCTCCACACAGCGCGCGGAAGGGTGATCCGCGGGTCGCGGCTCAGCCTCGCGCCATACCCGTCGTCGGGGTCGAGAGGTGATTCGGCGTGGAATCCGCCGCCGCCGAAGTAGTGCACGAAGTCCATCTCGAGTGATCGATGGAGCGCGGTCATCTTCTCCTCCGCGTCGTCGGAGCCGTCGGAACGCGCGAGTGGGAAGATGGTCAGCAGGCCGTTCTCGACTGCCCACGGACTGATCTCGCGCCACTCTACGTCGATACGGATCCGTCCGTCTTCTCCGCGCCGTTCTCCACGCCGGAACCGGCCCACCTCCTCGACGATCGCGAGACCGTCCCCGAGTTGCACAAAGCTCTCCATGTACCCAGCATGCCGTGGCCGGCGACGGACCGCCCGTTGGGCGATCCACTCCCCCGTCCGTTGAGCGATCCACTTCACACTCGCCCACTGCGCGCGGAGCGCAACCCCCGTCCGTTGAGCGAGCGAAGCGAGACGAAACGCCAACCCCGCCCGCCCGTTGAGCGCGGAGCGCTAACCCCGCCCGTTGAGCGAGCGCAGCGAGACGAAACGCCTCAGCGGCTGACGGCGATGTCGACGACGTACGCGGCACAGGAGCCGGAGTCCTCGTCGCACTCGTCGTATGGGCTCCCGCTGACCACGACGGAGGCCGCTCCGTCAGCAAAGGACTCGGGCACGGTGATCTCGGTCGAGAAGCTCCCGTCTCGCTCAACCGGAACGTCGACGTGGTCAGACTGCTCGCCCGATGACGAGACCACGGCGATCGAGTACGAAGCTCCATTCTCGTAACCGAGATCGCACTCGGCCGCCGCACTGCGGACCGTCAGAGATCCGCCCGGGGCGACATCTACGGACGAGACATCCAAAGGAGCAGGCAGGCACCGGTCGGGGTCGGGCGCGCACGCGGTCAGTGTGGTCGCGGACAGCATGGCGATCGACGCCGCCAGGCCGAGCAGGAGCACCCTCGACACCGGACGATTCCTTCGAGCCTTCACCCGGAGACCTCCTCGTCGACAAGAACGTTCGCCGCCTGCAACACCGAGCGAAGGCCAAACACACCCTCGAAGAGGTGAGTCGGCATCCCGAGCCGCTCGGCCCCGGCGAGCTTGCTGGCCGAGTCATCGGTGAAGAACACCTCGTGCGGGGCGAGCCGCATCGCATCGAGGACGTGCTGGAACGCCCGAGCATCGGGCTTCGTCCAGCCGATCTCTGCAGAGTTGAAGACAGCGTCGAAGTGGGCGTCAAGGTTCATCTCGGCGGCTTCGGCCCGGATCGTGTCCGTGCCGTTCGTGAGGATGGCGGTGCGGATGCCGTTCGCTCGCAGTTCGTCGGCGAGGTCGAGAACCTCTTCATCAGCCTGGAACGGCTGGCTGCCCCACTCCTCGGCGGCTGCGGCGTTGCCGAGATCCCCGCCGATCCGCTCGACCCAGTCGCGGCGCGAGATCCTTCCCGTCGTCACCTCTTCGAGACGGTGTGGAGCGAAGGCGATGGCCTCGATAGAACCTGGTTCGAGTTCGTGCGTCCGCTCGATCCTCGCGACGTTCTCGGGGTCGAAGTGACGGACGACTCCGTCGAGGTCGAAGAGCACGGCGCGGATGGGAGGCATCGGATCACGATAGCTGTCCGCGGAATCACTCACGACATCCCGTAGTTGGAGCAAAGCCGCGCCGTACCTGTCGACCGCCGAACACCAGTCTTTACAGAGCCTTTCTCGTTCTCACTGTTAGGAGTGACGCAAAAGGCCCCGGCCCGGTTGAGCACAGGGCCGGAGCCTTTCACCTAGGGACGACCTACGGCTGGATGAATGCCTCATCGGCAAGGATGCCGGGCTGCACCCGCACGAGGAACGTCTCCCCGTCTGCCACGAGGAACGCCTGCGAACCGGAGGCCGACGCACCGGTGTACAACTCATCGAGGCCCATGCCGTTACCGAGCACGACCAAGGCGTCGTAACTGTTGACGACGTTCCCGGTTGAGGTGACGAGGTCGAGCATCACCTCGGCCGCGTAGCTGGAGTCAGATCCCTTGTACGTAACGGTGTAGTCGACGATCACGTAGTGCGAGCCTGCCGGAGCCGGCTCGTTGAACTGGTTCGCCTCGGACACCACTGCGTTTCCATCAGGGTTCACCGAGGTGACAACAACACTCCACTCGCTGTTACTGATCTCAGTACCCACTGGGGCCGGGTTATCGCGGGACCCCTGAGCGGCCTGGGCAGGTGCCTCTTCGGCGGGTTGCTCGGCAGCCTCTTCCTCGGGTTGTTCTGACTCGACGGGCTGGCTGACGGTGGTGTCACCACCGCCGAATGCGTCATTCGCCGCGTTCGCGATGACGCCGAGGAAAACGACGATACCCACGATCGTTCCGATTATCGAAACGATGAGTCCGACGATGCCGAGCCACTTCTTGTCCCCCTTGAGGAACAAAGAGACGATGCTCAGGACGAAAGCGATAGGCAACAGAATCCAACCGACGATCAGCGCACCGGGGATGCAGGCAAAGATGAAGCCGATGGCCGCGACGATTGCGGACACGAGGGCGAGCACGTTGAGCTTCTTTTTCGTCCGAGGCTCAGTGGAGGCGGGGTCGAGGGTGGCGACGGGAGTCCGATTCTCGGCCTCACCGGCGAAGTTCCCCCATTGCTGACCGTCCCACCAGCGCTGACGGCCGGAGCCGTCGTCGTACCATCCAGCGGGAGTTTCAGTCGGTGTTGTCATTCGCTCATCCTGGCAGAACGCTGTGAACGATTTGGGACGCGTTGCAGCTTCGTTACGTGGGATTCGACGCGCCACCTGAACAGTGATTCAGGCTCAGCGCGAGGGATGGGTCGCTCGAACCCGCCAAGATCGAATCATGACCGACCTCCCTCATCTCAGCCTGTTCGCTATGCCGAAGCCTGTCCGCATCACCGGGCGCAGTTCGAGCATCACGAACTCGTTTGTGAACGGCGTCATTCCCGTTGTTGTTCCTACCGAGTCCGAGCTGCAGGAAGCGCTGGAGATCCTTGGCATGCGCGAACACGTCACCTGCTCTTACTGCGGCGACACGAGCACGGAGTGGGATCACTTTCGCCCCCTGGTCGAGAAGCAGCGGCCCACCGGGTATATCTCGGAGATTCACAACCTCGTACCGGCGTGCGGTAAGTGCAACCAGAGCAAGGGCAACAAGCATTGGCTCACTTGGATGCGCAGCACCGCTCGGCTATAGCCGACAGCTCGGGGCATCGCAGACATCGAGGAGAGGATCGCGCGACTGCAGGAGTACGAGGACCGCGGGGTTCCGACAAAGATCGACTTGAAAGCAGCTGCTGGTACCGAGCTCTGGGAGAAGCACTGGGCTCATCACAGAGAACTCCTGGAACTCATGCGTGTCGCCGACGAGCAAGCGCAAGAAATCCGAGTGCGCGTCCGAGCAGCGTATGCCGAGCAGCGCGATGCACTCGACTGACGTAATTACCTCAATCGTTCGCCGCATTGGCCCCAGTCGCGCGAGCAATGCGCGTCCGGGGCCAATGCGGGTGTGAAGTACTGACCCTCACGGAACCACGATCATCTTGCCCGCAACCCGACCTTCTGCAGCCTCCGCGTGCAGCGCCGGAAGCTCGGTCAGCGGGATCCGCCGCGTGACCTCGAGCGCAAGCACGCCCTCGTCGACCAAGGACGCCAGCTCGGCCAGCTTCTCCGCATCACTCCGCACGAACACGACCACAGACCGCACACCACAATCCGCATCGTCGGGTGCCGGCATCCACGCGGTGGCGCTCACGACGATCCCCCCGTCGCGCACGAGTCGCACCAGGGCGGTGAACTCGTCGGGCTCGATGGGAGCCAGGTTGAGCAGGAGGTCGACCTGATCGGTGACAGCATCGAGGACGTCGGCCTTGGTGTGGTCGATGATCTCGTCGGCACCCGCTGCGCGCACTGCCTCGGCGCTGCGCGGGCTGGCCGTCGCGATGACGTACGCACCCGCACGCTTCGCCAGGGCGATCGCGTACTTGCCGACGACTCCGCCGGCGCCGACGATGAGCACGCGCTGCCCCGCCTCGAGGCCGCCGTCATCGAAGAGCGCCTGACGAGCGGTCAGCGCGACTGACGGGAGCGCTGCGGCATCCGCGAGCGGCACGCTGGTCGGCGCGGCGACAAGTGCATCCGCCGGAGCGATGACGTACTCCGCCGCTCCGCCGTCGGTCGCCATCGACAAGAAGGCGATCACCGCGTCACCGACCGCGAAGCCGTCGACGTCGTCGCCCACGGCGTCGATCGTTCCTGAGACGTCGTAGCCGGGAACGTGCGGGAACACGACCGGGATGGCCAGGAATCCAGCGCGCATGCCGTTGTCGGCGGCGTTGAACGCGGATGCTGCGACGCGCAGCCGCACCTGGCCGGCGCCCGGGATGGGCTGGTCGATCTCCTCTTACTGCAGAACCTCGGGGCCGCCCACTTCGTGGAACCGTACTGCCTTCATGATCTTTCCTTTCTTCAGGTGCTTCGAATTCGAAGCAATGGGATGAACGTAGCACTGCTTCGAATTCGAAGCAACATCTATACTGGGTTCATGAGCACACCACCCCCTCGCCTCTCCCCGACGGAGCTCGCGGCCTACTTCGCCTTCACAGAGGTGAGCAGCCTGCTGCGGCATGCGGTCGAGAAGCAGCTGCGCGATGTCGGCAAGCTCAGCTACGTGCAGTTCCAGCTGCTCGCCCGGCTCGGCGATGCTCCGGATGGGTCACAGAGGATGACGGATCTTGCCGATGGGGTCGTGTACAGCAGGAGCGGACTGACGTACCAGGCGCAGTCCTTGGAGGAGCGCGGGCTCGTCACGAGAGGGCCGTCACCAGAGGATGAGCGCAGCACCATCGTCGCGATCACGGACGAAGGGCGGGATGTGTTGGCGAAGGTGTTCCCGGGGCACATTGAGGCGGTGAAGACCCATCTGTTCGAGTCGCTCAGCGCGGGGGACGTGGAGATGCTCGCTCGAGTGATGGGGCAGGTCAGTGGGCATCTGCGGGCGGAACCGCCGCGGAGTGCTGGGGGGCGGAGGCGGAAGAGCAATTAGCCGAGCGAATCGCCCCGCGGCGGCATTCCGGGAGCGAGCCTCGCTAGTCGTCTCAACAGCGACCACGCCGGGCACATTTCTCTTTACGGCCGCGT
This sequence comes from Microbacterium foliorum, assembly GCF_003367705.1. Lineage (NCBI taxonomy): Bacteria > Bacillati > Actinomycetota > Actinomycetes > Micrococcales > Microbacteriaceae > Microbacterium > Microbacterium foliorum. Next base: position 224,449 of record NZ_CP031425.1, on the reverse strand, counting down.
CGCGGGTCAATTAGTCCTGATTCAGGAGATCCTCCAGCGTCGACAGCACCTCGAGCAACCGAGGCGAGGAATCTGGCACAGTGGCCAACGCGCGAACCTGCTCAGATAGGATCTGCTCCCCCGTTACTTTCTCCCCCTCCAGGATCTTGAGAGACTGTCGAGTCCGACTTGCCCAGCGCGCCTTCGCGTCCTTATTACCGGAGTGGGGTTCACCAATCATCTCCAGGATGAGCGCCTCGGGGTTGTACGTCGTTGGCAAGTAGGCGACGTGCGTCTGTACCCACTCGAGGGCCTGGCGTCTGATTTGAGCGAGGTGAGCGGCTTGCTGACCGTTTCCACCATTCCGGAGAAGCACGTCTGCCTTGAGGCCCACCTTGTTCAGTTCGTCCTGAAGCTGAGCATCGGGCACCTCCGCTGAGGCGAGAACCGCTTCCGCCGGTCGACAGTCGCCGTCGAAGAGCACGACACAGTCGGAGTCAAGCGCTATTTGCACCGCCACGACGCGTGACACCAGCGTTTCTGCTCCACCAGGCACGGGCAGGACCGAGAAAGATCGAACGAAGTCGATTCCGCGAAGACGTGCTGCGCGAAGCACGACTTCCTTCGCCAGCGAGTCTTCAACAACGATTGTCCGCTCGGCGATCCTGCCGCCGACGCGCGAGAAGGCTTGGGCGGGAGTGGCAGCTTGGGCAACAACACGCACTCGCCCACTGACGGAATCGAGATCGAGCAACTTCCGTCCGTTGTCCGGAAGATCTTCGACCATAGCCGGGGCGTGCGTTGCGAGCACGACCTGGTGCTTGTTCTTTACGCATTGCTTAGCCAGAAATCGCATCAGCTCACGTTGCGCGCCGGGATGCAGAGAAGTCTCGGGCTCATCAAGCAGTATCAAGCTGCCAGGCGTTGCGCGAGATATCGACCGCACGAGCATGATCGCCGCAAACTCACCGCTTCCGGCGTACGCCTCAGAGTACGTCCTGCCGTCGACAGCAAGCGACGCCGTGTACCCCTCCACATTGAAGAAGTCATGTTTAACAATTCGCACGGAAGAGTATTCGCGCTGCAGTATCGAACTCACGTCGCGGAGTTCATCCGCGGTCAACTCGTCAGCGGGTTCGAGAATACGATTGGCGCCGTACAACTCATGCTTGGCCTGTAGCCCTTTCATGGCAGCATCCACATGAGGAGCGCGACTACGAATCCGCTTCTTCTTTTCGTCCGGCTGATTCGCTTGCTTTCGCCAGTTGAAATGCATCAGGATGTCGTAGGCCGGTATCTCCTGGCGGAAGTCGAGGTACACAACCTCTTTTTCAATCGGCCGCCAGCGCGTCTTGTTTCGATACGCCTCATCCGAGGAATCCCCGGGATCCGGCATCTTCTTCATTCCGTCACGTAGCCTAGGCGCGCTGGTTTCGAAGTAGTCGGCACCCCGAGAAGACTTTCCAACCCGCGCCTTAATCACTTCAGCGTGAGCTCCGCTCGGTAGACGGTAAGAATGGATAAATCGGTGAGGATCTCCCTTGGTCTGGTCCAGTGGATCGAGGGGGGTGTCGAACCAGTAGTCTCCAATATCGTACTGGTTGGGAGAGCCTTGAAGGGCTCGGAGTATCGTGCTTTTATTAGTACCGTTCGGCCCTATCAACGCAGTCAGTGGATACGAAAACTCGATGACGCTTCCGCCGTGTAGATTCTTAAATCGGGGAAACCGTATAGACCGGATGAAGGGCTCCGAGATTCCAGCATCGACAAAGCCCTGCAATGTGACAAAATCACCCATTACCATCAGAAGCTTTCCAGGAGCTTCCGAGCGATCGCTTCGCCGAGAGGGATCGGCACCGCGTTGCCGATCTGCTTAGCGATAGCGGTCTTCGACCCGACGAACTTGTGTTCGGGCGGGAACCCCTGGAGCACCGCAGCCTCGAAGTGGGTGATCGCACGGTCCGCCTCGGGGTGCAGATAGCGTCCCTTCTCCGGCTTGAAGAACTCGGTGCGTATCGTCACCGCCGGGTCTTTCCATCGCAACCGTCCCATCACATCTGCAGAACCCGAAGTGTGCTTCACCCAGCACCTCGGGAGCAGATCCGGCCGCTTCTTCGCTATATCGAAGCGATTGCCACCGGGCCCGATCGTGGCGAACCGGTCAAGTGAGAGTTGCGTGTATCTCCGACCAAGGTGCAGCTCGTCACGTACGAACGGCCCCGCGAACTCCTTGCCCTCGAACTCGGTCGTTCGGTCGTCCACGAAGTCGATGCCCGCGACGTCCGTCGGGATCTGCGCCTCGGTAAAGGCGGCTTCGACGCTCTTGTGCGCTCCTTGGTGCGTCAGATCCGGCCATCCGGGGAACTCCAGAGTGCGGAGGTGCCCGATGATCACTGTCCGCTTACGCGCCTGTGGTGCGCCATAGTCGGCGGCGTTCAGAACCCTGTGCTGGAAGGTGTAGTCCTCGAGCTCTCCACCGGGCTGGGTTTCCGCCAGGAACAATCTGTACTGCGGCGACTTCGCGAATGCGGCGACGTTCTCGACGACGAAGTATTTTGGCTTCGCCTTCAAGATCGTCGCCATGTACTCACGCCAGAGCGAGTTGCGCTCGTCCTCCGCGTCCCGCTTTCCGAGCGTAGAGAATCCCTGGCACGGCGGTCCGCCCACGATCAGATCCGCAGACGGCACGTCCTCTTTCTCCAACCAGTCCTGGATGCTCCCCGGGAAGACGATCCCCTCGCCGAATGTCGCAGCATAGGAGGCGGCGGCTGCCTGATCCCACTCGACTGCACGCACGGTCGTAAAGCGCGCCGACGCCTGCTTGAAACCTGCGGTGAGCCCGCCGGCTCCTGCGAAGAGGTCTATGACGCGGATAGTACTCACGGTTTCGAATTCTATCCGTGCGGGTCAGCTGAGCTCGGAGGCGCGAGCAAGGTGTGCCGCATCCTCCTGCGGCCGCATCGCACTCAGCATGCGGCGCGTCAGTCGGGGTCGCTCGTCGCTGTCGAGGATCGACCATGCCATAAGCAGAAGAGGGCTGTCGGTCAGATCGCCCGCTGCACTCAGCGTCAGCCCCTGCGTGAGCAGTTGATGAATGCGGTCTCGTTCAGGCACGCCGAGCGCCGTGCGCGCGTGTTCACTCGCCAGCGGCCGCACGTCGCCCTCGTCGAGATCAAACACGCACCGTGCAAGCGCCGCTGCGATGTCGTCGGCCGCGGTGTCGACGGCATCGGCAATTCTCGCAATCGACCATCCGTCGCTATAGAGACCGAACACTCTGACCATCGTCGGCCAAGGGACCGCGGTGTGCTCCGCCGCCGGAGCGGCCTCCGCTGCGGGATCGAAACGAACTGGCGCTTCCTCTCCCGCTTCTCCCTTGACTGCCCTCGGCGCGGCAGCGCGCCCAGGAGCGGCCCCCTTGTCTCTGGACTGTCGTGCGCCCCTCGCCTCGCTCTCCTGTGGAAGGATCCCCGCAGAACGACGCATCGACTCGATCGCCTTCTTCTCGATTTGTCGGATCCGTTCCCGGGTGACGCCGAATGCATCACCGATCTGATCCAGTGTCTGCGGGACCCCGTCTTCCATTCCGAATCGCTTCCGCATCACTGCTTGTTCGCGGTCACTCAATGCGCTCAGCAGGTCATTGACTCGGCGTACCTTGTCAAAACGCTCCGCCCACTCTTCGGGACCGAACGCGTCGCTCTCCGTGAGTACGTCGACGACGGGAATGGGCATCCACGAACCGCTGTCCACCTTGACCGCGATAGTCGAGTCAAGCGACAACGGCTCGTAGAGGTTGTTGACGATCCCCCGAATCGCACCGACCGACTCAGCGCGCTGCTCCGCGACCGCGTGCAGACGCTCGGTTGCACTGCCCTCTGATTCGTTCCACTGCTGCTTGATCTCGGGCAGCTTCTCAACGACATGAACCGGAAACCGGATCATCCGTCCTCTATCCGCAAGCGCCCTGGTGATCGCTTGACGGATCCACCATGTGCCGTATGTGGAGAATTTCGTTCCCTGCGCATAGTCGAACTTCTTCACGGCATGGATCAGCCCGAGGATCCCCTCCTGGATCAGATCGCCGAGCTCGAGCCCGTTGTACTGATACTTCCGCGCGATCGATATGACGAGACGGACGTTCGACAGCACCATCCGGTCCTGCGCCCGCTTTCCTGCTCGTTCGACGAACGCTAGGTCGAGGGTCTCCTGGTCGAACACTCGACCACCATGCTGCTGCAGCAGCCGCTCACGCGCGAAGAGTCCTGCTTCGATCGCGGCACCAAGTGCGACCTCTTCCTCAGCCTCGAGTAGTGCGCTCTTGCGAACACCTCTCATGAAGTCGTCCAAGCCTTCGCCTGACACGTGCACGTGAGCTACCCGCGGGTCTGCCAACGGTTCGTCCGGATCGGCGCGCTCGACCACCGCTCGCGGTAGTTTCGGATCGCCGCCGATTATCGGCAGATCCACGCGCGCAACCTCCTGAGCTTCGCGCTGCGGGATCACGTTCGCAGCCATTCCGGCCTGCATCGCATCGAGCCGCTCCGCAGTAGTCGCCGCAAGCCGTTCCTTGCCGGCATGCGGTTCCAGCAGGAAGAACAGACTCGTCTTGATCAGTGAGAGATTCCCCTCGTCCTGTTCCAGGCGAGTTCGATGCCGCTCGTTCAACCAGATGATCCCAGTGGGCGGGTCGAAGACGAACAGCTGCTCATGGTCCAGCAGCTTCCAATCGAACGACACGGCAGCGTCGTCGCCCTCGCGCACTCCTACGGTCTGCTCGACGATCCCGCTAAGCGCCGAAGGGACACCCTCTCCCAGCTGGGCGAAGGGTCTGGCCCTGATCTCTCGGCGCTTCGACTGCGTCCATGCATCACGGCACGCATCCCAGAACGCCCGCAAGGTCACCCCGTCGGTGACCGCTCGCTCCAGCCCCTGCACGATGCTCGGACGGAGGATGACACCACGCTTCTCCGGGTTTATGACGAACGCGTCGAGCGCATCCTCGGCCAGGTCGATCGCGATCCTCGCCAACTGCAAATCCGGAGGGAGGTCTGAGCGGAAGCCACCCCAACCGCCCGACTGCAACAAGCGCCCGTTGCGGTAGATGTACAGGCCTTGGGCTTCGCGGCGTGATCTGCCGATAAGACCGCTCTCGACTCCTGGGGCCAGGACGAAAAGATCCGCGTGGATCACGACTCCGCCCTGCAACTGCACGCTCAGCCGACGCGGGTACCCGTTGATGCCCCAGCGGTCGAAGCCAAATGGATCTATCGGCCTGACTCGGCGAGGGGCACCAGTTTCGCCGCTGTCTTCGTCCATCTCCACGAGTTCGATCCGTACCCGGCCGTCCGCCAACAGGCGATGGAAGGTCAGTCCGAGTTCATCGCGAACCTGCAGGATAGTCCTTTCGATCCAACGCCTCCGCTCCTGGAGGGTCGTCGCCACCGATACAGATTCGAGGTGCGTCCATTCGACAAGCGTGCCCGACGCACCGACACCACGGAGTCGGAGGATCGCGGCCACGGCATCAGCATCGATGACGTCCGCGATGATGCCGTTCCCGCTCTGCCCCTTCGCCAATCGCATCCCCGCGGGTTGCGCGTGACCCGACGTCGAGTAAACGGATAGGACCCTCGCCTGGCTGAGCGATGCACCCTTCAGGCCGACACCGAAATGACCGAGCGATGAAGACCCATATTGCCTGCGACGTCCGATCGTCATAGCGTCGGCGAGCTGATGCGCGGTCATACCGCACCCGTCGTCGGCGATACGAATGGACCGGATCATCGAGTCCTTCACGACGAACATGATGGAGACCGAGCCGGCACCCGCGTCGATGCTGTTGTCGATCAGATCCGCGAGCGCGGATGTAAGAGTGTGTCCACGGCCCAACGCATCGAGCACGGACGCGTCCGGTTGCAGCACGACTCGTTCCGGTTCTGATCCGTCCGCCGTGGTGAAGTCGTCCATGCCGCTGATCGTACTGAACGGGCACGACATTCGGTTCAGGCTGCGACCGTTAGTCAAGGGCTCAGCCATAGGCTAGAAAAGGAAACACCAACAGGGGGATGTGCGCGAACGCACGCGCGCCGCGACCTCCGCACTGCAGGGAGCCGTCGTGTCGAAGAAGATGCTCATCGAGGTCGCTCTGCCCCTCGAAGCCGAAGATCGCAGCTCCCTCGCAGAGTTCCTCACGATCGCAGACAGTCGTCGTCGAGGGAGTAGTCCATTTGTCAAGCAACCCATCGCCGTCGTCCCACCTGGCAAAGAGGTGAGCCCGAGCATGCGTGAAGCCTTCTCCGAGTCGGTCGAGCTCGCGGAAAGTGAGCCCAGCGAGGACGCCTCACTGGTGAAGACTTGCTGATGCTGCTCTTCGCCAAGTACTTCGAGGGCTCGTATCTCGGTTCGCGGGAGACGGCCGAGCTCGAGGCATGGGATCAGCTACTGACCGCAGCCGTGCGGGATGAGTCCGAAAAGCAGGCGAAGGAGTGGAGAGATCATGACGACGAGCGATGAGCACCCTACCCACCTCGATCCGAGAACCGTCGAGGACTACTTCCGCCTCGGCGTCAAGACGGCCTTCCCCCTGTTGCAGTCGCCGTTCGTTCGAATGCAGATCGATCCGAGCCGCAACGAGATCGAACTGATGACTCCAGCGGAGGGCCCGGATCCCGAAGTGACGGCGTTCGAGCGGCTGTCTTTCGCGCGAGTCTCGCAGGGAGAGCAGGAGTGGTTCCGCCTTACCGTCGATGCTCGCGACATGCATTACGAGGGATACGTCCTGATCGAATCCGTCGTCGATCAGTTGCGCGCCGGCGCCTCGTTCCGGCACTCAGTATCAGAGGCGGTCTTCGCACTCAAGGACCTCGTAGCCAGTCGTCGACGTCTCACGGAGGAGAAGGAACTCGGGCTGATCGGAGAGCTCCTCGTTCTGCGTCACGCCGTCGAGGCGACGGACGAGACGGCCGCCATCGGATCCTGGATGGGTCCGCTTGCGGAGGAGCACGACTTCGCCTTCATCGATTTCGATGCTGAAGTGAAGACGACGAAATCTGAGTCCCGCACCCACCTCATCGGGTCTGACACGCAACTCGAGCCGTCGCCGGGCAGGCCATTGCACCTCGTCTCCATCCAGGTGACCCGCGCTGGCAACGCCGACACAGGATTCACCCTTCCGGACCTCATCGGCGAGGTGCGATCACTGCTCAATCAAACGCTTCGAACCTTCGACGCTGCGCTGGAAGGGCTGGGATGGCATCCGGAAGATGCCGACCTGTACAAAGTCGCCTATTCGCTGCGCTCCACGCCACGGGCGTACTTCGTGGACGACGAGTTCCCGGCGATCACCTCCGCACGCCTCGACAAAGTCGTGCCGAGGCGACCCCATGTCAGTAGCGTCACCTACCGTGTGAACGTGACCGATCTTGACCACTCCTCCGTCGACTTCCCGCTCGCCGACTTCTGTGAGGCACCCGCATGAACGACAGCGCCGACGCTCGCATCGCTGCATCTACCAAGAAAGTTCTCGATCAGATCCGGGACACGGGGCCGGATGAGTTGGTGTTCCTGGTCAGTACAGATCTCCGCAAGACGGACATCGCCCCGTCGGAGGAGCAAGTTCTTGCTGCGGTGACCGTCGATGCGCTGAACGATCCCACACGAAGGGCCATGCATATGGCCCTTGCTGTGTGGGACGCGGTCACCTCTCCGGAGTGGGCGCAGGGCACGGCGGCTGCCACCCCCGATCGTCGAGAGCGAATATACGAACTCCTCGAGCTCTCGAACGATGCGCGCGAACGACTGGACGACGAGTTCCCCAGCGCATCCCAGCTCGACACGATGATCGTCGACCCGAATCACTGGACGCCCTGGTACGACGAGGGACGCAAGAGCTCGCACGACTTTTACTGGCGCGCCTATCGCGGTGTGCTCGAGAAGAAGGGCTGGGACGTCGACGCGCTCGCGACGCTCGACCGCTCCACGAGCGAGATCGTTCAGCGACTCGCCGATCCCAGTGCACCCGAGGGCTATCAGACCAAGGGCCTCGTGGTCGGCCATGTGCAGAGCGGAAAGACCGCCAACTTCACGGGTATCGTCGCCAAAGCCATCGATTCGGGCTACCGACTCGTCATCGTGCTCACGGGCACCATCGAACTGCTCCGCGGACAGACGCAGCGTCGACTGGATATGGAGCTAATCGGTGAGGAGAACATCCTCGACGGCGTGGACCCCACGGATGCGGAAGCGATCCGAGACATCGATTACATCAGCACCAACGATTCCGACTGGGAAGATGGCAAGTTTCTGCAGCACGGCAAGGACGTGCACTCTCTTCCGGAGGTTCCGTCGATCAAGCGACTCACCACCGTCGGGAAGGACTATCGCAAGCTCCGCCTCGGGAAAGACGTGCTCGACTTCCGGCGCACGGGAGAGCTTGTCGACAAGGGCAAGCCCGTCTACGCGCCGGAGAACATCTTCTCAGTCGATGCACGAATCGCTGTGATGAAAAAAAATACGTCGTCGCTGCGGAATCTACTCCACGATCTCAAGAACATCCGCGCAGACGGCCGCGAGATCCCCGCACTCATCATCGACGACGAAGCCGATCAGGCCTCGGTGAACACGATCAACCCGCGCTCCAAGGCAGAGATCGCTGCAGAGGTGAAAAGGCGTTCGACCATCAACAAGCTGATCGCCGAGCTCCTCCGGGAGCTTCCTCGAGCGCAGTATGTCGGATACACGGCGACGCCCTTCGCGAACGTCTTCATCTCGCCGGAGGACTCCGAAGACCTCTTCCCGAAAGACTTCCTCGTCAGCCTTGAACCGTCCTCTCAGTACATGGGCGGAACGTACTTTCATGACCTCGGTGGGCTGCCCGATGAGGACAAGGGGGATCCTGGCCGTTCGAACGAGGCAGCCTTCGTACGCGACCTCAAGGCCGACGGAGACCACGACCCTTCTGCCGAGGAGTCCGAGATCCTCGAGGCCATCGACGCCTTCGTCCTCAGCGGCGCCATCAAGAAGTGGCGCGAGTCGGTGAGCGACTCCTTCTCGTACCGGCATCACACCATGCTTGTCCACGAGTCGGTGAAGACTTCGGATCAGGCGGATCTCGCCGAGAAGTTCCGCGACGTGTGGTCGACAGCTGGTTACAGCAGCCCGGCGGGCCTCTCGCGGGTCCGGAAATTGTTCGACGAGGACTTTCTCAGGGTTAACGAGTCCCGCTCCCAATGGATCGACCTTCCCTTGCCCGAGCGGTTCGACGACCTCAAGGTGTTCATCGGCGAAGCAGTCGACGCGATCACCGCGGACAGCGACCCTGTGGTGGTCGTGAATGGCACCAAAGAGAGCGACTACGACGCAATGGACTTCCAGCGTCGTCCGTACTGGCGGATCATGGTGGGCGGCGCAAAGCTGAGCCGTGGATTCACCGTCGAAGGCCTCACGATCTCCTACTACCGCCGTAAGGCGGTCGCGGCAGACACACTGATGCAGATGGGGCGCTGGTTCGGCTACCGCCCCGGCTACGGCGATCTCGTCCGTCTCTACATCGCGCGCAACATCGTCGACGGGCGCGGGAAGTCCTACGACCTCTACGATGCCTTCACCTCGATCATCGAGGATGAGGAAGCATTCCGCGCCCAGCTGCGGAAGTTCGCTGAGATTCAGGAGGACGGTCGGCCCGCGGTGCGGCCGATCCACGTGCCACCACTCGTCTTCCAGCAGTTCCCGTGGCTCAAGCCGACCAGCAGCAACAAGATGTACAACGCAGAACTCGCGTATGAGGGCGAAGGCGGCACGGTCAAGGATTTCAACTCCCATGATGATCGCGGCGATGGAGTGACGAACGCAAAGAACTTGGCCGCTGTGCGACCACTGCTCGCATCTTCGTCCGCCGCGCAGAAGTTCTACGGCGTCAACGGAACGGAGTTCGACGGGCGCTACGCCATCGTGTCGAACGACGCAGTCATCGCAGCGCTTCGAGAGATCAGGCTTTACGTCCCCGATCAGTTGAGTCCGACGATCAGGATGATCGAGACGGCCGCTGCCGAGGGGACACTCGATGATTGGGCTATCATCGCGCCGGAGTTGGGCGATACATATCGACGAGCTGTCGACGGGGTTGAACTGTCGATCAGCGAGCGCCAGCGACGCACAGATCGACCGGGGTATGCGGGTAGCGAGCGCCGCCATCGTGCTGCCTTGCAAGAGATCGCACGGCTCGAGGGTCGGCTCACTCCCGCGGGCCCGACTGCCGAGATGCTGTCGACGCCCACGCGAGGCGCCTTGCTCCTCACCTTCGCCTACGATCCGGAGCTCACCGACGAAGAAAAGAGCGGGGGAAGCGCCTATGGCCGTGCAGATGCCGACCGTGTCAAGCGAGCGAACTGGCCGACGAGTATCCCGCCCGAGAGCGTCGCCACTTTGATCTCTCTCGCCATGCCGTACGCCTCCGCGCCACGGGGCCGCATCGGCTTCCGCGTGCGACGAGACGGGGACGACGCCGACAAGCCCATCGTCGACACGCCCTGAGCGCCGCGGTTATGGACTCGGTGTCCGATTCCGGCTCATGGGCGTCAACTCCGGGGGTCGCACGATCCATGCGGTCCAACCGGAGACGCGACACGCGGCCGGAACTTGCCGTACGTCGGATACTTCATGCCGCCGGTTATCGCTATCGAGTCGATTTCACCGTTGACCCCTCGAACCGTCGACGAAAAGTCGACATGGCGTTCACGCGTGCGAAGTTGGCGGTCTTCATCGACGGCTGCTTCTGGCACGGGTGCCCCTTGCATGCGACGATCCCCGTCCGGAATCGCGAGTACTGGGAACCGAAGTTGCAACGGAATATCGAGAGGGATCGCGCGACGACTGAATCGCTCGAACATCTCGGGTGGACCGTGATTCGGGTATGGGAGCACACCCCTCCAGCTGAAGCGGCCATGACGATCAGTTCGGAGCTTGACCACCTGCGAGATGTGCGACCGTCATCGCGTCTTGATCATCAGGATCGACAGACGGAAGAATCGGGTAGCGACGGCTGAACGGCTTGGTCTTCTCGAAGAGCTGGTCACTCCATCTGATTCACTCCTCTCACTTGAAAGGCTCTCCATGGTCTCTTATGAGGACCGCGAAGAGCGTGTCACGCGCTACTTCCACTACCTCGCGCACGAGCTCCGAGAAGCCGGGCTCGCCGATGACTCGGACCGAATGATGAGCGCTGCGCTCAGGGAGAACTGGCTTGAGGAACCCGCACTGCGGAGCATCCTGGCGAACGGCATGCGCGCAGGCGTAGAAATGGCGTTCACCGTTGCGTACGAGAAGCGGGTGTTCGAGTTCTCACTCGGAGACAAGGAATCTCCCCTAGGGGAAACCGAGCGAGCGAACCTTGATGAGCTGTACTCGTCCTACGCCTCTCTCGTGCGATCTGAGTCCGTCCGCGATTTTGACGACGAAGACGTCACAGCTCGATTCGATGCGCTTTTCGCCGAATTGGAAGGCGTACTCGGAGCGCGCACACTCATAGAACTGCTGGGAGCTACCGAGCTGCGGAGCGTCTCACTAATCCCTCGAGCCACGGTTTCAAGCCTTCGCGCCTTCGTCGCGGAGCGCGAATGGGATCAGTTCCACACTCCGGAGAACCTTGCGAAGAGCATTTCGATCGAGGCTGGCGAGCTTCTCGAGAGCTATCAGTGGGGCGCGGAGCCCGATCAGGGTCATGTGGAGGAGGAACTGGCCGACGTCGTCACCTACTGCATCCACCTCGCGAACAAACTCGGTGTGGACCTCGAGGAGATCGTGATGGCGAAGCTACAGAAGACGGCCGCGAAGTATCCGGTCGAGCTCGCAAAGGGCCGCATGACCAAGTACACGGAACTATGACCGATATCCGTCACCTCGCATTCACACGGGAAGCAGTCGCGACCTGGGCGCAGGCGGACGCGCGACACACGAACTGGCCGGTCGTCTATTTGCTCGTTGGCTCTCGCAAGCTCTACGTCGGCGAGACCACGAGCGCACAGAAGCGCATGCGTCAGCACCTCGATGGGCCGAAGCGTGAGGCCGGCTTGAACAGCATCCGAGTCGTGATCGATGAGAAGTTCAACAAGTCGGTCTGTCTTGACCTGGAATCGCACCTCATTCGCTGGTTCTCCGGCGACGGCCAGTTCAGTATCCTTAACGGCAATGACGGCCTCAGCGATGCGCAGTACTACGACCGGGAGCTTTATCGCGAGTCGTTTCGTGAGGTCTTCGAAGCTTTGCGGGCCGAAGGCTTGTTCACGCGGAGCATCCCGCAGATCGAGAACTCCGACCTGTTCAAGCTGTCGCCGTTCAAGGCGCTCACCGACGATCAGGCGATCGCGGTCAGCGACATCGTCGACGGCCTACTCGAGGACCTCGCACACCCCCACGAACGGTCGACTCTCGTCGTGCAAGGAGATCCTGGCACCGGCAAGACGATCATCGCTATCTTCCTCATGAAGCTCCTTGCGGACATCCGCGACTACGCCGCCATCGACATCGAGCCGGATTCGATGTTCTCCGAGTTCTTCGTCCCAGAAAATCGCGAGATGCTGAAGAGCCTGCGCATGGCACTAGTCATCCCGCAACAGTCGCTCCGCGAATCAGTGCAGCGGGTGTTCCGCAAGACCCCCAAGCTCGATCCCGAAATGGTTCTCACTGCGTTCCAGGTAGGAGACGCTGACGCTGACTTCGATCTCGTTCTCGTCGACGAGACGCATCGACTGAATCAGCGCTCGAATCAGCCTTCTGGTCCACTGAACAAAAAGTTCAGCGATATCAACGTGCGGCTGTTCGGCGAAGATTCTCTAGACCGCACTCAGCTCGACTGGATCAAGGCACGGTCGAAACACCAGCTACTGCTAATCGATGCCGCGCAGAGCGTGCGGCCTCACGACCTGTCGCCTTTGACCCTCAGCGAGGTCGTGCGCAACGCGAAGGACGAGCATAGGCACTTCCGGTTGACGACCCAGATGCGCGTGCACGCCGGCGCAGACTACGTCGAGTTCGTGCGAAGAATGTTGCGCGGCGAGGCCCCTCCACTGCCTGATCTGGGCGAGTACGACCTGCGCTTCTTCGACGACCTCGGAAAAATGCGTGCGGCTATACGCCAGAAGGATGCTGAGGTCGGCCTGTCGCGGCTCGTCGCTGGGTACGCATGGGACTGGGTGTCGAACCCTAAGCGAAGCGAACCTGCCGAGTTCGATATCGAGCTCGATGGCGAGCGATTGCGGTGGAACAGCATAGATAAGGATTGGATCAACTCGCCCGGATCACTCGAAGAGGTCGGCTCTATTCATACTGTGCAGGGCTACGACCTGAACTACGCCGGCGTGATTATCGGACCGGATTTGCGCCTGGATGCTTCCGGTCGATTAGTTGCCAGCCCTGAGGACTATCGAGACAAGATGGGCAAGCTCCGCACGGGGAGCTTCCGACATGGCTTCACCGATGACGATCTGCTTGTCTTCATCCAGAACGTGTATGGCGTGCTGCTCACTCGCGGGATGCTCGGGACGTACGTGTACGTGTGCGACTCGGCGCTGCGAACACGAATCCGGGAGCACTTGACCGGGTCATAGGCCGAGAGGCGCGGCCGCCATCGGTCGGTCGACTGTGCGAGTAGCATGATCAGTAACAAGACGCACCGTTGCGAAACCCGAGCCTCAAGGAGCACCCCATGGCCCTCACCGCACACTCCACCATCGGCGACTGGCTGAACGACCCGACCGGCGGGCCACTCATCCGCGCACTCTTCGAGCAGACGGGCGCCGACCCCGAGCTCCTCACCCCCGTGCTCGGCCTGCCGCTGCAGCAGCTCGTCGCGATGAGCCAGGGCGCGATGCCGCAGTCCGTCGTCGACGACCTCGTGCGCGCAGCCAACAACGGCGAGATCCCTGAAGCCACAGAAGAGAGCGGCTGGACCGAGAAGCCCACCACCGGACGCTTCGCCGGCAAGACCGTGATCGTCACAGGCGCAGCATCCGGAATCGGCAAGGCCACCGCGTCCCGCATTGCCCGCGAAGGCGGACGCGTCATCGCCTCCGACATCGCCGCCGACAAGCTCGACGCCCTGAAGGCCGAGCTGCCGGATGCCGACATCACCACCGTCGCCGGCGACCTCACCACGCAGGACGCGATCGGCGCCGTCATCGCCGCCGCGGGCGACCGCATCGACGCCCTCGCGAACGTCGCCGGCATCAATGACGACTTCTCTCCCGCAGGCGAGACGACGGATGCCGTCTGGGACCGCGTCATCGCCATCAACCTCACCGCCCCGTTCAAGCTCATGCGCGCGGTGCTGCCGATCATGGAGAAAGCCGGCCGCGGCTCGATCCTCAACGTCGCCAGCGAAGCGGGCCTGCGCGGCAATGCGTCGGGCAACGCCTACACGGCCAGCAAGCACGGCATCATCGGCGTCACGAAGTCGGCGGCGTTCATGTACGGGCCGAAGGGCATCCGCGTGAACTCGGTCGCCCCGGGCGGCGTCGCCACCGGCATCCCGATGCCCCCGAACATGTCGGAGTACGGCTCCGGTCGCCTGGCCCCGTTCCAGCAGGCGATCCCGACTGTCGCCACCGCCGAGCACCTCGCCGCATCGATCACGTTCCTGCTGTCGGACGACGCCGTGAACATCAGCGGTGCCGTGCTGGCATCCGATGGTGGATGGTCGGTGCAGTAGACGACCTACGGAGATGCGGTGGGCTGGAGAGGCCCGCCCTGGTGTCGTCAACTATCAGTTAGACGGCGATGCAATGCGAAGCCTGGATGACTCCCTCAACCCGTCGCTTGATCACCAAAGCTGGTTGAAATCAAACCGGCCCGCTGCGCGGTGCACACCAGGATTGAAGTCATCGAACAGTGCGTCAACACTGTCGATGCCAGCGTCAAGAAACACCGCCATGCCGTTCAGGTCATTGCCGCTCGCCTGGAGCAGGTAGTGAGTCTTCGCTCGTCTCAACACGCCAGCATTGGGAGTGGGTGCGAACCCCGGAAGGGCGCTGCGATTGCCCGGTCTGGCGCCGGCCGTTCAGGATGCTCGTCAGGATCTACCGCCGGCGAACCTGAGGATATCTGTCCCGGCGCTGTCGAGGTGATCGCGCGCGGCGTGCAGATTGCCATGGACGTAGTCCAGAAGTAGTTCGTTCGCCACCGGCAACATGCTTCTCGGGCAGGCGCTCATCAGGTTCGCTGCGTAATGCGTGCGGCAGCGTTGCCCGACCTCGTCAGGCGGGTTCGCAGCGCTCGCTTCGACCAGCCCGGTGTGTACCTCGCTGGTGACGAGGCGGACCCCGCCGAGCCTGCGGGCGGCGAGGTCCACGAAGAAGCTGTTCCATGCCGCCGGGGTGTCGCTGGTCGCGATCCAAATGCTCGTCGCAGACCTCGTCGTGCCAGTGGATGTCGAAGAAGCCCGGGGTGACCCTCTTCGTTGATGCTCGCGACCGCCACAAAGGACTACCGGTCAATCAGCGGGCAACACAGTTTCGGCGGAGCCGGGATTCTTAGTCTCGGAGGCTTCCTGCGCTGCGAGGCAATGTGCTGATCGTCAGGGGTATCGGGAGCAGGCTTTCGATCACGCACGTGCCGGCGAGTGTGATTGCAGACCTGATTGGCGCGTAGCCGCACCACCTGACGGGAGCCCGTCCTGGCGTCGACAACTACGAGTTCTTTGCCAGGGTGCGGCTCTCTTTTCATGACTGAAACGTGGTCGCCACTGATCCGGGACCGTCGGCAGCCACCACTACCCTGAGTTCATGGAAGATCTTGTTCTGACTGCCAGCGACGATCACGTTGCGCGCATTGCACACGAAAGCGATCCCGTGCGGGCGATTGTCGAGCTGGTGTGGAACGCGATCGATGCCGAAGCGACTTCGGTGACGGTGACTCTGGAACGTAGCGCGATGGATGCAATAGACAACGTTCACGTTCAAGATGATGGGCACGGTGTCACCTCTGAGGAGGTCGCATCAACCTTCGGTCGCATCGGCGGCTCCTGGAAAGCTCTCAGCGAGAAGTCCAAGACTGGCAAGCGATACCTTCACGGCAAGCTCGGCGAAGGGCGACTTCGGGTCTTTGCGCTCGGCTCTCGCGTGAGCTGGACCAGCGTGAGCGACAACGCGATCGGCATGCGTGAACAGGTCACCATCACTGGAAGCCGGAGCAACCGAGATCGGTTCCGCTGGGACGCTAGTCCTTCCACATCAGCATCGACGGGCACGACCGTGACCGCGCACAACGACGAACAGCGCTCGCTCAGCGCACTCGACGCCGACGAAGTCGTGCCAACTCTTCGCTCCCACTTCGCCCCACTGCTGCTGAATGACACGTCGCTCACGATCTCCTACGACGGTTCGACGCTGGATCCGTCCCAGGAGATCGCGCAAGATACGACGATTCCTTTCCTGTTCGGTGCTGATGGCTCCCTGACCGCGTCTGTGCGAGTTATCGAGTGGAGAACTGGTAAGCACCGGGCGGTCTATTTCGGACCCGACGCCGATCACTTCCCTGTGGAGACTTCCGGAACCGGCTTCGACACTCAATTCACGTACTCCGCGTACGTCACATGGGATGGACTCGGCCTCGATGAGCTCGCGTTGCTCGGACTTGGGGATTTGGCTCCTGACGGCACCGGGGAACTGTGGACTGCGGCGAGGACGGCGATTCGCGATCACTTCAACTCGCGACGACGGGAGCGCCGCCGCGAGCAGGTCGAACGCTGGAAAAAAACTGGCATCTACCCCTACAAGAGTGAACCGTCCAACGAGACGGAGCGTGCTGAACGGGCAGTGTTCGATGTTGTCTCCGGGACGCTGGTTCCTCACATTTCGAAGACCAGGAAGGAAGCGCAGCTCACCCTGGAGCTCCTCCGCGATGCGATCCGTCACGACCCCGACAAACTGACGACAATTCTGCACGAGGTTGTGGCCCTCAATGATGTCGATCGCGACACGCTCACGAAGCTTCTGAGCGAGACCTCTTTGTCAGCAATTATCCGATCAGCCAACATGATCGCGAACCGGCACAAATTCCTTGCCGGGCTCGAACACCTACTCTTCAACCCCGACGACTCTGAAGAAGTCGGGGAACGAGACCATTTGCACAAGATTCTTGAGCACGAGCTCTGGATCTTCGGCGAGAGCTACCACCTCATGAGCAGCGAACGTGGGCTCACGCAGCTCGTACGCACCCACCTCAAGCTGGAGGAGCTTCCCACGAAAGGTGTGACGCCCGTCAAACGCTGGGATGGCACGAGCGGCCGCGTTGATCTCCACCTTGCGGCGCAGTACAAAGAACACGACCACGTCAGGCACTTAGTGATCGAGCTGAAGGCGCCGAGCGTGACGCTCACGCAGACCGAGCTCAACCAGGTGGAGGGTTACGCCAATGCTGTGCGCACCACGCCGGCGTTCGCGACGGATCGCGCGTCTTGGGACTTCATGCTCATTGGATCCGACTACGACGATCTGGTCGATGACCGGATTCATGCTGACTATCGCGATACAGGGCAGTTCTTAGCACCTGCGCCCAAAGCGGGACGCCCTCAAGTGCGCGCCTTCGTGCGTCGCTGGCGGGATCTTATTGACGAGAACCGGCGACGGCTGGACTTCGTTACGTCAGCTTTGGAACACGATCCCTCCATCGTCGAAGGACTCGCGTACGTGCGCGAGGAGTACAGCGACCTCCTGCCAGCCAACCTGGTGGCTGAACCCAATGACGGGAGAACCGAATGACGCACACGATGCAGCCAGCTCCGAGCAATCACAACCCGGCATGCCAACGTGCCGCCCAGGTGGGATGCGACTGCGACTGCTCGGGGATGATGCATCAAAGCAACATCTTGGTAGCCGCCTTCGAATCAGCGAAGACGCCTCCTGAGTTCGATCGAGAACTCACGAAGCTGTTCGGCTCGGCGTTCCGTACAATCTCAATCGATCCGACCAGCAGCGAAGCGACGCGCAGACTGTGGGAACCGATCGCGTCTGCAACCGCGCAAAAACAACGTTCACAGAGCGAGCAACGGATTGTCGACGTGGCCGTTCGAGACGTCCTGCGCATCGTTCACTCGATACCCCTCTCAGGTAAGGTTGGCTGGCTTCCGCTCCTGGAAGCAGTAACCTGCCACACGAGCTGGAGGAGCGTCGCGAATCAGGTTCAGCGCCTCTCCGGACAACACGACGAAGCGAGCGGGTTCTTCTGGAGCAGCGCGCTCGCCGCGGCTCTCGGCGCCGGCGCGAAAGCCCGGCCCGCACCAGCACCCACCGCCATGGATATTGCCAACTTCCCGGGCACGCAGTCGACTGTCTTCGATGAAGCACGCCACCCTCGCGCGAGATCCGGCAACACGGTCAAAACCATCAAGGAAGTGGCGCTCCCTGCTGCTTTCAACGTCGCAGCGGACACCTTGGCTACGGCGCTGGCCAGCTCGCCACTCCCTGTGCAGGAGAAGCTCACGGTGGTCGCGATTGCAGGGTTGGTCACGTCCGCCGATCTCTGGAGGCATCCGGCGGCCGTCCGCTATCTGCTTCTTCCTGCGATTCGCTTCCTGCGGAGTAACTTCGGCGGGAAGTTCTCACTCGACAACCAAGCCAAGCTGACCGAACAGATCATCGAAGATGAACTGAAACAGAAATGGAAAGACGGCGGGGTCTGGTGACGCGTCCCTGGTCTCAACGCCCTACAGCCCATTGGTCATCGACGGTGTAGCCTCCGGCCGCCGTTGGCGCGCGTTTCCTATAGTGCCCCTGGTTTGCATTCTGGCGATGATAGGTCATGTGTAGCGACGTAATGCCGACCGAACGGGAATCACTAAGTTGATTCTCCTTCGGCTGGTAGTTCAACCCGATCCTGGTTGTTGACGAACAGTGACGCCTCTCGCGCTTGTAGTCGTGTCATCGCCGTCGACGAGCATGGGGCTCCGGAGCGCACGACTCACTCAATGAAAGACTGACCCCATGTCCACCCGTCCCGAGATCGTCTGCATCTGCGGCTCCATGCAGTTCGCCGAGGACATGCGAATCGTCAGCCAGTCGCTGACCCTCGCGGGCATCATCGTGCTCATGCCCACCGAGATCGATAGACCGATCACCGACGAGCAGAAGGCCGCACTCGGCGAGCTGCACCTGCGGCGGATCGACCTGGCCGATCGGGTCATGGTGGTCAACCGAGGCGAGGACTACGGCGAATCGACGCTCCGAGAGAGCGCCTACGCAGAAGCCGCCGGCAAGCCCGTGACTTTCGTCGGCCCCGCCTGGGGCTGGCAGTAGTCCTCACATCTCCCCCGCCTACAGTGGCACGCATGAAGAAGCTCCCCGCGCTCACGACACTGGCCGTCGGCATCCTGCTGCTCTCCGGATGCTCTCAGGCGTCGACCATCGCGGCGTGCGGTCAGGTCGCGGCCCAGGCCGTGCAGGTGAGCGGTGTGATCGAGAGCTTCAGTTCGCCGACGCCCGAGGCCGCGCAGGCGGCTCTCGCCGAGGTGAAGACGGTCGCTGAGAAGATCCGAGGCATCGACGGTCCCGCGGAGTTCGTCACCCTCCGCGACTCGTGGGCGACGAGCATCGACGCGTTCGCCACCGAGGGCGAGAAGGCGATCACCGGTGACGTCAGTGGCGTGGATGCCGCATCCACCCAGCTGCGCACCGCGACCGACGCGATCGTCGCCTACTGCACGCCGTAAGCACCCGTCGCTAGGCCGCGATCCCCCGCAGCAAGCGCGTCACCGTCTCGTCGACGCGCTTCGCGCTCAACGGCTGACCGATCAGCGCGGCATACGACGCCATGGCGATGAGCTGGTCGGCGATGGCGTCGGCATCCACATCGGCACGGATCTCGCCCGCCGACTGTCCACGCGCGATGCGCTCCGCGACCCATGAGCGGATCGGCGCCGCAAGCCGCTCGTTCAACGCGAGTCCGAGCTCGTGGTCAGTCGCGGTGACCGCGATCAGCGCCCGGGCGAGCGCCACCCCCTCGGGCCGCTCCATGCCGGCGGACATCGCCGAGAACCACGCATGCAGGTCGACGCGGATGTCGTCGCTCATCGCGACCACGGGGTCGGCGCCGGGCAGGTCTCCCTCGAGCAGCGCCTCGCCGAGGATCGCCGCCTTCGACGGCCACCAGCGGTAGATCGTCTGCTTCGCGACTCCGGCGGTCTCGGCCAGCCCCTCGATCGTCACGACCTCGTAGGTGCCGGCCACGACGGCAGCGCGCATCGCCTCGAGCACGGACCGGCGTGCGGCTTCACTACGAGGACGGGGCATGAGAACAGGCTATCGAGGGGGCGGGCCGCTGACCGCCTCGGCGGCGCCTGCGCTTCGGTGTATCGAGTCGCCGGATGGGGGAATCGCCAGCGAGTCCGTCGCTGACGCGGAAGGCGCACTCGCGGCCGACTGGCGCCCGGTGTCACTGGGGGACGGGGCATGGGTCACGGGCGCCGAGCGCGATGATTCGCCATGCGGCTGCGTGTGAGACCGCATCCGTTTCGCTCGCGCAGGAAGAAGCGATCCGAATGTCGCTCCTTCGCTGTACGGCCGCGCGACCAGCGGGACTGCCAACAGGATGAGTGCCCCGAACATCGTGATCTGGAAGCTCCAGAGTCCGATGAAGACGATGATTCCCAGATGCAGGGCCGCACCCAGCAGCGCGACGGCGACCCGGAGTCGTCCTCGAAGCAGCGGAAGGGCCGCGAGCGCGATCTCCAGCGCCATCGTTCCCCACGTCAGCACGAAAAGGGCGAGTGGGATGGAGGTGAAGAAGACGATGAGTTGCAGGAACAGTCCGCTCGACCCGAAGAACCCCTGGCCGATGTAATAGAGCGCTGTTCCTTCCGCCCATTCGGTCTGGAACAGCTTGCCCGCTCCGGAGTAGAAGTACAGGACGGCGACCTGCACCTTCGCCGCGACCAGGAAGACGACAGCAGCTCCGGTACGTACTCCGATCAGTCGCGTTCCGCGGCGACCGGGCATCCAGTGGTTCACCCGGGGATCGCCGAGGCAGATCGGTACCAGCAGGAGTGCGAGGATAGCGGCGATCTGGTCGCCACCCTCAGGAATCGAGATGCTGGAGGCGATACTGAACGCCACCCACGCGTGCAGCACGCTTGTCACCTGCGGCAGGAAGCCGCTGATGACGAGGATCAGCACGGCGATGCAGATGATGCGTCCGAACGCGAGGTCGTCGCGCACGAGGCAGAACAGTCCCGCTTGGTCGACGTGCGTGCAGAGCGGGTAGGTGCCGACGCCGCTCACCGGGCGGAAGAGGAAGTCCTCGCGAGTGAAGGCGACGGTGATCAGACCACCGAGTGCGACGAGCGAGCGCACGAGTCCGAGCAGCGGCGTCCATATGACCGGTTGCGGAAGGCGGATGCGGTCGATCGCGCTCAACAGGAGACCTCCGCATGCAATCCGCTCTGCGCGATCGATGTCTGCTCCGTGTGGTTGCGATACGCCCACGACACGGGGATGGACTGGACGATGACGACCTCGCCGCAGATCGTCGGGGAGGGGACGGCGTTGTCGAGCTTCACCGGTTCCGCCGCGATCAGCTCGTCCGAGCAGACGGCGAGATCCGGCGAGGAGCATTCGACCCAGGCGTCGGCGTTCTCGTCGCCGATGAGGAGGGCCGTCTCCACTCCTTGTGAGCGCCCCTCACGGCTCAGCCCGAAGGCGTTCTCCACTCTCGTGTTCGGGAAACCGGCGATGGATGTCAGCCCCGCGTCCGACACCTGATACGGCTCGACCTGCGGGTCGCGCGGGGACTTGGTGAAGAAAGACCAGCCCTGCGGGGCGACCGCCATGATGTTGGCCCGGTTCGCCTCCAGGCCGGGAAGGGAGAGGACAGTCTCGCCGATGGAGGCCAGACCGGAGTATGCGGCTGCGACCGCGACGACAGCGGTGGGAACGACCAGGTGTCGCACCTTCATGTGATTCATCGGAACTCTTTCGCGCCGGCTTGTGGGGCAGCCTGACGACTGCCCCACAAGCGATCTGCTGTGTATCAGTACGCGTCGAGCGTCTCGGTGAGTCCGACGATGCCCTTCTCGGTCTCGAGTCCGGTCGAGCCGGCCGCCGACCACGCGACGTTCTCCGTCCAGGCCAGGTTCATCTGCACCGCGAGGGTGAGAGCGTGCACGGCTCCGGCCGCTTCCGCGACGGCGACCCAGACGACGAAGACCGGAACGACCGCCATGGGCGTGACGTCACCGGGCGCGACGCGGGCGCCCTCTGACTCGTCCGCAAAGTTCAGCTCGTCTGAAACGGTGCTCAGTGCCTCGGCCGCGTCGACGAACTCCGCCTCGACTCGGAGGACATCACCTGACGTCATCTCGGTGTGGAAGTCCGCGAAGACGTCTGCATCCTTCGCCTCGAGGGCATCGAGCACCCCCTCGACCTTTGCGAGATCCGGCCCGAGCTCGCCGACGCTCTCGCGGAAAGCCGAGTACGCCGGGTCGCCGAGATCTGCGTCGAACTGCGCAGCCATGTCGCCGACACCGAAGTACATGGCGCTGAACAGGTCGCGTCCGCTGTCGGTCGCAGTGACGCCCTCCGACGCCGGTGCGATCTCAGCGGCGATGGCGGGCGGGGTCACAACTGCCGCGCCCAGGGCGACGGCCGCAGCCACTCCGATCGCGGCGGTCGTGCGCTTCTTCAATGTGATTGCCAAGAGCATCCTCCGATTTGTGTTTTTTGGCGCACTCGACTGTCCCGTGCGGGGTCGAGTGGTCGAGAGCCGCACGAGCGGCGTAAGTCATCCCGCGCGGCGGGAGGAGGCTGCTGAGACTTCGGTCATCGAAGCCTCAGCGCTATAGAGACTCGTTGAGTATCGCGGCGGCGCGGTCGGCGTCGGGCATCGCGATCTCGAAGGAACGACCGACGTCGTCCGAGACGTGCAGAGAGCTGGCGGCACCGAGAGCGAGCGCGACTCGGCCGGGCGCGTCGAGACGCACTCCCCACCCGAGCGGTCCAAGAGGGCTACGCGCGGTCTCGGCGTGGGCTCGCGTGACGCGATCGATGCGGATACGGCCCGGTCCCATCACCGGTGTGGACACGACGGCATCTCCGACGATCGTCACCCGCCATCGCGTCGCGCAGAGTCCCACGAGACCGATCACTCCGCCGGCGATCCCTGCGCCCCACCACAGCAGGCCGGTCGCGGCGAGCACGACGAGCACGATGCCGGATGCGAGCAGCGCCAAAGCCGCAGGAGAGACGAATCTCCGTTCCCAGCGCGTGGGCGCATCCTCCTCCTGTCGCGTCGGCCGGGAGGCGGCCTCAGAAGGGGTCACGTCACCGCGGACGGCGATCCCCGAGCTGATGCCCACCGCCAGGCCGACACCCGCAGCGACGAGGAAGGGCAGGATGCCGGGGTCTGCCGCCAGCCACGGATCGACCACGGTCAACGACGGTGCCACAATGATCGGCAGCGCGAGCGACACGGTGACGGTGATGGCGCTGATCGCGCCGGTCGTGGTTCGACGCGTCCACGCGGACCTCGTCTCGCCGAAGACCAGGTAGCCAGCGAGGACCGTCCACCCCACTGCCGCGGGACCCGCGACGATCGCGATCGTCGCAATCAGGCTGCGCACAGTGGTCACCTGTCCGGCGGCCCACTGGTTCGCGATCTCGGCCGGCAGGCGCGGAGCCCAGAGCGCGGTGATCGCGACGGCACCGATCAGCGCACCGGCGATCGGCAGAAGAACCATCCACCAGACGCGCATGTCGACGCCCGAGCGTGTGCGTGCGTCGATGCGATCCTGCGTGTTCGTCGTCATGTATGGCCCCCCGTGCGTGATGCGTCGTCGCGAACCTCTGACAGGTCCTGGCGCTCTTCGAGCCTGTCATGCGGGTTTTGCGCTGTCAAGTTTTCCTTTCGCAGTCGCTTTGTCAGAACGAGGACTCCGATGACGGCGATCATGATCAGACAGGTCACCCATCCCAGCGGAGAGATGGCCAGAAGGTCGACCTGCTGACCGGCCGCTGCGACGAGAGTCGCGAATGACGCAGTCGCGTTGAACGCGGAGTGGGCGATGACCGCGGGCCAGATCGATGTCGATCGGAGACGGAGCCACCCGAGGATGATCCCGAAGAGCACACACGCCAGCACCATCATGCCGAGGCCGAGAAGATCGGGGCGGCCGAAGTTGTACCCGAGGAGTATGAGCGGAGCGTGCCAGAGACCCCAGATCGCGCCGCTGAGCACGAGCGCGGGCCACACCCCCAGGGGGAGGAGGCGGGGGAGGAGCCACCCTCGCCATCCGACCTCTTCGGCGAACGCGAACGGTGCGCTGACCACCGCGTTGACCGGGATTGCGGCGAGCTGCATGAGCACCACCACGGCACCGGGGATCGCGAGGTCGGAGACGCCCAGCGCACGGACCGACTCCACGTATCCGCTGAACTCGACGAGGTCGAGTTCGATCAGTCCGAGGGCAGCTGCCAGGAAGACTCCCGCGATGACGATCGCCGACCCGAGGAACAGTCCGAGCACACTGAACCAGATCGGACGCGACACCGGACGCGGCGATGTCACGCCCAGCGCACGCCACCGCTCCCCCGGGCGAGGTTTCTGCGCACCCCATGCCGCGAGCACTCCGAGAGCGGGAGCGAACATCACTCCCACGATCAGGAATGGCGCCAGCGGACTCGCGAGACCGCCGGTGAAGTACAACGGCAGCGCGATGACCCACGCGCCGACGAACGACACCAGGAGGAAGAGGATCAGACTCCTCCCGCCGACCTGCGAGCGCATCAGGCGCTCCCTCCTGCCGACGATTCCGGCGCGTTCAGGATGAAGAGACCCGCGATCCGGCCGTCATCGCGGATGCTGACCTTGCCGATCATCTCCCCGGCCTCGAAGGTCAGCGGGACGTCGATCACGACCAGTCCGCTCACCCGGTGCGAGGCGGGCTCGCCGGTCTTCTCGAGAGACCCGACCGCCGCCAGGACGCTCGCCCATGTGTCGCCGAGCGCCTCCGAGGTCATCGCCGACGTCATCTGGTCGTCGAAGTCGGCGACCACCGCCGCCGGATCGCCGGCCGACAACTGCGCGAAGACCGCGATGGCGCGATCGATCGCTGCAGCTGGCACGTCCTTCGCCACAGCCTTGCCGGTGCGCGGATCGAGCGCCTGCCCGAATCGCTGGTACGCGGCCTGTCGAGAAATCTTCAATGTGTCTCCCACTTCCTGCCATGTCGCGCCCGCACGACGCGCGTCCTCGACACTCGTCGCCAGGAGCCGATCCGCTTCTGCCTTCAACCCGGCAGCCGCACCGACCAGGCGCATCGCCGTCGCTCTGCTCTCCCGCGAGTGCAGGAGCCCAGCCACCGCCTGCGCACGAGCGAGCGCGGCAGCGGCGATGGAGAACGAAGCCCGTGAATCAGTCATACGTCAAGGATGCCTTCACGTGGCATTACCTGTCAATATCTGGTTTACAGCACGGAAGAATGCATACTACGACGGCCTGTGGAACTCCCCGCGCGACGAGTCGGGCCGCCTCGCGGACCTCTCCCGACGACCGGGGACTCACGCGGGACGATAGATCTGCGCCACCGCACCCGACGCGAACTCCCGCCGATCGACCAGGCGCAGGGCCAGCCGCTCACTCAAGCCGTCGAGCAGCCGCGGCCCGTGACCGGCGACGAGCGGATGCACGACGAAGGTGTACTCGTCGATCAGGCCGAGCTCGGCGAGAGCCAACGGCAGCGTCACGCCACCGACGGACAGGCCCTGCCCCGGCTGCTCCTTCAACCGCCGGACGGCCCCGCCCAGATCGCCGGTGACGAGCTCGGCGTTCCAGTCGACGGAGGGCAGCGTGCTCGAGACGACGTGCTTCGGCATCCGATCGAGGGCGTCGGCGAACGGCACCTCCCACTCGTCCATCCAGTCGGGCCACACCCCGGATGCCGGGCGGCGCCAGGCCGACTGCATCATCTCGTACGTGGTTCGGCCGTAGACGACGGCATCCGCTCGCTGCATGTCAGCGACCCAGAAGCCCATCAACTCCTCATCGGGGGCGACCCCCGCCTCATGATGGACGCACCCGTCGAGCGTGACGTTGATGGAATAGCGCAGTGGTCTCATCTCGCCGATGTCCTTCGATGCGGGCGTGCGCGGGTGGTGCGGGATGAGGATCAGAGTACTGCTGTGGCTGAGCGGGCGCGCCACCAGCCCCGGGGCCTAGGTCGAAGGGCTGCGCTTCCAATCCGGGCGGACCTTCAAGGCCACGAAGGCGCTTGCCGCGAAGACCGCGCCCAGCACCGACGGGATCCACGGTTGCAGCATCGAATCCGGATCGGTGAGGCTCGGCACCAACAGGATCAGCGCGGCCCCAGACACGACCATGGGGATGAAGGATCCGAGGAACCAACCGACAGAACGCTTCACTTCCGACCTCCGATGCGGCGATGCAGGAGGCACCGATGGTAGCAGCGGGGGCTGATTCGCGATTCATCACGTTTCAGATTCGACTGTTGTCCGGCCCGCCGCTGTACCGATATACAGGCAATGGCGCTCTGGGGAACGCCGGCGATTCATCGCCTCATCGTCGAGGGGAACACTCATGTCACAGCCTCCTGCCGCCTGGCGTCCGGATCCGGAGAATCCGAATCAGCTGCGCTGGTGGGACGGCCAGAAGTGGACCGGTGCGACGGCGCCGTCGCCCGCTGCCGCCGCGACGACACAGTTCGCAGCTCCTGCAGCTCCCGCACCGAGCATGCGTCGCACCGGATGGCGCACGGCGGGGATCATCGTCGGCGCACTCGTCGTCGGCGGGCTCCTCGCCAGGCTGTCGCCGATCGCGATCCTCCTCGTCGCGACCGCCGTGATCGCGGTGGGTCTGGTCGTCCTGTTCTCACGCCCTCTGCCCGCCCTCGGACTTCGATCGCGGCCTTCCGGCCTGCTGGCCCTCGGCCTGGCCGCACTTCTCTTCACCGGCGGCGGCCTCGCGAACGCGAGCCCGAACGGCGGCGGCACGGTCACTGCGGGCGGCAGCTCCCCGTCATCCACGCCGCAGAGCGTCGCCGCGGTGCCGAGCTCGACACCCACGCCCACCCCGATTCCGACCACGTTCGAGACGGTGAGCGAAGAGGTCCCCGTGCCGTTCGAGGCCACGACCGTCGACGACCCGCAGCGCGACCAGGGCACGACTACTCTGGTCACCGCCGGCGCGAACGGCGTGAAGATCATCACGTATCGAGTGACTCTGGTCGACGGCGTGGAGGTCTCGCGCGAGGCCATCGGCGAAGCGACCTCCGTGGCGCCCGTCGCGGAGGTCACGGCGATCGGGAGCAAGGCGCCCGCGCCCGTTGCACCCGCAGCTCCGGTGCCACTCGTGCAGCAGGGCGGCGGATGCGACCCGAACTATGCCGGAGCCTGCGTGCCGATCGACAGCGACGTCGACTGCGCAGGCGGCAGCGGGAACGGACCGTCATACGTCCAGGGTCCGGTGCAGGTCGTCGGCAACGACATCTACGACCTCGACCGCGATGGCGACGGGATCGCCTGCGACTAGCGTTTCGGCGGCGGATGCGGGCGCGTTTCGTCTCGCTTCGCTCGCTCAACGGGCGGGGGCTGGGCGGGGGCGCGTTTCGTCTCGCTTCGCTCGCTCAACGGGCGGGGGCTGGGCGCGCTCGCTCAACGGGCTGGTGGGGCGCGCTCGCTCAGCGGAGCAGTCATCAGACCGTGATCGTCCGCGTCCGCAGCTGGGTGGCGGCGATCGCGACAGCACAGCAGGTGATCAGGATGATCGCGGCGCTGAAGCCGGTTCGGGCATCGGCGAGGGCAGCGAGGGCGCCGAGGATCGCGATCCCGACGGCCTGGCCCACCTGCCGGGAGGTGTTGTAGATGCCCGAGGCAAGGCCCGCCGAACCCGCGCCGAGCGAGGTGCTGGCGGTCTTGTTCAATGCGGTCGAGTAGATCGCGGTCCCGGCCCCGATGATGAACTCCGCGATGACGAGAACCCACCACCGTTCGGCAGTCGCGCCAAGGAGCAGGAGTGTTCCCGCAGCGGCGCTTGTAGAACCGATGAGGATCATCTGACGGGTTCCGCGCGGGAGTAGATGCGGGTTTGCGAACACGCTGGCGAGGATGGTGCCGACCGCGAAAGAGGCCAGCAGTAGACCCCCGGTCAGGGCGGAGACGCCCCACGCGGCTTGGAGGTACAGAGCAAGGAAGAACTGGAGGCCGTAGGCGCCGAGCTGGAACGCGAAGCCTCCTGCGACCGCGCCGGTGAACTCCGGGCTGCGAAAGACGCCGAGCGGCATCATCGGTGCCCGCGAGTGATGCTCGATCAACACGAACGTTGCGAGCAGCACCACCCCGGTCAGCATGAGCGCCCAGATGAGCGCCGGGCTCGCGTCTCGGCCTGCTTCGATGAGCCCTGCGACCAGTACGACAAGCCCCGCGGTTCCGGTGAGCTGTCCGGCCAGGTCGAAGCGAGGGTGACCCTGCTCGGCGCGCGGGTGGTCTGCGGCACCCACCAGGAACGCGGCGGTGATGGCGATCGGCGCGGTAAGCCAGAACACAGCTCGCCAGCCGGTCGTGTCGGTCAACAGCCCACCGAGGAACGGGCCTACGGCCATCCCCACCCCACCGAAGACCGTCATCAGGTTCACCGCGTTCGAGCGATGTGCGGGGTCGCCGAAGCTCTTGCCGACCAGTGCGAGAAGCATCGGCAGAAGCATTGCGGCGAACACACCCTGTGCAGCACGCCAGACGATCAGAGACATGATCGACGGGCTGAGCGCACATCCGACCGAGGCCGCCGCGAAACCGATCGCGCCGACGCGGAACAACCTCTCTGCACCGAGCCGGTCTCCGAGACTCCCACCGAGCAGCAGCAGCGCGGCCAGTGGCAGCGTGTACGCGTCGACCACCCAGGAGATCCCTGCTGCCTGCGCGTGCAAGTCCTCCGCAATCCGCGGCAGTGCGAGGTTCAGCGCGCTGCCATCGAGGGTGATCACGATCCACCCCAGATAGATCGCCCACCCGCGCGCCGACCACGCCGTGCGCACTGGTGCCACCAGGGTGGTCACGAGCGCGCTGCGTCAAGCAGCGCCAGTACGCCCTCCACCGCATCATCGAAGACCGAGGCGTCCTGCGCGGCACGGGCCAGTACATATGCTCCCTGCAAGGTCGCCGCGACCGCCGCCGCCGTCCGAATCGGGTCGAGGCTGGAGGAGAACTCTCCCCTGTCGAGCCCGGCTGTGATGGCTGCGGCGAGCTGCCCGCGAATCCAGGCGAACATCTCCTGGACCTCGCCTCGCAGTGCAGGAGCGTCGATCACATCTGCATCCTGCACCAAGCGGCCGAACTGGCAGCCGTTGAGAACCTCGCGCTCTCGCGTGAGGTATGCCCGAACCTGCGCGACCGCGCTCTGCTCCGAAGCCAGGTCGCCCGCGATCTGGGCCCGCATCTCCTCGGCGTTGCGCTCGATCGCCGCCTGCGCCAGGGCCTCCTTACCGCGGAAGTGGTGGTACATGCTGCCCTTGCCCGCGCCAGCGGCGTCCAGAATCTCCCGCGGAGTCATCGCCCCATAGCCGCGCTCCCGCAGCAGACCTCGGGTCGCCTCGATCAACTCATCGCGTGTGCTCATGAAAGAAGTGTACCTACCTGCAGGTACACTTCTTAGCCGGTGTCGACAACCTCATGGCCGGCAACAACCAGCGGCGCGTCAGACCACTCGTCAGCGCGAGGGTTCCGTGGTCACCAACGCCGTGGCGATGGCGGCGGCTGTGAGCCCCAGCACTCCCGAAGCGAGGAACGCGACACCCGCGGGCCAGACTGCGAACAGCGTGACCTCGTAGCTGCCCTCGCCCATCGGCTCCAGCTGCTCGATCGACCCCGTGACCGTCAGCGCGATGCCGACGATCAGGGCGATCAGAGGGATGCTCCAGGCGAGCGTCCACGACAGCCGGCGAACCGTCCTGCGCCTCAGCGGGGGCGGGGCGGGTGCGTCCTGCGTCTCGGTGCGAGCCTGCGCGGTGCGCTCGCGCGCAGCATCCGGTGTGCCGTCCATGCCTGCACCATAGCGCTCGCAGGGCGGGTGCGGACATGCGTCAGGGATGCGGATGCGGGCGCGTTTCGTCTCGCTCCGCTCGCTCAACGGGCGGGGGTGCGGGCCTCGCTCAACGGGCGGGTGGTGGGCGCCTCGCTCAACGGGCGGGGGCGGGACGCCTCAGTCGGACTCCGCCTTGCGCGCACCGGCCTCGAGCACGTCGCCGGCGGGCAGCTCCTGGTGTCCGCCGAACTGCAGACGCATCGCCGACAGCACCTGGTTCGCGAAGTGGTCTTCGCCGCGCGACGCGAAGCGCTCGAACAGCGAAGCGGCGAGCACCGGCACGGGAACTCCCACGTCGACGGCGGCCTTGACGGTCCAGCGCCCCTCGCCCGAGTCCGACACCCGGCCGGCGAGTCCGTCGAGCTGCGGGTTCTCGGCGAGCGCAGCCGCGGTCAGGTCGAGCAGCCACGACGAGATCACGGATCCGCGGCGCCACAGCTCGGCGACCTTCGACGTGTCGATGGGGAACTGGTAGAACTCGGGCTCCTCGAGCGGGGCGATCTCGGCGGAGTGCTCGGCCTCGCGCACCCCGGCATCCGCGTTGTGCAGCAGGTTGAGGCCCTCGGCGATCGACGCCATGATGCCGTACTCAATGCCGTTGTGCACCATCTTCACGAAGTGCCCCGCACCCGACGGACCGCAGTGCAGATAGCCCTGCTCCTCGGGGGTGAGGTCGCCGGTGCGACCGGGCGTGCGCTCGATCTCGCCGACACCCGGGGCGATCGTACGCAGCACCGGCTCGATGCGCTGCACGGCTTCGTCGGGCCCGCCGACCATGAGGCAGTATCCGCGGTCGAGGCCGAAGACCCCGCCGCTGGTGCCGACGTCGACGTAGTGGATGCCGCGCTCGCGGAACGTCTTCGCACGCCGCACGTCGTCGCGGTAGTTCGAGTTGCCGCCGTCGATGAGGATGTCGCCCTCATCGAGCACGGCCGCGACCTCGTCGGCGACCTTGCCGGTGAGCGAGGCGGGCACCATCATCCAGATGGCCCTGGGGGCTTCAAGCTTCGACGCCAGGTCGGCCATGCTGTCGGCGCCCGTCGCTCCCTCTGCGACGAGGGCCTGCACGGCATCCGCATTCACGTCGTAGACCACGCAGTCGTGGCCGTCGCGCATGAGTCGGCGCACGATGTTGGCGCCCATCCGGCCGAGTCCGATCATCGCGAGCTGCATGAGGTTCCCTTCGTCGCCGCCGACTCGCGGTACCGCGAGCCGGGTCGGGGCAATCCTGGCACGCGAGGCTATGACGCTCAACGGCGACCCGCGGGCAGATGCCGCGCCTGTCGCCGACCCGGGCCCGGTGTCGCCGCCGGGTGAAAGGATTGGACCATGACCTCCCCCGCGTTCGACCGGATCACTCGCGACGACCTGCGCAGCGCGGGCAGCCTGAAGTGGACGACCTTTCCCGACATGATCGGCGCGTTCGTCGCCGAGATGGACTTCGGACTCGCCCCCGCCATCACCACCGCGGTGAAGGATGCTCTCGACCTGGGCGTCACCGGCTACCTCCCCGCGACGCTCGCGCAGGATCTCTCCGCCGCGACCGCACGCTGGTACGCCGACTCGTACGGGTGGGAGATCCCCGCCGACCGGGTGCACCACGTGCCCGACGTGATCGCCGCGTTCGAGCTGGCGATCGAGAACTTCACCTCTCCGGGGTCGGCCGTCATCGTGCCGACGCCCGCCTACATGCCGTTCCTCTTCGTGCCGCCCATGCACGATCGCCGGGTGATCGAGGTGCCGAGCATCGAGGTCGACGGACGCTGGGTCATGGACCTGGATGCCGTCGCCCAGGCGTTCCGCGACGGCGGCGAGATGCTGGTGCTCTGCAACCCGCACAACCCCCTCGGCACTGTCGCGACCCGCGACGAGCTGCTCGCCATCGCCGAGACGGTGTCGGCGGCCGGCGGACGCGTGTTCGCCGACGAGATCCACGCCCCCATCGTCTACGCCCCGGCGCAGCACATCCCCTACGCCTCGGTGTCGGATGCCGCGGCCGCCCACACCTTCACCGCGACATCTGCCTCGAAGGCGTGGAACCTCGCCGGCCTCAAGTGCGCCCAGGTGATCATCTCGAACGACGCCGACGCCGAGCTCTGGGAGCGCCTCGGATTCTGGCCCGGGCACGGCACCTCGACGCTCGGCGTGGTGGCGAACATCGCGGCGTATACAGCAGGCGCCCCGTGGCTCGACGAGGTCGTGGATTACCTCGACGGCAACCGGCGGATGCTGGCGCAGCTCGTCGACGAGAAGCTCCCCGGCGTGCGGATGATCGTGCCCGAGGGCAGCTACATCGCCCTGCTGGACTTCCGCGAGACCGGGCTGACCGGCGACCTCGCCGAATGGTTCCGGGAGCATGCGGGCGTCGCGATGACCGACGGAGCCGCCTGCGGCGAGGCGGCCATCGGCTACACGCGGTTCGTGTTCGCGCTGCCCCGGCCCCTGCTGGTCGAGGCCGTCGAGCGCATCGCCGCGGCGCTGGCCGGGCGGGCCTCGGTCTCCGCCTAGCCGCCGCGCCGCGCCAGCGCCGCGCCAGATTCGGGCGGGGCCAGTTCCGCACCCGAAACAGGCGTCCCGGCTGCGAAATCGACCCCGCACCGCGCCCGCTCGCCTGCCCGCCGCACCGCGCCCGCGCACCGATTCGGGCGGGGTCAGTTCTGCACCGGAATCAGGCCTCCCCGATGCGAAATCGACCCCGCACCGCGCCACGCCCGCCGCGACCCCGCACCGCGTCGCGCCCGCCCGCCGCACCGCGCGCGCCCATCGATTCGGGCGGGGTCAGTTCCGCACCGGAACCGACCTTCTGGGATGCGAAATCGACCCCGCACCGCGCCTGCCCGCCCTTTCCGCCCGCGCGCCGATTTGAGCGGGGTCAGTTCTGCACCGGAATCAGCGCTCCCCGATGCGAAATCGACCCCGCACCGCACCCGCCCGGCCGCTGGCTTCGAGCGGGGCCAGTTCCGCACCCGAAACAGGCCTCCCGGATGCGAAATCGACCCTGCACCGCGCCCCGCCCACCCCACCGCCGCACCGCGCCCGCCCACCGATTCGGACGGGGTCAGTTCCGCACCCGAAACAGCGCTCCCGGATGCGAAATCGACCCCGCACCGCGCCCGCCCGCCCGACCACCGCGCCGCGCCCGCCCGCGGCGCCCGCCCGCCCCGCCGCACCAGCCGGTTCAGCGGTCGCGCACCGCATCCCCCATCGCGGCGATGGCCTCGCGAAGGATCGGCCGAGGGGTGGCGAACACCACGCGGACGTGGTCCTCGTATCCCCGACCGAGCAGGCGGCCGTCGGTCAGCACGACGCCCGCCTGGTCGCGGAAGAACGCGGCGGGCGAGCCGTCGATCTCGAGCGCGCGTGTGTCGATCCAGCCGATGTAGGTCGCCTCCGGTTCGCGGTACACCGCCCCGGGCAGCTGCTCGGCGACGAGCGACCCGAGCTCACGACGCGACTGCGAGAGATACTCGAGCACCCCGTCGAGCCACAGCCTGCCCTCGCGGTAGGCAGCAGTCGAGGCCACCACTCCGAGCGTCGCGGCGCCGTGCTGCACCGAGAACCCGAACCTCGTGTACAGCTGCTGGTCGGCGTCGTTCGAGGTGATCAGCTGCGCGGTCTTGAGCCCGGGGAGGTTCCAGGCCTTCGATGCGCTCGTTCCGGTGATCGTGTGCGCCGCCGTCGAGTCCGACAGCGAGGCATAGGGGATGAAGGGGCGTCCGTCGAAGCGCAGCGGCGCATGGATCTCGTCGGCGAACACGCGGCCACCGTGCCGCTCGACGATCTCGGCGAGCGACTCGAGCTCGGTGCGCTCGACCACGGTCCCGGTGGGATTGTGCGGATTGCAGAGCACGAGCGTGCGGGCGCCGGCCGCGAAAGCCTCGTCGATGCGCTGCAGATCATGGTGCCAGCGCACCCGTCCCTGCGCGTCGACCGTCTGGATCCCGGGCACTTCGATCACCGGATGCCCGATCGACGGCAGATATGTCAGAAACGGCATATATGCCGGAGTCGGCACGATCACCGCGGATCCGGCAGGCGCATACTCCTCGACGGCGACGCGCAGTGCCGCCATGACGTCGGAGACCGGATGCACGCGGTCGGGGTCGATGTTCCAGCCGTACTCGTCGTGCATCCATCCCGCCGTCGCCTCGCCGAGCCTGGCGGCCAGCGGCGGCGAGAGATACCCGAGGTTCTCCTCGTCGATCGCCCGGTGCAGCGACTCCGCGATCGCGGGCGCGACGCCGAAATCCATCTCCGCGACCCACGCGCCGATGTGGCCGGGATGCAGACTCCACTTACGGCTCTCAGGTCGATCGAGATCGAACCTCGTGCGGCCGTCGAACGGATGCGGGTCGGTGGTCACGGAGTCGCTCATGGTGCTCGGCGTTCAGCCCTCGACTCGACATCGCGGCGCACACGCGCGCTGCGGTCGACGAGTCTTCATGACGGTGCGGCGACTCTCGGACACGGAACTCCTTCACGGCGGAGTCTCCAGGGTACGGATGCCTGCGGGCTCGCGGCCAGTCCGATGTCGGCCCATGACACGGTTCCGCGCGTGCTGCGCGGCCCTCGCCGCCCCGTCGCTCCCGCTCAGTTCATGAGATCGCGCGGATGCCAGTCGTACAGGGTGCGGGTGTTCGAGGGCCCCTCCTCCGAACGCACGGCATGCCGCACCTGACGCGCGGCGGCGGCGCCCCGACCGACCCGGACGGCCTCCTCCTCGGTCTCGAAGCTGGAACCCAACGTGCGGGATTCGCCCTCGATCCGGTTGAACCAGATCCCGTCACGCTGGAAAGTCTCGATGTCGCCTGCGGCCATGCCCCTACCTTTCGATCTCCGTCTTTTCTACGTCAGAGTGCGACCGGGGCCGAGGCCCTTGACACGTTCGGGCACGCTCTCCGTCTGCCGCTCCGGCGACGGCATTCATCGATCGGCGTCCGCGTCAACCCCTGTGACGTCCGCCGGTCGTCGTGGATACCGTGTCACGGTGCATGACCCGGATGCACCTGCAAGGAGCACGTGATGACGCTGGAAGTGATGTCGCCGACGGCGGCACTGCTCGATGGACGCTACATTCTGCACGACCGTGTGGGACAGGGCGGGATGGCGACCGTCTACCGCGCCGAGGACACCCACCTCGGCCGCACCGTGGCGATCAAGATGATCCACGAAGGCGAGGGTCCGGTCGCCTCGATCGAGCGCGCGCACACCGAGAAGACGCTGCTCGCCTCGCTGAGCCACCCCTCGCTCGTCACGCTGTACGACGCGCAGCTCACCCCGAATCGGCCGCAGTACCTGGTCATGGAGTTCGTGAAGGGGCCGACGCTCGCCGACCGCATGGCCGAAGGTCCGATGCCGCCCGCCGACGTCGCACGGATCACCCGCGACCTCGCCACGGGGCTGACCGCCGTGCACGCGGCAGGGATCGTCCACCGCGACGTCAAGCCGTCGAACGTGCTGCTCGCCCCCGACCGTGAGGGTCGGCCGGTGGTCGCGAAGCTCGCCGACTTCGGCATCGCATGCGCCATCGACGACACCCGGCTCACCACGCCCGGAATCGTGCTCGGCACGCTCACCTACATGGCCCCGGAGCAGCTCCGCGATCAGGAGCCCGGCACCCCGGTCGACGTGTTCTCGCTCGGCCTGGTCGCACTCGAAGCCCTCACCGGCGAGGCCGGATACCCCTCGCTCGCATCGGGGCGCGCCGCGGCCATCGCCCGTCTCGCGCACCCGCCGATCATCCCGGCGACGGTTCCGGACGGCTGGCGCGACCTGATCACGCGGATGACGGGGCTCGATCCGCAGGAGCGCCCGGACGCTGCCGAGGTCGCTCGCGTGACGCGGGCACTGGTGCGGGGATCCGCCGGCGACACAAGCGAGACCGCCGTCGCCGCAGGTTCCGCGTCGATCGTCGCGGCCGCCGGGCCGGTCCCCGCGCGGGGTGAGGTCAGTGCGACAGACGCAGTCGGCGGAGCCGGCGAGATCGGCGCAGTCGGCAAGATCGGGGCAGCCGCTGTCGGCGCAGCAGACGCAGTCGGCGCAGCCGGCGAGCGAGTTGCGGCAGATACGGCCCATGAGCCGGATGCGGTGGGCTCGGCGCGGGAGACGGGAGCGATCGGCGCGACTCGGACCGGTGCCACGGCCGTGTTCCCCGCGACGGACAGCGCGGACGCTCCCGTTCGCACCCACACGCGGCGCGGCACCCGCACCGGCACCGGCATCCGCACCCGCACCCGCGTGATCGCCGGCGCTGCCGGTGTCGCCGCGGCCGGGGCGCTCGTCGTCGGGCTCGCGGCGTTCACCGCGCCGACATCCGACATCGGGCGCGTGGCGTCGACGGCCGTCATCCGCACGGCATCGACACCCGCCGAGGCCGAGCCGCAGAGCACACCGGTCGAGACGGTCACCGACGCGGGAACGCCCGCCGACTCGGGAAACCCCGGGAACGAAGGCAACCCCGGAAACTCCGGCAACTCCGGCAAGAACGACAAGACCGACAAGGGCGACAAGGGCGTCAAGGGCGATAAGGGCGGCAAACCGGACAAGGCCGACAAGTCGAACGGCGACTCCGGCAAGAACTGACCCGGGTCACGCGTTCACAATTCAGCAAGGATGTGCTCGATCCCCCTCGACACCCCAGTCTCGAGCCGTTCCGCCGCATTACATGCTGAATCGTGAACGGCATCCGGCTCAGCCCGCGGACGCCGCCCGCACGCTCACGGCCCGCTTCGCCGCCGCATCCCCGCCGACCGTCGGTGTCGGCATCCCCCGGTAGACTGGCCATGCCCCGCCGGCCCCTCATCTAGGAGTGCGCGTGACCACCGCCCCTGCACCTGCCCACAAGCACGTCCCCGACTCCGTCGAGAACGCGACCGCTACTCCCGAGAAGGAGCAGCC
Source organism: Microbacterium foliorum (assembly GCF_003367705.1). Taxonomy (NCBI): domain Bacteria; kingdom Bacillati; phylum Actinomycetota; class Actinomycetes; order Micrococcales; family Microbacteriaceae; genus Microbacterium; species Microbacterium foliorum. Next base: position 187,501 of record NZ_CP031425.1, on the reverse strand, counting down.
CTACGCAGCGCTGGGCCTCAAAGACGACGAGTACGCGAGGATCCGCGAGATCCTCGGCCGTCGTCCCACCTCCGGCGAGCTGGCCATGTACTCGGTCATGTGGTCGGAGCACTGCTCCTACAAGTCGTCGAAGAACTACCTGCGCCGCTTCGGCCAGAAGGTCTCCGACGAGATGAAGGAACGCCTCATGGTGGGCATGGGACAGAACGCGGGCGTCATCGACGTCGGCGAGGGCTGGGCCGTCACCTTCAAGGCCGAGTCGCACAACCACCCCTCCTTCATCGAGCCGTTCCAGGGCGCGGCGACCGGCGTCGGCGGCATCGTCCGCGACATCATCTCGATGGGTGCCCGTCCGGTCGCGGTCATGGACGCCCTGCGCTTCGGCGCGATCGACCACCCCGACACCGCCCGCGTCGTGCACGGCGTCACCAGCGGCATCAGCTTCTACGGCAACTGCCTGGGTCTGCCGAACATCGGCGGCGAGACGGTCTTCGACTCCGTCTACCAGGCCAACCCGCTCGTCAACGCGCTCGCGGTCGGCGTGCTCCGCCACGAAGACCTCAAGCTCGCGAACGCCACCGGCGTCGGCAACAAGGTCGTGCTGTTCGGCGCCCGTACGGGTGGCGACGGCATCGGCGGCGCCAGCATCCTGGCCTCCGACACTTTCGCCGACGGCGGCCCCACCAAGCGTCCGGCCGTGCAGGTCGGCGACCCGTTCGCCGAGAAGGTGCTCATCGAGTGCTGCCTCGAGCTGTACCGCGACGAGCTCGTCGAGGCCATCCAAGACCTCGGTGCCGCCGGCATCTCGTGCGCCACCAGCGAGCTTGCGGCCAACGGCAACAGCGGCATGAAGGTCTCGCTCGACAACGTGCTGCTGCGCGATCCGTCGCTGACGGCCGAAGAGATCCTGATGTCGGAGTCGCAGGAGCGCATGATGGCGATCGTCTCGCCTGAGAAGCTCGACGCGTTCCTCGCCGTGGTGAACAAGTGGGAGGTCGAGACCTCCGTGCTCGGCGAGGTCACCGGCGACGGCCGCCTCATCATCGACTGGCAGGGCGAGCGGATCGTCGATGTCGACCCGTCGACCGTCGCGGTCGACGGCCCCGTCTACGACCGCCCGGTCGCGTACCCGACGTGGATCGACGCCCTGCAGGCGGATGCCGCCGAGAACCTCCCCCGTTCGAACGACCCCGAGGTGCTGCGCGAGCAGTTCCTGAACCTCGTCGCCTCGCCGAACCTCGCCGACACCCGCTGGATCACCAACCAGTACGACTACTACGTGCTCGGCAACACGGCCCTCGCGTTCCCCGACGACGCCGGCATGATCCGCGTCGACGAGGAGTCGGGCCTGGGCTTCGCGATCTCGACCGACGCGAACGGCCGCTACTCGCAGCTCGACCCGTACGCGGGCGCGCAGCTAGCCCTCGCCGAGGCATACCGCAACGTCGCCGTGACCGGCGCCGTGCCCACCGCGATCACCGACTGCCTGAACTTCGGATCCCCCGAGAACCCCGAGGTCATGTGGCAGTTCGGGCAGACGGTCGACGGCCTGGCCGACGGATGCTACGAGCTCGGCACGCCGGTCACCGGCGGCAACGTCTCGTTCTACAACCAGACCGGCGACGTGCCGATCCACCCCACCCCGCTGGTCGGCGTGCTCGGCATCATCGACGACGTCTCGCGCCGCATCCCCTCGGGATGGCAGGACGAAGGCCAGAACATCTACCTGCTCGGCACCACGTCGACCGAGCTGTCGGGGTCGGCGTGGGCCGAGACCGTGCACCAGCACCTCGGCGGACTGCCGCCCAAGGTCGACCTCGCGGGCGAGAAGCGCCTCGCCGGCCTGCTCGCGGCAGCTCGCGACGAGTGGCTGATCTCGTCGGCGCACGACCTGTCGGAGGGCGGCCTCGCGCAGGCACTGGCCGAGGGCGTCTCTCGCTTCGGTGTCGGAGCCCGCGTGTGGCTGAACGAGATCCTCGAGAGCTGTGGTGTGGATGCCGCATCCGCTCTGTTCTCGGAGTCGACCGGCCGCGTCATCGTGACCGTGCCGCGTGAAGACGACGTCAAGTTCCGCGGACTGTGCGAGGGCCGGGGATACCCGGTCATGCGCATCGGCGTGACCGACACCGAGGGCGCGAAGCTCGAGGTGCAGGGTGTCTTCACCGTTCCCGTCGCCGAGATCCGCGAGCGCTCGCAGGCCACCCTTCCCGCCGCCTTCGGCCCGACGGTCGCCGAGCCGGTCGGCGCATGAGCGAGCTCAGCCGGCGGCCCGACCCGTCAGGTCGCCCCGACCGGGCGCGGCCCGATGCGAGCGGCCCTGCCGAGCTGAGCGAGGACTACGGCGATCTGGGCGAGCGTCGGAATCGCCGCATCCGCGTCGTCGCATGGACGGTGATCGTCGCGCTCATCCTCGGCGGTGGCGGCGCGACCGTGCTGAGCCTGCTGATCGTCTGAGTTCGGGTGTGTTTCGTACCTGACGCCCAAGAAGGCGGCACCTGCGGTTGAGACTGCGAATCGCCAGCAAATGACACTTTCCGGTAGGATTCACTCACGTGAATTGACTAATCCTTGGAGAATGTGTGAGCAACCTGGTTCTCGGTGCGAGCCGAATTGAAGCGCTGGCCTCGGAGGCAAGCAAAAGGGCCGCGCTCGGCGGGTTCAACCTAGCCGCAGCCCGCAAGACACTCACGACCCTACTTGCCAATATTGGGCGTACGGCAGAGTTCTCTACATACACCCAGCACGACATTTCTCACATCGACGCCCTGCTGGAGTCGATCGACTGGATCATCCCGACTGAGACGTGGGCCGAGCTCACGGTAGCCGATGCGCTTGTGATCACCCTAGCTGTCTACGTTCACGATTTAGGCATGCTGGTAACGAAGGACGAGTATCGCAGAAGATCGGAAAGCACCTTCCCGATCTTCAGAGACGGAATCCTCGGTGATGAGAGTTCGCGAGGAGTGGACTTTCGTCACCGCCTTAACGCGCTCGACGAGACGGACCAAGAGCATTTTATTTATGAAGAGTTCGTAAGAGTTCACCACGCCGAACGAATTGAATCCTGGATCACCGGGAAGAATCATGAGCGATTTGGGATTGCAACGGAGGCGGTTGCACTGGTCAACGATGTCTTCTCGACCCTCGACGGAGTCGTCAAGAACGATATTGCGCTCGTAGCGCGCAGCCACCATCTTGACGACCTGGACGACATCAAGAAATATAAAATCAGCCGAGCATATGGCAACGAGCGATCCGATGAAGCCAATCTGCAGTACGCAGCGATAATTCTTCGGACCGCGGATCTTGTACATGTCACTCGAGACCGGACGCCTACGGTTCAGTTCAGACTTGCGAGTCCCACGGATCCTCTGGGACAGCGAGAATGGCGCAAGCAAGCGGCCGTTAGGGCAGTGAGACCGCGTTACGCAGACACCGCAGGACCCGCAAGGATTGAGATTCATGCCAGCTTCGATGAGCCCGACGGGTACTTCTCTCTCATGGAGTATCTGGACTACTGCGATGAACAGCTGAAGCTTTCCGGCCGCTGGGTTTCTGCCGCTCACGCTCACGATCCCCGGTCAAGTCACTACATGTTTCCCTGGCAGCTTATAGAGCGAGAACAGATCGAGACAATCGGCTTCAATAGGAATCAGTTCAAGTTCACCTTCGATCAGCAGAAGGTCCTCGATCTCCTGACTGGTCACACCTTATATAACGACGCGAGCGTCGCGATTCGTGAGCTCGTGCAGAATTCTATCGACGCTGTCCGACTGCAACGTAGCGTGGACGGCACGAGTGACCAAAGCGTTCCCGATGTCATGATCGAGTATGAACCGGACACTCGCATTCTGAGAGTCAGAGATCGTGGCACTGGAATGACCGAGCAGGTCCTTAAGGAGCATTTTCTGAAGGTGGGCTCGTCGAGCTATCAATCGGAGGCTTTCAAGGAACTCCATCCGCAGTTCGCATCTATCTCCAGGTTCGGCATCGGCGTGCTCTCCGCGTTCATGATTGCTGATGAAGTCAAGGTCGCAACCCTCTCCGGTGACGAAGTTGCGGGACGCGAACTGGTACTCAAGTCGGTTCACGGTCGCTACCTGATGCGTGACCTTGACGACCGAAGCGATGTCGCGAAGCGCATCGGCGACCGCGGCACCGAGATCGAACTCAGCCTCCGGCCGAGCTCTCTCTTCGACGGCTCAATTATCGATCTACTTCGAAGGTGGATAATTCTGCCGAGGTGCGCGGTCGAGTGCTCTGTCGCAGGGGAGGTTCCGGTCGCGATCGGTTGGGATAGCCCTAAGCAAGCCCTTGAAGGCCTACTGGAGTTGACTGTCGGCACCTCGCAGGACTGGAGAGTCACCGAGAAGACTGTCGGTGGTGCGGTTGCGGCCGTCGCTGAGACCTGGAGCAACGTGTACAAGGAATGGGAGTTGTTGCGCATCGGTGATGCAGACATGCGGTTGAGCCGCACTGCCTCGACATCCGGCGACGGAACGGAAGCTTCGATACCACTTGCTGGGGTTTGCGTTCAAGGTATCCGCGTAACCAGCGACCTCCCCGGGTGGTCCAACTCGCCCGCGATACTAGTCGACGTTAGTGGATTGTCAGCACCAACCACGAACGTTGCTCGCACGGATCTCGAAGCCGGTCAGGGCCTAGACACACTTATTGAGAGCATCTACTCCGTCGTGTTGCTTTCCATCGAAGACCAGATTCCAGAAATCACTCGACGAGCGTCGATGCGCTTGGCGTTGAAAGAGGCCCAATTTCTTTTCGCTTACTCCGTCGCTAGCGATCGAGGATCGGCGCTCACGAAGCCTCTCATTATGAATCGCGTGTTGGCCAAGTTTGCAGTGCACCCCGTCGAAGTAGATTCTGTGCTCGAACGACGCACATCAAGCGCTCTTGGGGAAACAGGTTTCAGCGTTCTTATAGGTCCCGCCGCCGATGACGCCGCTCGTTTCATGGATTGGCTTCCGCGACCGAAGGGAATGATGGCGATCCTGCAAGAAGGAGGCCTTCTTACAGAGACCGATGCCGCGCAACTTCCGCTTCTTGGCGGACGCGAATCGCTCTTCGCCTACAAGGAACTACTTTGGAACGAGTTCGAGGTCCGTTCTGTAAAATCACTCGAGCATGGACGAAGCCTTTTAGTGTCTTTTGGGACTGCAAAAGACCGCTGGATCCGCGAAAACTACGACCATGCATTTGTATCCGCCGCAAACGCTTTGCTCCATGTCGTAGATCGGTCACGATTGGGACGCAGAGAGAGTTTCGAGAACGTCTATTGCGTGGACGAGACTGTTACCTTCGAAGAGATCCCCGACGACGCCGAGGCTCTTTTCATCGGGAGATACCGCATGTTCGGTCCGACTTCCCGGTTCTCGAAGGCTCGGCTCAAGCTTCAAGAGGAGCTACCGCTCCCTCGCGCCAAGGGTGAAGCTGCCCTCTACATGATCGCTCAAGGCGTGCAACCATCTCGTAGCGATTTTAGCTCCCTGGACGACCAGGACTACTTCGAGCGGCTGATCAGCTGGCTCTCCGACGAAGACCAACGGTCGATTGAGTGCAGAGACGAGCTTGTCGAGCTCGCGGCCGATGCCCAATCGGTGAGTGTCTGGTCGACAAATACCGCCTGGCAGCGCCGAGGTGACGAGTCATAGCAATCGACCTTCAGGCATCGCAGGACTCAACCGGGCTGGTTTCGCTTCCCAATTGCGGGGGGGGTAATGCGATTACTTGGTTTCCGAGTTTCGAACGGCGTGGGTATTGAACGACTTTCGCTTGACCGTCTCCGGCCGCATTCCCCGCATCGGGGTTCACCTATAGTGAGCAACCATCAATCCGTGACATGTTGGCACAGTGTTTGGCGACGGCCTAGCGGGAGAAAAGGAACCGGGTCAGCTGCACGATCGACTCCGGGTCGTGGCGTTCGCGCCCCAGCGATTCGACGATGATCGCGCCGAGGATGGCTCGTCCGAGCTGCTCGACGGGGGCGTCGGCGGCGAGCTGGCCATCGCGGATGCCGCCGCGGATGCGCTCGCTCAGGTACTTCTCGACGCCGAGGCTCTCTCCGAGGTGCGCTCCGACACCGGCGTCCTCGGTCGCCGCGGCGACGAGCGATCGCAGCAGCACCCCGCCCTCCGGCGCCTCGAGGATCGACAGCACGCTGCGCAGCCAGGTCTCGACGTCGGCGACGAGGTCTCCCGTGTCGGGGACGTCGAAGTCGACGGGGATCAGCCGACCCTCGGCGAGGCACTCGCCGATCAGCGCGCCGCGCGACGGCCACCACCGGTAGATGGTCTGCTTGCCGACGCCGGCCTCCTTCGCGATCCCCTCGATCGTGAGTCGGTCGTAGCCCTGATTGTGGAACAGCCGGGCCGTGGCGTCGAGGATGGCCTCGCGTGCCGCTGTGCTGCGCACGGGCCCGCTCCGATGATCGTTCACCACAAGTTCAGGATAACCACAGAACACTAGACGAGACGCACCGTATGATCATGGATGTCTGAAGGAGATCGTCTTGGCATCACTGCTCTACCGTCTGGGTTCCCTCGCTGCGCGCAAGGCATGGACGGTGATCGTCACGTGGGTCCTCATCCTCGGCCTCGGGGTCGGCGCGTTCCTGACCCTCGGCGGCACGCTTAGCAACAGCTTCGACATCCCCGGCACGGCCTCGGGCGCGGTGACCGATCAGCTGGCGAAGAAGCTGCCCGACACGGCAGGCGGCACGGGAACCGTGGTCTACCGGACCACCGACGGTTCGGCCTTCACCGAGGAGCAGAAGCAGGAGATCTCGGCGCTGGCGTCGAGCGCTGAGGATCTCGACGGTGTGGCCTCGGTCGTCGACCCGTTCGAGACTCAGCAGCAGCGGGCCGAGCAGGCCCAGCAGCTCGCCGACGGCACCGATCAGATCGAAGGCGGACGCGCGCAGCTGGATGCCGGACAGACGCAGCTCGACGAGGGGCGCGCGCAGCTCGAGTCAGGGCTGGAGCAGCTGACTGCGGGCCGGGCGCAGGCTGAGGCCGGCGGTGCCCCCGCCGCACAGCTCGCAGCGCTCGATACGCAGATCGCCGCACTGAACGGGCAGCTCACCGAGCTGGAGGCTCAGCAGAAGACCATCGACGACTCCCGCGCCGACCTCGATGAGAACGCCGAGAAGGTCGACCTCGGCACGACGCTGCTCGGCCTCTCCGACGGCATCGGCGTCGTGTCGGACGACGACTCGACCGCGATCGTCAACGTGTCGTTCGAGGATCCGCGACTCGAGCTCTCGGAGGAGATCAAGCAGGGCACGATCGATCACTTCGAGTCCGCGCCGATCGACGGCGTCGAGGTCGACTTCGGCACCGACATCGCGCAGGGCGTGCCCGAGATCTTCGGGGTCGGCGAGGCCGTCGGACTCGCCTTCGCCGCGGTCGTGCTGATCGTGATGCTGGGAACGCTGATCGGCGCCGCGCTGCCCATCGTCACGGCCATCGTCGGCGTGGGGGTCGGCGTGACCGCCTCCCTCGCCTTCTCGGGCGTCGTCGACATGGCATCCGTGACGCCCGTGCTGGGCGTGATGCTGGGCCTCGCCGTCGGCATCGACTACTCGCTCTTCATCGTGAACCGACACCGCAAGCAGCTGCTCAACGGCGTGCCGGTGCGGGAGTCGATCGGCCTCGCCACCGGCACCTCGGGCACCGCCGTCGTGTTCGCCGGTACCACGGTCATCGTCGCCCTGCTCGCCCTCAACGTGACGGGCGTGCCGTTCCTCGGGCTCATGGGCACGGTCGGCGCGGTCTGCGTCGCGGTGGCCGTGCTCGTGGCGATCACCCTCGCACCCGCGATCCTCGGACTCGTCGGCACCCGCCTGCTGAGCGGGAAGGCCCGCGCCACGATCGGCCAGCCGCACGCCGCCGGCAGGCCGGTGAAGCGGATGTCGACGCTGCGCGCCATCGTCACCGTCCTCGTCAGCGTGGTCGCGCTGCTCATCATCGCGATCCCCTCGATGTCGATGCGTCTCGGCCTCCCCGACGGGGCCAGCGAGCCGTCGGACTCCACCAGCTATCGCGCCTTCCACGCCGTCGAGGAGCAGTTCGCCGAGGGAGCCAACGGACCGCTGCTCGTCACGGCGACCCTCGACGATGCGGTGAGCGACGACGACCTGCTCGCCACGCAGGTCGAAGTCGCCCAGAAGATCGCCGATCAGGATGACGTCGTCGCCGTCGCGCCGATCGCGACCTCCGACGACAACACGCTGCTCGCGTTCCAGGTGCTGCCCGCGGAAGGCCCGAACAGCTCGTCGACCGAGAAGCTCGTGCAGGACATCCGCGCCCTGCCGCAGCTCGACGGCGGCATCACCCTGGGCGTCGCAGGTCAGGCGGCGACCAACATCGACATCTCCGAGTCGCTCGCCGGCGTCCTGCCGCTGTACCTCGTGGTGGTGGTCGGGCTCTCGCTGCTCATCATGATCGTCGTGTTCCGCTCGCTCCTGGTGCCGATCATCGCGACCGGAGGCTTCGTGCTCTCGCTCTTCGCGACGTACGGGCTGATCGTCTCGGTGTTCCAGTTCGGCTGGGGTGCCGACATCATCGGACTGCACAGCACGGGGCCGATCCTGAGCTTCCTGCCGGTGATCCTCGTCGGCATCCTCTTCGGGCTGGCGATGGACTATCAGCTGTTCCTCGCGTCCGGCATGCGCGAGGCGTACGTGCACGGCGCCTCGGCACGCGATGCCGTGGCGCAGGGCTTCCGCGCCGGCCGTTCGGTCGTCATCGCGGCGGCGCTGATCATGGTGTCGGTGTTCGGCGGCTTCATCTTCTCGGAGTCGACCATCATCCGCTCGATCGGCTTCGGCCTCGCCTTCGGCGTGCTGCTCGACGCCTTCGTCGTGCGGATGCTGCTCATGCCGGCGCTCATGCATCTGCTCGGACGCTCGGCCTGGTGGCTGCCGCGGTGGCTCGACCGCATCCTCCCGAACGTCGACATGGAGGGCGCCGCCCTCGAGCGCGACCACCCCGGCGTGCGGACCGACACGGTTCAGGTGGTCTCGCCGTCGGGCGGAGAACTCCCCGACCGGCGGACCTCTGACAACTAGGACACCGCCCCACGCAGAGGACTCCGCCCGACACGGAGGTGCGACCACCCCGGCGTGCGGACCGACACGGTTCAGGTCGTCTCGCCGTCGGGCGGAGAACTCCCCGACCGGCGGACCTCTGACAGCTAGGCCACCGCCCCACGCAGAGAACTCCGCCCGACACGGAGGTGCCTCCTGACGCGGAGGACGCCACCTGACACGGGGGACTCCGCCCAACACGCAGCGCGACCACCCCGGCGTGCGGACCGACACGGTTCAGGTGGTCTCGCCGACGGGCGGAGAACTCCCCGACCGGCGGACCTCTGACAGCTAGGACACCGCCCGACAGGGAGGACTCCGCCCGACACGGAGCTGCCTCCTGACGCGGAGGACGCCACCTGGTCGCGCGTTCAGCAGCGGCGGGCGCCAGAGGGTATCGGCACGCGGAGAGCGGATGTCAGAGGGGCGGCTTAGAGTGTGCGGATGACGTCGGATGCCCGCTCTCGCCTCACTGCGCTGCGCGCCGAGTCCGCGGCTCGGGTCGCAGCGACGGCGGCGACTCTCGCCGAGCTGATGCACGACCGCGAGGGCTCGAACGACGACGACGAGCACGACCCCGAGGGCGTCACGCTCTCGTCGGAGTGGTCACGACTGACCGGGCTGGCCGAGGCCGCGGCATCCGAACTCCGCCAAGTCGACGACGCGATCGCCCGCCTGGACGCCGGCACTTACGGCGCCTGCGCGCACTGCGGCCGACCGATTCCGGCAGGTCGCCTCGAGGTGCGCCCGTTCGCCACCCACTGCGTCGCCTGTGCCGAGAAGCTCGGCCTCTGACCGACCGGCCCGCCTGACCGACGGCCCGCCTGACCTCACGAGCCCGAGATACCGAGCACAACTTCGGAGACCGATGCCGACACACCGGGGGTCTTCCTCCGCGACACGGCGAGTCGGATGCCGGATCCGAAGCCGTGCCCGGCGCCGCAGCAGCCCAACCCCGACCCGGCCCCGCCCCGGCCCCAAGCCCCGACCCCGACCCGGCCCCGAGCCCCGACCCCGAGCTCCGACCCCGAGCTCCGACCCGAGCCCCGAGCCCCGACCCCGCCCCGGCCCCAAGCCCCGAGCCCCGAGCCCCGAGCCCCGAGCCCCGAGCCTCACCTCACCTCACCTCACCAGAGGAACGTGACGCCGACCGCGAGCGCCGCACCGATCACGGCGACCGGCCACCAGAGCCAGGCGCGGCGACGAGGCAGGAACGGCAGCGGCGTCCGCGACGCGCGAAGAACGAGCACGCCGATCGCGGCGAGCGCGGGAGCGAGGGCGAGTCCCCACAGCCATCCGCCGACCGCGAACCAGGGCCCGCTGTGCCAGAGCAGCAGCAGTCCGAACGTCGCCCAGATCAGATCGCTGACCGACGGGAGCAGCGCCTTCACCCGGAACGAACGCAGCAGGACGATCAGGCCGAGCAGCAGCGCGAGTCCGAAGACACCCCACGCGACGGTCGCCGTCGGAGCGTCGACCGCGGGGATCGGGGCGCCCGAGGCGTATGACATCGCGATGTAGTCGGCCGGGGCCGCGGTGTTCGACAGGGCGAGGAACGCCGTTCCGGCCTCCCGATCGAGGGTGAGCATCGTGCGGAAGCCCGCGGTGCCGCCGTTGTGCCACGTCTGCAGGCCTTCGCCCGAGAAGGACGGCGAGGTGATCCAGCCCCAGCCGATCTCGGTGCCTTCGCCCATCGGCGCGGTGGGTTCGAGCGCCGCGGCCCCCGGTGCTGTGCCGTCGAGGTTGGCCTGCGCCCAGAGCGCGAGGTCTGCGGCGGTCGTGAAGGTCGACGAGCCGGCCGGCAGGTACCCCTCACCCGACCAGCGGGGCGCACGGACGCCGTTGATGAGGAATCCGGGCACGGCATCGGCCGGAACCTCGTCGGCCGTCGCCGCGACGACCGTGTCGTCCATCCCGAGCGGGCCGGTGATGCGCTCCTCGAGCAGGGTCGCGTAGTCTCCGGCATCCGCTGCCTCGACGAGCGCGGTGCCGAGCAGCGAGACGGCGAAGTTCGAGTAGAGGGATCCCTGATCCGGGTCGACGGGTGCCACCGCGGCATCCGCGATCAGCTGCTCGGTCGTCGTGGTGGCGTAGGGGTTCTCGTTGAGGAGCACACCGGTGACCGCCGCGTCGGCGGCCGTGGCCCCGAGGCCGGGCAGGCCCGACGTGTGCTGCGAGAGCGAGGCGAGCGTCACGTCGCCGGCGGGCGTGCCCTCGAGTTCGGGCAGGTGCTCGGCGAGGGCGTCGTCGGCGCTCACCTCGCCGCGTTCGATCGCCTCGGCGAACAGCGCTCCGGTGAAGGTCTTGGTGATGGATCCGAGCTCGAAGACCGTGTCGGCGGTCGGCGCGCCCGGAGCGCCGGGGTCGGCGTCGCCGAGCCCCGCGAACACCGCTCCGTCGGGACCGATCTCGGCCACCGAGAGAGAGCGGAAGCTGTCGAGGCTGCCCGGAAGAGAGCGGATGCGGTCGGCGAGACCCGCATCGCCCGCCGTCGAGGCGCTCACGGTCTGGTGCTGCGGACCGATCGCTGCGCCGAGCGCGATGCCCACGACAGCGGCGGCGCCGATGACGGCGAGGATCGTGCGCGTCGGGCGGCGACGCGGCGCCTCGGATCCGTTCGGGCGGACTTCGGGGTCGAGGGATGTCGGGGATGTCGAGGGGGTGGTCACGGGGGGCTCCTCAGCTCGAAGCGATCATGGTCAGGACGAGAAGGGGGACGACGCGCGCGACAGGAACCTCGTAGTACCCGCGGCGAGGCGAGACGAGCCACCCCGCCGTGACGAGCTGGCGCAGGTGGTGGTAGAGCTGGCCGGACGAGGCGAGATGCTCGAGCTGCAGCAGCTCGGCCGTCGTGTGCGCTCCGCGCAGCACCTGGCGGACGAGCTCGATGCGAGCGGGATGGCCGAGCGCCTCGAGAGGGCGCGCGAGGTCGCTCCAGTCCTGCGAGAGCAGGCCGTCGGCCATGAGGCCGTACTGCCAGCGGACCGGCCCGGACACGGTGTCGAGCGCGCCGGCCATCATGACCGCGCCCGGCACGCGTCGGCTGAGCTCGTTCACGAACCACAGCGGGTCATCCGTGCCGGCGGGCGCATCAGCGGCATCCGGCGCCGCATCGGCGTCCGGGGCATCGGGAGCAGCCGCCGGCTCTGAGGAGCCCGGAACATCCGAAGACACGATGTCGATACGCCCCTCTGCGAGGGCGGAGAGCCGTGCGACCTCGTGCTCGAGGTCGGCCAGGCGGCGTTCGATCGCGCGCTCGTTCTCGGATTCCATGACTCGAACATATCAATAGTTCGTAATTACGGAAAATGCGATCTAGGAGATCGAGAAGGCACGCCGAACGTGGCCGCGGGGTGCACGGCATCGACCGACAGAGGCTGCGGATCAGGTGGCGACGGCCGGCCACGACGTCTCGCGGACGCCCTGCCAGAGGCGCGCGAGCCGGTCGGCCATGTCGATCGAGGGATCCAGCAGCCACTGCACCTGCAGCCCGTCGGCAGCCGCGATGACCAGGTCCACGACATAGGGGATGTCGACGTCCGGCCCCATCAGCTCGACGGCCTGATCGTGCCGCACGGCCTCGGTCATCAGCGCGCGCACCCACACGAAGCGCTCCTCGAAGAACGCCCGGGCGGGATGCCCCTCGAGAGTCGCCTCAGCCGAGTACTCCACGTACAGACGGACGAGTCCGGGCACGCTGGCGTTGTGCGCGATGACATCCAGGAAGCTCTGGAACCCCCGCTGGGGCGAATGAAACCGCTCGTGGTCGCGCTCGTCGCGCGCACGGAGGACCTCGAGGAAGAGCTCTTCGCGGGTGCTGAAGTAGTGCATGAGTCCCGGCTGGGTGAGTCCGACGCGAGCGGCGATCTCCCGATTCGACGCCTTGCGGGTGCCCAGTTCGGCGACCACATCGAGCGCGACGGCGAGGATCTCGGCGCGCTTCGCCGCCCCCTTCGCGTACTGCCCCCGTCGTGCCATGTCGTCAGTCTAGGAGAATCCGATGAACGCTCGAGCGGAGACCCGTGACGACCGGATGCGCCCCCCGAGGCATCCGGCCGCCACTCCCCGTCCCCGCTATTTCACGCTCTTGATCGGGAAGATCACCGCGGCGCCTATCAGCGCCGCGACCGCGCAGATCGTGAACCAGACCGTGTAGTCGGCACCGCTGGTACCGCCGGTCGACGCCAGCACGAGGCCGCCGATGAGAGGGGCCACCGTCTGCGGCAGCGCGTTGGCGATGTTGAAGACGCCCAGGTCCTTGCCCGAGTCATCCGGGTTGGGCAGCACGTCGACGACGAGCGCGAGGTCGACGCCGACGTAGATTCCGTATGCCGCCCCCAGCAGGATCTCCAGGATGTAGTACGACGGGACGTCCTGGATGAAGATCAACGCGAACGTGCCGGCGGCGAAGAGCACCGTCGAGGTCCAGACGAAGACCTTGCGTCGACCGATCCTGTCGGAGATCTTGCCCGCGATCCACGCCGTGACCACCAGGGCCGCGGTGTACACGAGCGTCGTGTTCGCGATCAGCAGGCCGATGTCCTCTTCGGGGACCCCCAGGTGGAAGCCCATGTAGGCGAAGCGGAAGGTGGTGAACCCGAAGCTCGCGAACGTGATGAGGAACCGCGACCACCACGCGAGCGCGAAGTCGGGGTGTGCGACCGGGCTGACCCAGATCGTCTGCATGACCTCGCGGAAGCTGATGCGCGGCGGCCGGGCCGGGAGCACCCGGTCGGGCAGCACGATCGCGAACACGACCATGGCGATGATCGCGAGGATCGCGGGAACCACGAAGACGATGAAGAGGTTGAACGAGAACCAGCCCGCGACATAGGTGCCGCCGACGATGCCGAGGTTCTGTGCGATGCCGAGACCCGCGGCCACCGATCCGCGCTGAAACTTGGGCACCTGGTCGGCGATCGTCGCCACGAACGGTGCGAGGGTCATGTTCGCGCCGAGCTGGGCGATCGCCCAGCCGATCGTGGCGACGAGCAGGCTGGGGCCGAGCGCCATGAACACGAAGCCGATCGTCATGATGACGGTTCCGAGCACGATCCAGATCCGTCGGCGCCCCCACCGGCTCGTCGTGCGGTCGGAGACGCGTCCGAACACCACGTTCGCGACGGTCGCGAAGAACGCGCCGACTCCACCGAGGATCGCGGATGCCGTGTTGAAGCCCGCGGCGCCGTCAGCGATCGCCCCGGCGTTCTGCAGATCGGTGATCTTCAGACCGATGCCGACGATGGCCGGCCCCAGCAGGGCGATGAAGAAGATGAACTGCGCGATGATCAGCCAGGCGACGTACCCCTTCTTCGCCGGCTCCGTCGGTTCTGCGAACCAGTGATGCTCTCGTGCGACCGCCGTCGCCGTCGTCATCCCCGACGGCGTACCCGCTGCGGAACCGCTCATGCCTGCCTCCTTCGGCCGGTGGGAGTCCGAAGGCGTCGCAACGCTGCGACATGCCGGAGATTCGCTCCCGTGGATGAAAACCTAGACCGTTCAGGTTTTCACTGCAAGACATTCTTCCGAAGATGTCGGCGTTCCTTGTGGCAGAAAACCATAACGATTAAAGTTTTGAGAAATCGAGCGGATGCTGCACCTTCGACGCGGCCCGATCCGACTCAACGGCGAGAGGGAATCCCATGACCGAGCCCACCGGCGCGCGCGCCCACGACCTCACCCTCGAAGAGAAGGCGGCTCTCACCAGCGGCGCGGACTTCTGGACGACCAAGAGCATCGACCGCCTCGGCATCCCCTCGCTCATGCTCACCGACGGGCCCCACGGCCTGCGCAAGCAGGGTGGCGACACCGACCATCTGGGTCTCGCCGGCAGCATTCCCGCCACCTGCTTCCCGCCCGCTGTCGGACTCTCAGCGACCTTCGACCCCGCCCTCGCCGAGCGCGTCGGCGTCGCCCTCGGCGTCGAGTCCGCGATCGAGGACGTCGCGGTGATCCTCGGCCCGGGCATCAACATCAAGCGCTCGCCCTTGTGCGGCCGCAACTTCGAGTACATGTCGGAAGACCCGATCGTCTCGGGCGCGATGGGGGCCGGGCTCGTGCGCGGCATCCAGTCGCAGGGCGTCGGCTCCTCGCTCAAGCACTTCGCCGCGAACAACCAGGAGACCGACCGCCTTCGGGTCTCGAGCGACGTCGACCCGCGCACGCTGCGCGAGATCTACCTGCGCGGATTCCAGCGGGTCGTCGAAGACGCCCAGCCCTGGACGATCATGTGCTCGTACAACCGGATCAACGGCGTCTACGCGTCCGAAGACCCGTGGCTGCTCACGACGGTCCTGCGTGACGAGTGGGGCTTCGAGGGCATCGTCGTCTCGGACTGGGGCGCGGTCAACAGCCGCGTCGCCGGCGTCATCGCCGGCATGGACCTCGAGATGCCGGGTAGCAGCGGACGCACGGATGCCGAGATCGTCGCCGCCGTGCAGGACGGCAGCCTCGAGGAGGCCGCCGTCGACACGGTCGTCGACCGCCTGCTCGACCTGACCCGCAAGGCCCAGTCGCGGCCCGCGGCATCGGGACCGCTCGACGTCGACGGGCACCACGCGCTCGCCCGCGAGGTCGCCGGCCGCTCGATCGTGCTGCTGCGCAACGAGGGCGGCATCCTGCCCCTGCAGCCGTCGGCGGCACTCGCCGTGATCGGCGAGTTCGCGCGCACCCCGCGGTTCCAGGGCGCCGGTTCGTCGCAGATCAACCCGACCCGCATCGACACCGCGCTCGATGAGATCCGTGCGCTCAGCGACGGCGAGGTCACGTTCGCCGCCGGGTTCGCGATCGGCGAGGACGCGGATGCCGACTCCGCCGCGCTCCGTGCGGAGGCCGTCGCCGCCGCATCCGCCGCCGACGTCGCCGTCGTGTTCCTCGGCGTGCCCGCGCACGAGGAGTCCGAGGGCTTCGACCGCGAGCACATCGACCTGCCTGCCGACCAGCTCGCTCTGCTGGATGCCGTGCTCGGAGTCACCTCGAACGTCGTCGTCGTGCTCTCGAACGGCGGGGTCGTGGCCCTGCCGTTCGCCGACCGGGTGCCCGCCATCGTCGAGGCATGGCTGCTCGGACAGGCGGGAGGCGGCGGCACCGCCGACGTGCTGTTCGGCGTCGTGAACCCGTCGGGCCGGCTCGCCGAGACGATCCCGCTGCGCCTCGAGGACACCCCCGCCTTCGGCAGCTTCCCCGGAGAGCACGGCCACTCGTACTACGGCGAGGGCCTGCTGGTCGGGTACCGCTGGTACGACGCACGGCAGCTGCCTGTCGCCTTCCCGTTCGGGCACGGCCTGTCGTACACGACGTTCTCGTACGGCGACGCGACGGCATCGGTCGACAGCTCGGGCGACGTCCTCGTCACGGTGCCGGTCACGAACACCGGGGAGGTCGCCGGACGCGAGGTCGTGCAGGCGTACACGAGCCTGCCCGGATCGTCGGTGCAGCGCCCGCCGCGCGAGCTCAAGGCCTTCGCTTCCGTAGCGCTCGAGCCGGGCGAGACCGGCGAGGTCGAGCTGCGACTTCGCCGCGCGGAGCTGGCGTACTGGGACGTTCGCGTCGACCGCTGGATCGTCGAGGCCGGCGAGTACGTGATCGACCTCGGCTCGTCGAGTCGTGACCTGCGTGCGCACACGGCCGTCGCGGTCGCCGGTGACGAGGTCGTGCTGCCGGTCAGCCTCGGCTCGTCGTTCGACGAGCTGCTGGTCGACCCGGTCGTGGGGGCGGAGTTCGCCGGGATCATCGCCGAGAAGTTCGGCTCCGAGGGCGACGAGATGCTCAAGATGCTCGGCAACTTCCCGGTCGGTCGCCTCGACGGATTCCCGCTGCCGCGCGCCGAGCTCATCGCCCTCGTCGAGCGCGCGCAGCGCGGCTGACGTTCGGACGCGCGTCACTGCGCCTGCCCGACCCGGCCGGTCTCCAGCCGGTCTTCCGGCCGGTCTTCCGGCCCGTCTTCCGGCGACGCCGGTGACCTGGCTCCGGCGAACGCGGTTCACAATTCAGCAAGGAAGTTCTCGCGCCCGGGTCGAGCGCCGACGACCCGCGGATCGTCCGGTGCGCGACACCGTTGGCCGACCAACGGTGCTGAATAGTGAACGGCCCCCGCCGGGAACGGCCCCCGCCGGGAACCGGCACCGGCGGGCGCCCCGGGAACCAGCACCGGCGGGCGCCCCGGGAACCGGCACCGGCGGGCGCCCCGGGAGCCGGCGACGGCGGGAACCCCGAGAAGTAGGCTGAGGGCATCATGGAACCCTTCTTCAGCTGGCTCGGCACCGTGCCCTGGTGGATCATCTTCCCCATCATGGGTGTCGCCGGCGGCGCGGCGAAGGCATGGGAGCGCAATGCGCGGCGCCGTCATGAGCGACGCCTCGAGACGCTGCGCCTGAAGGCGGAGATCAAGACGGCCCAGCTCGAGGCACGCGGCGGCACTGCCCGGCGGGCGAGCCCGGCGGTCGTCGACACGACGGCGTCCGTGGCCCCGAACGCGCTGCTCGAGCGGCTGTTCGCCGAGCACGACGAGATCACCGCGCGCTGGCTCGACTACGAGCTCGACGTCGCGAAGCTGATCGCCTTCCCCGCCATGAGCGACGGGCGTCAGCCCCTGGTCGCCGCGTTCCTGCGGGCCAAGAAGACGGCGGATGCTCTGCGGCCGGCGTCCGCCGAGCAGACCGTCACCGAGAAGCAGGTGTCGGAGTACCTCGACGCGGTGGGCGCCTACGCCGTCGCGTTCGAGATCGCCGAGAAGGATGCCCGGCGCCTGCGCGACTCGACGTTCACCGAACCCGAGCGCAAACGACTCGACCGCGCTCAGCAGCTGCTCAAAGTCGCCGTCGACGAGTCGGCCACCCAGGCCGAGCGCAACGTCGCCTACCGTCGCGTGCGCGACGAGCTCGAAGGGCTGATCCTGCTGAGCGACGAGGCCGTGCAGGTGCTCGAGAAGCAGGTGGCGCGCGAGATCGCCGCGCCGGTCGCGCCCCCGCAGCCGTCTGCACGGAGCGCATCGGAACCCGAGGGTGAGCGGATGCCGCTGCGCCTGCCCCCCGAAGACGACGAACGACGGAGAAGCGGCGCAGTGATCACACGGTTCGAAGAGCTCGACTGGCAGGACACCCCGATCGGCGAGCTGACGCTGCGCCGACGCACCGAGCCGGCGGTCGGCCAGGAGATCTATGAGGTCAGGCTCGGCGACGAGTATCTGATGTCGAGTCTGTTCACGGTGGCGGAGGAGGAGCTCTCGACTCTGGGTCTCGCCGCCGCCACGGGCGATGACCTCTCGGTGCTGGTCGGCGGCCTCGGACTCGGATACACGGCGGTCACGGCACTGCACGACGACCGGGTGACCTCGCTCACCGTGGTCGATCGGCTGGGCGCGGTGATCGGCTGGCATCAGCGACTGCTGCTCCCGGTGTCGGCCGAGCTCGTCGAGGATCCCCGCACGAGCCTGGTCGAAGACGACTTCTTCGCGCTGGTCCGTGCCGCACCCGCCGAGGGCGAGGGCGACTACTCGGCGATCCTCCTCGATGTCGACCACTCCCCGCGCCACCAGCTCGACCCCACACACGCCGACCTCTACACCGTCGACGGTCTGCGTTCACTCGATCGACACCTCGCCACCGGCGGAGTGTTCGCACTGTGGTCGGACGACCCGCCCGACGAAGACTTCCTGGAGACGATGCGCGCCGTGTTCGATGGTGTCGTCGCTCACGTCATCGACTTCGCGAACGCCGTCACCGGCGGCACCTCATCGAACACCGTGTACGTCGCGCGCAGCCGCACCGCCGGGGAACCGGCATCCGATCGCCCATCGAAGGCAGGATCATGACGACCAAGACGATCGTGCTCACGGGCGCGTCCGACGGCATCGGGGCGGCTTCGGCCCGCCAGCTCTCGGAGGACGGCCATCGGCTGATCCTCGTCGGACGCTCGGTCGAGAAGACACGCGCAGTCGCCGCCGACACGGGTGCGGAGTGGTTCACCGCCGACTTCGCGCGGCTCGACGACGTGCGCGAGCTCGCCGCGAAGATCGCGGATGCCGTCGGCGACGGCGGCATCGACGTGCTCGCGAACAACGCGGGCGGCATCTTCGGCGATCAGACCCCGACGGTCGACGGCCACGAGAAGACCCTGCAGGTCAACCACCTCGCGCCCTTCCTGCTCACCAACCTCCTGCTGCCGCAGCTGCGCACCGGCCGCGCGGCGGTCATCAACACCTCCAGCGTCGCTCACCGGCTGTTCGGACGCATCGACGTCGACGACCTCGACAATCGCGCCAAGTACAGCGCGAACAAGGCGTACGGCGATGCCAAGCTCGCGAACGTCCTCTTCACGAAGAGCCTGCACACGAAGTTCCACGGCGAGGGCCTCACCTCGGTCGCCTTCCACCCCGGCACCGTGCAGACCAACTTCGCGTCCGACTCGAGCACGATCATGCGCCTCGTCTATCGCACGCCGCTCAAGCACCTGCTGCTCATCAGCAGCGACAAGGGCGGCCGCACCCTGACCTGGTTCGCCGAGGGGACACCCGACGAGACCTGGATCTCGGGGCGGTACTACGACGAGCGCGTGCTGACCCGACGGGTCAATCCGATGATCGAGGATGCCGCTCTCGCCGAGGCTCTGTGGCGCAGGAGCGCCGAACTCGTCGGCATCGACGCCTGAGGCGTCCGCTCCGCGGAGTCCACGTCCAGCGCGCAGGAGTATGCTGGCACGTCGGGTCATGTGACCCCTTCAGAGCGCGAGAGGCGGTGATGGCGATGTCCGGTGATAGTTGCGACGCCGCCTTCGTTGCGTCGCGTCTGACGGCATCCGTGCGTTGAGCTCCGGCTCCGCACCTGCACGTCCTGCTCCGCAGCCGTCGGCGGCGTCATCCGCCCCCTGACGAAATCTGCGCACGACCCCTCTGTCCGGGCGTGCGCCTGCGAGAACGGAGCCTGCCATGGCCCTCATCGACAACGGCGTGTACGTCCAGGGACGTCGCGTGGAGACCCCCGAGAACCTCGACGAGACCTACCGGTCGCTCGACGCGCACGGCGGCATCGCCTGGATCGGCCTGTATCGTCCGAGCCCCGAGGAGGTCGCCTCGGTCGCGCGCGAATTCGACCTGCATCCGCTGGCCGTCGAGGACGCCCTCTCGGGGCACCAGCGGTCGAAGGTCGAGCGCTACGGCGACACCCTCTTCGCGGTGCTCCGCCCCGCGCGCTACCGCGACGAGCAGGAGTCGATCGAGTTCGGCGAGCTGCACCTGTTCGTCGGCCCCGACTTCGTCGTGACGATCCGGCACGCGGAGTCGCCCGACCTCGCCGCCGTCCGCCGGCGCATGGAGGCGAACCCCGAGCTGCTCGCGATGGGCCCGGAGGCCGTCTTCTACGCGATCCTCGACGAGGTGGTCGACGGCTATGAGCCCATCGTCTCGGGCCTGCTGAACGACATCGACGAGATCGAGGACCAGCTCTTCGGCGACAGCGACGACGACGCGCTCTCGCGCCGCATCTACGAGCTCTCGCGCGAGGTGATCAACTTTCAGCGGGCGGTGCATCCGCTCTCCGGGATGCTGGAGTGGCTGCGCCGGGGATCCGAGAAGTACCGCATCGACGAGGAGCTGCAGCGGTCGCTGCGCGACGTGCTCGACCATGTGATCCGCGTGAACGAGCGGGTCGACTCGTTCCGGGCGATCCTCGAGAACGCGCTCACCGTGCACTCCGCGCTCGTCGCGCGACGGCAGACCGAGGCGGGTCTCGCGCAGAACGACGAGATCAAGAAGATCTCGTCGTGGGCCGCGATCATCTTCGCCCCCACCCTCGTCGGCACGGTGTACGGCATGAACTTCGAGGCGATGCCGGAGCTCGAGTGGGCGTTCGGATATCCGATGGCGATCGGCGCGATGGCCGCGTTCGCCGTCGCCCTCTACGGGGTGTTCAAGTACAAGAAGTGGTTGTGAGTCGGGCGGACTCAGCGATCGCGCACTTCGATGCTCGCGACCTCGAGGTCGTCATCGAGCTGCACGAGGATGCGGGAATCGGGGAACTGCTTCGGCGCATCGAAGGCGACCAGCACGGCATCGGCGAACACCACGGCTGAGGTGGCCTCGAGGTCGTCGCGCAGATCGGTCTGCTCGATCACCGGCTCGTCGTCGACCGCCTCGTCGATGTCGTCGGCGACCTCGTCGATCACCGCGCGCCACCGCGTCTCCGACACCGCCAGAATGCGGCTGACCGCCGCGATCAGCGCGTCGGCGTCGAAGTTCTCCTCGTCGTCCTCGAGCTCGGGATCGACGTTGATCGTGACGACAGCGCCGGCCGCGTCGATCGTGGCGCGGCCGTAGACGAGACCGTTCTCGGCTGTCGGATCATCGAGCAGTCCGCTCTCGACGATGCGGGCGAGGAGGTCGTCGAGCAGTGGGGAAGCCATGAGACCAGTCTTCCACCGACCCCGCGGCTAGTCTTTAGGGCGTGCCGAACGCCGAGTCTCCCGCATCCGCATCCGACCTCCGCCGCCTCGCCGACCTGCTCGCGGGCTCGGAGCCGCTGAACTGGGTCATCACCGGCGACTCGATCACCCACGGACTCGTGCACACGCAGGGTGCGCGCACCTACGCCGAGCACCTGCACGAGCTGGTGCGCGGTGAGCTGGGCCGCACTCGCGATGCCGTCCTCAACACGGCGATCAGCGGGCACCGTCTCACCGACATCCTCGGCGATTGGGACCGTCGCATCGCGGTGTGGCGCCCCGACATCCTGACTCTGATGATCGGCACCAACGACATGGCGACCGGGCCCGGCGTCACGACCGTCGCGCCGGTGGAGTTCGCCGCGTCGCTGCGCGAGTTCGTCACGCGCGCGCGAGCTGCGGGCGCGATCGTCGTGCTGCAGACCCCGCCGTCGATCGACATCCCCAACGCACCCGGTCGCGAGCGGATCGTCGAATTCGCGGATGCCGTGCGCGAGGTCGCCGCGTCGGACGACGTGATCCTCGTCGACCAGCATGCGCGGTTCGCCGACGTGGGCGGCGGTGCTGTGCCCTGGGGTCTGATGAACGACCCGTTCCACCCCAACGCCGCGGGCCACGCCGCGCTCGCGCTCGAGCTCGCCCGCACCCTCGGCATCCGCCCGCAGCCCGAGGTCGACCGCACCCTGCCGCTGCTCGAGGCGCAGGTCGCCGCGGCGCGCCTCTGACCTTCGCACCCCACTCCGTCCTGCCGCCCCACCCCGGCCCCGGCCCGCCCCGCTCTGTGCGGGGTCAGAAACGCACCGCGCACGCCGACTACCGGTGCGAAATCGACCCCGCACAGACGGGAGATGCGAGATCGAGCCGCGTATCGGAGGTGGTGCGCTCGCATTCGGCAGCGAGGCCGTGCGTCGTCTGAGGTGTCGCCCGGCCGACGACGCGCGGACTCCGCAGACGGGAGCGCCGCCTTCAGCGTGCACGATTCAGCATGGATGCTCGGGAACTCCCTGAATCCGCCTCGTCGGAGGCCATCCGCATATTCGATGCTGAGTTGTGAACGCAGCCACCGGAGCACACTCGGTATTCGGTGTTGCTAAGTACCGGTACTTAGTGTTACTTTGTACCGGTACCCAGCAACACTGAGTACCAAATTCGACGGAAGAGGCAGTCATGAGCAAACAGATGACCGAGATGCTCAAAGGCGCTCTGGAGGGCATCGTCCTGGCGATCCTCGCCGAGCAGCCGGCCTATGGCTACGAGATCACCGCGCGTCTGCGAGACCACGGCTTCACCGACATCGCCGAGGGCACGATCTACGCCCTGCTCGTGCGCGTCGAGCAGAAGAAGCTCGTCGATGTCGAGAAGGTCCCGAGCGAGAAGGGGCCGCCCCGCAAGGTCTTCACACTCAATGCCGACGGCCGCCGGGATCTCGAGGACTTCTGGACGACCTGGACCTTTCTGTCCCAGCACATCGAGAGCCTGCGCCCCGGCGGCTCCGACATCTCTGCGGACACCGCACCGGGCGCGGACACCGCACCGAACACGAACACCGCACCCGCCGCGAACACCACCACCACGAACACGAACACCAACACCAACACCAACACGAACACGAACACCGAGGAGAACTGACATGGCCGCGAAATGGATCGAAGCGCTCACCGGATCGCTCGAACAGAAGAAGCAGTACCGCGATGCGAAGAAGCGCATCGAATCGCTCCCCGAGCCGTATCGCACGGTCGCCGTCGCGCAGCATCGCTACTCGATGCGCTACGGCGGCATCACCGACGGCGACATCCTCGTGCAGATGTTCCTCGACCTCGCCGACCTCTGGGAGCGCGCCGCCGTCGACGGCACCCCGGTCGCCGACATCGTCGGAGATGACGCGGTCGAATTCGCCGAGACCTACGCCCAGGCATACGGGGGCACCCGGTGGATCGACAAGGAGCGCTCCCGCCTGATCGCCGCCGTCGACGAGGCCAAGAAGAGCGGCCCCCGATCATGACCGATCCCGCCACGACCGCACCGGCCATCGCCGTCCGCGGCGTCGAGAAGTCCTTCGGCGATCTCCGCGTGCTGCGCGGCGTCGACTTCGAGGTCGAGACGGGGACGATCTTCGCCCTGCTCGGCTCCAACGGCGCCGGCAAGACCACGATGGTCCGCATCCTCTCGACGCTGCTGAGCGCGGATGCCGGCATCGCCACCGTGCAGGGGATCGACGTCGCCGCCGACCCGCTCGCCGTGCGGCAGCGGATCAGCCTGACCGGTCAGTTCGCCGCCGTCGACGAGATCCTCACCGGACGCGAGAACCTCGTGCTCGTCGCGAAGCTGCGGCATCTGCCGGAGCCGGGCGCCGTCGCCGACGACCTGCTCGCCAGGCTCCGACTCACGGGTGCCGCCGGCCGCACGGTCGGCACGTACTCCGGAGGCATGCGCCGCCGCCTCGACATCGCCATGAGCCTCGTCGGACACCCCCAGGTCATCTACCTCGACGAGCCGACCACGGGCCTCGACCCCGAGGCGCGCATCGAGGTGTGGAACGTGGTCGAGGAGCTCGCGGACACCGGCACCACCGTGCTGCTCACCACGCAGTACCTCGACGAGGCCGAGCACCTGGCCGACCGCATCGCGATCCTCCATGAGGGGCGGATCATCGCGAACGACACCCTCGCCGAACTCACACGACTGCTGCCGGCCGCCAAGGTCGAGTACGTCGAGAAGAGACCCAGCCTCGAGGAGATCTTCCTCGCCCTCGTCGGCCCGTCGTCGACCACAGACTCCGGAGAGGAGACCGCAGCATGAGCACGCACATCGTCGCCGACACCGCGACGCTCACCGGCCGCTCGATGCGGCACATCTTCCGCAGCACCGACACCATCATCACCACGGCGGTCACTCCGATCGCGCTGATGCTGCTCTTCGTCTTCGTGTTCGGAGGGGCGCTCAGGCAGAGCATCGGATCCGAGAACTACGTCAACTACCTGCTGCCCGGCATCCTGCTGATCGCCGTGGCCTCGGGCATCGCCTACACGGCATACCGGCTGTTCACCGATCTGCAGAGCGGCATCTTCGAGCGGTTCCACTCCATGCCGATCGCCCGATCGAGCGTCCTGTGGGCGCACGTGCTCACATCGCTCGTCGCGAACGGAGTCACCCTGGCGATCATCTTCGCCGTCGGATTCGTGCTGGGGTTCCGCACCGCAGCCGGCCCCCTCGCCTGGCTCGCCGTGATCGGCATCCTGCTGCTGTTCACCCTGGCTCTCACGTGGCTGGCGATCATCGCGGGCCTGAGCGCGAAGACGATCGACGGGGCGACGGCATTCTCGTATCCGCTGATCTTCCTGCCGTTCATCAGCTCGGCCTTCGTACCGACCGACACCATGCCCGGGCCCGTGCGGTGGTTCGCCGAGAACCAGCCGGTGACCTCCATCGTGAACACCATCCAGGCGCTGTTCGCCGAGCAACCGGTCGGCACCGACATCGGGGTCGCGCTCGCCTGGTGCGTCGGCATCCTGATCGTCGGCTACGTGTTCGCGATCATCGCCTACCGCAAGAAGGTCAGTTGACCGTCTTGCGGTGAGACGGAGCGCTCGGGCGGAGGAGACCGGGCGCTCACCGCAGCCCGAGCGGGCCGAGCACGACGGCCTGGCGGGTGCGCACCCACACTCCGGCACCGTCGCGTCGCTCGGCCCGCGTCGCGAAGCGGTAGCTGTACGACACGGCTCGCACCCACCTGGGCGGTTCGCCGTCGAACGGATCGACGCGCAGCAGCGCGAGCGTCGGCGCGTCGGCCTCGAGCAGCCGCAGCAGGAACACCGTGAACCAGTCGTCGAGCGAGCGGCCGAGCGGCAGGAACCACATCAGCCAGTCGAGGCGCAGGTGGTACGGCGCGAACTGGCGAGGGATGCGACGCACATCGCCCGGCTTGCCCCTGAACTCGTATTCGCGCCACTGCAGACCGTCGTCATCCACCGACCCCTCGACCACGATCTCGACCCGCTCCTTCGTCACCGTGCCGAAGGCACCATACGCGTTGGCGAGCTGCCAGCGGTTGAAGCTCGCGTTCATGGCCTGGCGCCGCGCGAAGAGATTGCGCAGCGCCGGCCAGCTCACCACGAGGTAGAGCAGCCCCACCGCCGCAGTGATCACGAACCAGTACAGCGGGATGCCGGGCCAGGGCGCCGCGGAGGCTGTCGCATTCCCGATCCCGGGCAGCCCGATCGCCGAGAAGGCGATCACGATGGTCACCCAGTTCAGCCAGGCGAAGTTGCCCGTCGCGACGAGCCACACCTGCGTCGCGATCATGATCGCCGCAGCAACGGCCCCGACGACCTGCGGGATCGGCCCGGGGATCCACACCGACAGGACCGGCGCGAAGACGAAGAACGGCACCACGAGCTGCGCGAAATGGTTGCCGACGACCTCGGCTCGGTGGAACCAGCGCGGCAGCAGGTGAGCCTGACGGCTGAACGGCCCCGGCATCGGCTGCGTCTCGTGGTGATAGGTGAGGGCGGTGAGGTCTCGCCACTCCTGCCCGCCGCGGATCTTGATCATGCCGGCACCGAATTCGACGCGGAACAGCAGCCACCAGAACAGCACGATCACGACGGTCGGCGGCGGCTGATCGTGCGAGCCGAGGAACGCCGCGAGGAAGCCCGCCTCGAGCAGCAGCATCTCCCAGCCGAACGAGTAGAACGTCTGACCGATGCTGACGATCGACATGTATCCGAGCCACAGCGCGAGAAAGCACAGCATCGGCGCCCAGGGTGGCCCCCACTGCGGGATGCCTCCGACCAGCGCCGCCGCGACGATGATGCCCGCGACGCACAGCGTCACCAGCCGTCGATCGGTATAGCGGATGCGGAGGAAGAGCGTCGGATGCAGCATCCGCCGTCGTTCCTTCTTCTCGCCGACCCAGTCGAGCAGCACCGGTGCCGGCAGCAGTCCGCGTTCGCCGAGGAGCGGCCGGAACTGGTTGAGGCTCGA
Source organism: Microbacterium foliorum (assembly GCF_003367705.1). NCBI lineage: Bacteria > Bacillati > Actinomycetota > Actinomycetes > Micrococcales > Microbacteriaceae > Microbacterium > Microbacterium foliorum. The sequence continues at coordinate 160,980 of NZ_CP031425.1, read as the reverse complement.
GATGAACGCGACGAGGTACAGCGCCGCGATGGCCCGCTGCAGGACCTCGCGGGCGAACCCGAAGTCGACTGCCGCGAACCCGTCCACGGCCACAGGCTACGTCCGCCGTCGTCGACGCAGGAGGGGCTTGCGCGAACCCCAGCCCCGATGTGTCGGGCGGTGAACGCCCCGATGGGCGGAGGAGCTGCGAGAGATCCTCCGCCCATCGGGGAGAAGTCCGCCCACCGGGGCGGAATCAGGTCAGTGACTCAGGTCAGCTGACGACCCAGTCGAACTCGTCGCCGTGCTCCTCGAGCCATGCGTCGACGGCATCCGCTTCCTTGCCCTCGCCGAACTCGTTCACGACCTTGTCTTCGAGCGAGCCGTACTGCTCGTCGTCGAGCTTGATCTTCTCGATCAGCTCGGCGGCCTCGGGGAACTCCTCGGCGAAGCCCTTCGTGCCGAGGAAGTGCAGGGCCTCAGCCTCGCCCATCGCACCCTTGGGGTCTTCGAGGTCCTTCACGGGGAAGGCGTCGTTGGCCCAGAACGGACGCCACAGCGTCACGACGACGTCCTCCTTCTTGTCGGTCGCGGACTTCAGCTCGGTGAGCATCGCCGCGGTCGACGAGGTGACGAGCTCATACTCGCCGTCGAGGCCGTACTCGGGCATCATCTTCTGGGTCTGCGCGGTGAGACCGGCGCCCGGCTCGATGCCGTAGATCTTGCCGTCGAGCTCTGCGCCCTTGCCCGCGAGGTCCTCGATGGAGTTCAGCTCGGAGTACTCCGGAACCGCGAGGGTCAGCTTCGCGTTGTCGTAGTAGGCGCCGAGGTCTTCGATGTCGTCGCCGTACTGGTCCATGTAGGACTTGTGCGTCAGCTCCGGCCATGCCGACGGGTACATGTCGACGTCGCCCTGGGCAAGACCGGTGTACAGCGGGCCCGCCTCGGTCAGCGTCTTCATCTCGACCGTGTAGCCGATCTTCTCGAGCTGGTCCTGCAGCAGGTACGCGGTGCTGAGTCCGTCGGTCCACGAGGGCAGGAAGCCGAGGGTGATCGTGCCCTTGTCGCCCGATCCGGTGTCTCCACCGCCGGTGCCTCCACCGGTGCCGCCCATGCCGTCGCCGCTGCATCCGGCGAGGGTCAGGGTCGCTGCGGCTCCGATGGCCGCGATCGTCAGGAACTTCTTCTTCATGTGTGTCTCTCTCTCGTTCCGTATATATGGGTGCTGTGTTGCTGTGTACTGCGGGTGTTGCTGTTCTCTTGCGGGAGGGATGAGTCAGTGCACGCCGCCGCCGACGGCGGTGCGGCGTGGGGAGGCCTTCTCGCGCTCGGCCGCGTCTGCGGCATCCTTCGAGTCGGCCGCCTCGGCCGACACGGATGCGGATGCGGTCGACGACGCCTCAGCGGATGCCGCCTCGAGGCGCTGCGCCGTCCGACGACGCGCGAGCAGGCCGAGCAGCGACGAGCGGTTGCTGCCGAGGTCTCCCAGGGCCGCGGTGACGCGGTCGAGGAACACGGCGATGAGCACGACGCCCAGACCCGCCTCGACGCCCTTGGCGATGTTGATGGTCGAGATCGCTTCGACGACGATCTTCCCGAGGCCGTCCGCACCCGCCATTCCGGCGATGACCGCCATCGACAGCGCGAGCATGATGACCTGGTTGACGCCGGCGAGGATCGTCGGCATCGCGAGCGGAAGCTGGATGCCGCGCAGGATCTGCCCCGGCTTGGCGCCGAACGCCTGCCCCGCCTCGACGGTCTCGGAGTCGACTCCGCGGATGCCGAGTTCGGTGAGCCGCACTCCCGGGGGCAGCGCGAAGATCACCGTGGCGACGAGTCCGGGGACGACGCCGATGCTGAAGAACACGATCGCCGGAATCAGGTAGACGAAGGCCGGCATGGTCTGCATGAAGTCGAGCACGGGCTTGAGCACCGCGCGCACGGTGGCGTTGCGGGCCGACCAGATGCCGAGCGGCACGGCGATCAGCACGGCGATCACCGCGGCGACGAGCACGAGGGCGAGCGTCTGCATCGCAGGCACCCAGAGGTTCATGGCCACGATCAACCCGAACGAGATGATCGTCCCGATCGCGAGCTGCCATGAGCGCACGAGCCACGCGATGAACGCGGCGATCAGGATGATGACGACGAAGTGCGGGCTGAGCAGCGCGCGGGTGAGGCCGTCGACGAGAAAACTGACGACGAACGAGATGACGTCGAGCAGACCGTCGAGGTTCGTCTTGATCCAGTCGACGCCCGTCGCGATCCAGCTGCCGAGGGGAATGCGGAAACCATCCATCAGCGCACCTCCTCCGTCGTACCTGCGGCCGGCTGCGGGTCGGCCGTCCATCCGTCATCGAGCACCGCATCGATCTCCGCCTGCGGCATCGGCAGAAGCGGCACCGTGATCTCTCCGGTCGCACCGGGGCCGGGGCCCAGCGCTGCGAGCAGGGTGATGCGCGGGATCACGCCGGTCAGGCGCCCTGCGGCATCCACCACGGCCAGCGGCAGCGGCGACTCCACCGACGGCACGAAGAGGTTCATCAGGACCTCGTCCTCGCTCACGCTCTGCGGCACCGGCTTGATGATCGACTCGAGGGTCGACACGCCCCTGCGCACGAGCTTGACGGCATCGCGGTCGGTGACGATGCCCAGCAGCTTGCGGTCGCGACCGGTCACGTACGTGGCCGACATGAACGCGTCGCGCATCTGGCGCAGTGCGGTGCGCGGGCCCGCCGTCTCGGCGACGACCGGGCGCGGACGCTCCATGACGTTCGCGGCGGTGAGCACGCGGGCACGGTCGACGTCCTGCACGAACTGCTCGACGTAGTCGTTCGCCGGGTCCGTGAGGATGTCTTCGGGTGTTCCGATCTGCACGATGCGACCGTCGCGCATCACGGCGATGCGGTCGCCGAGGAACATGGCCTCGTTGAGGTCGTGGGTGATGAAGACGATCGTCTTCTGCAGCTTCTCCTGCAGTTCGAGCAGCTGCTCCTGCATCTCGCGGCGGATCAGCGGGTCGAGCGCGCTGAACGCCTCGTCCATCAGCAGGATGTCGGAGTCCGCAGCGAGCGCGCGGGCGATGCCCACCCGCTGCTGCATGCCACCGGACAGCTCCGAGGGCAGCTTCTCGGCCTGGCCCTCGAGGCCGACGAGGGCGAGGATCTCCTCGGCCTTCTTCAGGCGCTCGTCTTTTGCGACGCCCTTGAGCTCGAGCGGGTAGGCGACGTTCGCGGCGACCGTGCGATGCGGCAGCAGTGCGAAGTGCTGGAACACCATCGAGATGCGGTCGCGGCGGATCTCGCGCAGGCGGCCCGCCGGGATGCCGGTGATCGGGTCGCCGTTCACGACGACGGATCCGTCGGTCGCCTCGTGCAGCCCGTTGAGCATGCGGATGATGGTGGACTTGCCGGAGCCGGAGAGGCCCATGATCACGAAGATCTCGCCGCGGTTGACGGTGAAACTGGCGTCGATGACGGCGGCGGTCCCTGCGTCGCCGACGGCGGATCTGCTCTCACCGGCCTTGAGTCGACGGACGGCACTGCTCGGATTCTTCCCGAACACCTTGTACAGATTGCGCGCTTCTAGAGCGATTTCGGACACGTTTCCCCTGCGGCTCGCCTTCGGGCGGCTGAGCCTGCTTCGGTTACGCCCGGGTGATCCTCCCGGCCGTTTCGACATGGTGCTGTGGCGGCGCGGACGGCGGATTTCGGATCCACCGCGATAGAGCATCGACCGTACGTCCACGCCTCTTCGCAGCACAGCACATTCGAAAGAAGGACGTGGTCGCGGACTGGTCTTCGGGCCGTCAGGCCCATCGTCCAACGTACCGAAACGGCCGGTCAGGGGCAAATCCGCAATTTCTGATGCCGTTCAGTTCCCGCGTCTGACCGGGGGATTGTGCGGGTTTCGGACAGGGCGGTGCGGCACTGCCGCGCGGGCGTTTCGGGGCGTGCGGTCAGCGACGGACACTGCGCGTCACCGTGAACTTCGGAGTGCGCTGGAGCTGCTCGGTGGTGCCGATGAGACGGGTGAGTTCGCCCCGATATCCGAGCGACGAGTTGTAGACCGTGACCAGTTCGCCGCCGGGGCGGAGTATGCGCGCGGCGGCCTCGAACAGGCGCGTCGCGGCGCCGGTGTGCACGCTGGTGCCGAGGTGGAACGGGGGGTTGAGGAGGACGACATCGGCACTCGCGTCGGCGATCTGCGATCCGGCGTCATCGTGCATGACGGTGACGCGGTCGGCGACGCCGTTCGCGGCCGCCGTGGCACGTGCGGAGGCGACGGCCGCCGCCGACCGGTCGGTGGCGATGACCCGCGCATCCGGGTGTGCGAGCGCATACGACGCGGCGAGCGCCCCTGTTCCGCAGCCGAGATCGACGACGATCGGTGTCGGGCTCGACCCGTGGTCGTTCACAACGCAGCACGGATTGCCGGGATCGGCCGCTTCCGGGGCGCCTTCACCCTGCGGGGTGGCGTCGATGCTGAGTTGTGAACCGATGCTGAGTTGTGAACCACCGGGGCCGAGCACCTCGAGCAGGAATCGCGTGCCGATGTCGAGCTTCGCGCCCGCGAACGCGCCACCATGGGCGACCAGGACCAGTCCCTCATGCTGCGCGGTCACCGGGAACGGCGGCTCGGCGGGCACCGGCCGGGGCTCGGATGCCACGACGAGGCGTGACTTGCGCTCGGCGTGCTGGGCCTGCACGTGCGCGAAGCGGCGTCCGAGCACCTCGTTCTGCGCGATCGTCATGTGCTTCACGCGACCGCCGGCGACGAGCACGACGTCCGGGGCGGCCCACCGCGCGACCGCGTCGGCGATCTCGTCGAGCTCGGCGAGGGCCTTCGGCAGCTGCAGCAGCACGAGCCGCGCCCCGCCGAGCAGTGCGACGTCGAGTTCATGGGCGGAGAACCCGGCGAGCCCGAGCTCGTCGGCGTTGCGCGCGAGGGCGCGTCGCCCGGTCGCGAGGTCCTGATGAACACGGATGCCGTCGAGACCGGCGGCGGCCAGCGCGAGCGTGATCGCACCGTAGTCGTCACCGATGACCACGGCCTCCCCTCCGTCGATCCCGAGCGACAGGGCGCGCTCGACGAGCAGCAGATCAGTCGCATCGTGGGCCTGCAGATTGTCGGCCTCGACATCGGGCCAGCGGCGCAGGCGGCTGTAGGGGAAGTCCACGCCTCCAGACTACGAGTGGCTCCCCTTGACGTGGACTGAACAACTGTTTAGTCTGCTGTACATGCGTTCAGCAGCTAACGACCTCACCGCTCGTGCCCGCATCCGCGACGCCGCGATCGCCGCCTTCGCCCGCGACGGATTCGACGCCACGAGCCTGCGAGCGATCGCCGCGGAGGCCGGGGTCAGCGCCGCGCTGATCGTGCACCACTTCGGCGACAAGAACACCCTCCGCGCCGAGTGCGACGAGTACGTGGTCAGCGTATTCATCGATGACGAGCACGACCTCATCGAGGCGCCGACCGGCGACCGCATCCGCGCCGCCCTGCACGATCTCGACCGCTACGGCAGGTACGTCGACTACCTCTCACGGATGCTCGTCGACGGCTCGCCCGCCGCCGATCGACTGTTCGACAGCTTTCTGGCGAGCACCCGCAGCGTGCTCGCCGAGCAGCGCGACGCGGGGATGCTCGAGCCCATGAGCGACCCCGAGCTCACGACCCTGCTCGTGACTCTGATGGGCCTCGGCCCCGTCGTGATGCGCAGTCAGATCGCGCGCGCACTGGGCACGGATCAGCTGAGTCCCGCGGGGCTCCTCCGCCTGACGCTGCCCACACTCGAGCTGCTCACGCACGGCATCTACTCGACGACCGCGCTGCTCGACAGTGCCCGCAACGCCCTCTCGTCAGAGGGGACCGCCTCGGAAGGAGACGCATCATGACCGACACCGTCGAGATCGACCGCCTGCACAAGCGGTACGGCAGCCGCATCGCGCTGCACGAGCTCGGTCTGCACGTGCGCCCCGGCACCGTCTTCGGGCTCATCGGCCCGAACGGCGCCGGCAAGACCACCACTCTGCGCACCCTGGTCGATGTCATCCGCCCCTCGTCCGGCACGGTGCGTGTGCTCGGTGAGGACCCGCGTCACGGCGGGGCGGCACTGCGGCGACGCATCGGCTACGTGCCAGGAGAACTGCACCTCGAGGGGCGATCGAGCGGCCATCGGATGCTGTCGTTCTACGCGCAGGTGTCGGGAATGCGCGACGCCGCGACCACGCTGCGCACGGGACGAGATCTCGCTGACCGCCTCGGCGTCGACCTCTCACGTCCCGTCCGCACGCTGTCGAAGGGCAACAAGCAGAAGGTGGGGCTCATCCAGGCCTTCATGCATCGGCCGGAGCTGCTGATCCTCGACGAACCCACCAGCGGCCTCGACCCGCTGGTGCAGCGCGAGTTCCTGCAGATGGTGCGCGAAGCGAGGGACGCGGGGCAGACCGTGCTGCTCAGCTCGCACGTGCTCAGCGAGATCCAGCAGACCGCCGACGAGGTCGCCGTGCTCGCGAACGGCCGAGTGGTCGCCGACGGCGACGTCGCCTCGCTGCGGCTCGGCTCCATCCGCCGGGTGCGCGTCGAGATCTCGACGACGGATGCCGCCGCAACGCGCGCCGGCTTCGACCGGGTTCCGGGGCTGAGCGGGATCGACGCGACGGATGCCGACGGCATCCTGCAGCTGTCGGGCACGATCGAGGGCGCCATCGACCCGTTCATCAAGGCGCTGGCCCCGTTCGAGGTGCGAGACCTGACGGTCGAGGAACCCGACCTCGAGGAGTCCGTGCTGCGGCTCTACGGCGACTCGGCGGCAAGCGCAGCGTCGGTTCGATCACGCGGCGAGCGCCGCACGGGTGCTGCCGAGCCCGACGCCGGGTCCGCTGTCGAGACCCGTGCCGATCCCGCTGTTGAGACCCGTGTCGATCCCGCTGTCGAGACCCGTGCCGAGGCGCGTGTCGAGACCCGTGCCGAGCGCCGGACGAGACGCTCGATGCGCGACGGGGAGGGACGGCGATGAACGGCATCCTGCCGGTGTTCCGGCGCAGCCTGCGCGACTCGTGGCGGAGCCTGCTCGGGTGGACGGTCGGCCTCGCCGCCGTGCTCCTCCTCTACCTTCCGCTGTACCCGAGCCTCGGCGGCAACGGGCAGCTGCAGGACATCATCTCGGCGCTGCCGAAACAGCTCGTCGAGACCATCGGATACGACCAGATCTCCAGCGGCGCCGGGTACACGCAGAGCACCTTCTACGGACTGATGGGCTTTCTGCTGCTCACGATCGCCGCGGTGCTCTGGGGTTCCGCCGCGATCGCCGGGGCGGAGGAGAGCGGACGAGCCGAGCTCGACCTCGCGCACGGGATCGGACGCGGTCAGTACGCGCTCGAGTCGGCGGTCGCCGTGCTCGTCCGCCTGCTCTGGCTCGGTGCGTTCTCGGGCTTCGTCGTCTGGTCTCTGAACGACTCCGCCGAGCTCGGCCTCGCGGGCTCGCGGATCGTCGGCGCGAGTGCGGCGCTCAGCGGGCTCGCGTTCCTCACGGCATCCGCGGCCCTGCTCGCGGGGGCTGCGACCGGGCGCCGGGTCTGGGCGACCGGTGTCGGCGCAGGGATCGCGGTGGTCGGGTACATCCTGCAGGCGCTCGCCAAGCAGTCGACGGATCTCGACTGGCTGAACGCCCTCTCGCCATATGCATGGGTCTACCGGCAGTCGCCGCTGGCCGACGGCGTCGACCCCGGCGGCCTCGCGCTGACGTGGGGCCTGGCGCTCGCCTTCGTCGTCGCCTCGATCGTCGCGCTGCGCACCCGCGACCTGCGCGGCTGACGGCCGGGGGCGGATGCCCCGGCATCCGCCCCCGCCGCTCGCCCGCCCGCCGCGCGCCCGCCCCCGCCCGCCGCTCGCCCCCGCCCGCCGCTCGCCCGCCGCTCGCCCGCCCCCACCCAGCGGGGCCGCTTCCGCACCGCCCCACCCAGCGGGGTCATTTCCGCACCGCTATCGAGCTCTTCCGATGCAGAAGTGACCCCGCCCAAGCCTGGGCGCCCGCGAGGATGCCAAAGTGACCCCGCCCAGTGTGGACGCGCCAGCGAGGATGCGAAGCGACGCCGCCCCACCCAGCGGGGCCACTTCCGCACCGCCCCACCCAGCGGGGCCGCTTCCGCACCGCCCCACCCAGCGGGGTCATTTCCGCACCGCTATCGAGCTTTTCCGATGCAGAAGTGACCCCGCCCAAGCCTGGGCGCCCGCGAGGATGCCAAAGTGACCCCGCCCAAGCCTGGGCGCCCGCGAGGATGCCAAAGTGACCCCGCGCGAGTAGGGGGCGCCAGCGAGGGTGCGAAAGTGACCCCGCCCGACCCGACTCCGCAGCGACGACGCGGATGCAGGCGGGGGCCGGCACGCAGAAGGGTTGACACGACCCAGGTTCAGTGGTTACCTAGTCTAGCAACTAACCCACTAACCACCGCGGAGGACTCGTGATCGACGAAGGCAAGCCGCTCTTCCTCCAGATCGCCGAGCAGATCGAGGACTCGATCCTCGACGGCTCATTGTCCGAGGAGGCGCAGGCCCCGTCGACCAACGAGCTCGCCGGCTTCTACCGGATCAACCCCGCGACCGCAGCGAAGGGAGTCGCCATGCTCACCGACAAGGGAGTGCTGTACAAGCGCCGCGGCATCGGCATGTTCGTCGCATCCGGGGCTCGGGATCTCGTGCTCGGCGAGCGCCGGGCGGCCTTCGCCGACCGCTTCATCGACCCCCTCCTCTCCGAGGCCCGCACGCTCGGGCTCGGAGCCGAGGACCTCGCCGCCCTCCTTCGCGAGCGTGCGGCACAGACCATCGCAGATCCCGCCACACCCCGAGCAGAAGGGAAGACCGGAGCATGACCGCCGTCATCGAGGTGCAGAACCTCACGAAGCGCTACAAAGACACCCGCGCGCTCGACAACATCTCGCTCAGCCTCGAAGGGGGCGCCATCTACGGTCTCCTCGGCCGCAACGGCGCGGGCAAGACGACACTCATGTCGATCCTCACCGCCCAGAACTTCGAGTCCTCCGGAACCGTGCGCGTCTTCGGGGAGCACCCCTACGAGAACTCGCGGGTGCTGAACCGCGTGTGCTTCGTGCGCGAGGGCCAGAAGTACCCGGATGACGCCTACCCGCGTCATGCCTTCGCCGCGGCGCGCCTGTTCTTCGAGAACTGGGATCAGGATCTCGCCGACGAGCTGATCGCGGAGTTCCAGCTGCCGATGAAGCAGACGATCAAGAAGCTCTCGCGGGGCCAGCTGTCGGCGGTCGGAGTCATCATCGGACTCGCCTCCCGCGCCGATCTCACGTTCTTCGACGAGCCGTACCTCGGTCTCGACGCGGTGGCTCGGCAGATCTTCTACGACCGGCTGCTCGCGGACTACGCCGAGCATCCGCGCACCATCGTGCTGTCCTCGCACCTGATCGACGAGGTCTCGAACCTCATCGAGAAGGTCATCGTGATCGACAGCGGTCGCATCATCCTCAACGAGGACACGGATGCCGTGCGCGACCGCGCCGTCACCGTGGTCGGCGATGCGGAGGCGGTCGACGCCTGGGCCTCCGGCCGCGAGATCCTGCACCGCGAGGCCCTCGGACGCGTGGCCTCGGTCACCGTGCTCGGGGCGCTCTCCGCCGCGGAGCGGGCCGAGGTCACGGCGTCCGGCCTCGATCTGACGCCCGTCTCGCTGCAGCAGCTGGTGGTCCGTCTCACCCAGAAGGCCGAGGCAGCCGACAGAGCCTCGACCGCGAAGGAAGGAGTCCTCTGATGCGACGCACACTCAACGTCATCCGCCTGCAGCTGATCAACCGTCAGACGTTCGTCTGGGTGCCGCTGATCATCCTCGGCTCGGCGACCGTGCTCTCGGTGCTCATCTACGCGATGATCCCCGGCGACGGACCCAAGTACGGCGGGGGCGGACAGGCCCCGCTCTGGTACTTCTTCGCCATCGGGATCTCGGCGATGACCCTCACCTTCCCGTTCTCGCAGGCCATGAGCATCACCCGCCGCGACTTCTTCGTCGGCACGATGCTCACCGCGATCCTGGGCAGCGCCTTTCTCGCGGCTCTGTTCCTGCTCGGCGGGGGCATCGAGGTCGCGACGAACGGCTACGGCGTCAACGGCTACATGTTCTACCTGCCATGGCTGTGGGAGGCGGGTCCGCTCGGGGCGTTCGTCGTCTACTTCACCCTCGCGCTCTTCCTTTTCGTCCTCGGCTTCACCGGGGCCACGATCTACAAGAGCTGGGGGCCCACGGTGGTGACGATCGTCGGCGTGGGACTCTCCCTCGTGCTGGTGGGTCTCGTGTTCCTCGTCACCCGCCTCGAGCTGTGGGTCCAGGTCGGGCTCGCGATGGGCGATCTCGGCGCACTCGGGCTCGCACTGTGGGGCCTCGCGATCGTGGTGCTGCTCGGCGCGGTGTCGTTCTTCGCCTTCCGCCGGGCGACCCCCTGACACCTCGGCCTCCGAGACCGGTGACGGCGGCGTCGACCCCTCGGGGTCGGCGCCGCCGCGCGTGCGCTTAGCCGTCCGTCGCCGACGGCGCAACCCGTTGGAGCGATGCGCGCGCTCCCGACTAGCGTCACCCTCCGGGAGGCGGACGGGAGGATGCAGTGACCGACATCAGAACGCGATGGCGCGCACGCCGTGTGGGCGCGGGCCGGTCGATCCGCGAGGCGGTGCACCCCGCACGCCTGCTCCTGGTCGCCAAGACGACGCTCGCCGTCGGACTCGCCTGGATGATCGCGCCGCACATGCCCGGCGTCACGGAGCAGTACCCCTACTACGCGCCGCTCGGCGCCCTCGTGAGCATGTACCCCACGCTGATGGGATCGGTGCGCTCGGGACTGCAGACGCTGATCGGCCTCGCCACCGGCATCGGGCTGGCATTCCTGGTGGTCATGACCGTCGGTCCGAACTGGTGGACGATCCCCGTGGTCGTCGGGATCGGCGTGCTGGTCTCGGGTACCGGCTGGTTCGGCGCGGGCCGGGAGTATGTGCCGATCGCCGCGCTTTTCGTGCTGATCGTCGGCGGGCAGAACGCCGACGACTACTCGCTCGGATATCTCGTGCAGATGGCCGTCGGCGTCGTCATCGGCCTGATCGTGAATGTGGTGATCGCCCCTGCTCCCCTCACCCTCGCGGCCTCGGCGCAGGTCGACGAGTTCCGTTCGCAGCTGAGCGCGCACCTCGAGGACATCGGTGCCGCCGTGTCGGAATCCTGGCCTCCCGAGCACCAGCAGTGGGCGAATGATGCCGCATCCCTCGCCGACACCACGGCCGCCCTGCGCTCGGCGCTGGCCGAGGCCGACGACAGCCGACGCGGCAATCCCCGGGCATGGGGCCGCCGCGGCGAGACCCGGCACATCCACGAAGAGCTGGCCCGTCTCGACCGGATCGCCCATCTCATCCGCGACATCTCGGACGAGATCGCCGACACCATCTGGGACCGTCCGGGGGCTCTCGATCTCGACCCCGCGCTTCCCGAGCCGCTGTCGGCCGCGTGCCGGGCCGTCGCCGACGTGATCGCGCAGCAGGATCCGGTCGACTCCGCAGACCATCGGGCGCGTGGCGAGGCGGCGCGTGCGATCCGGCTGCTGCTCGAGACGGTCGACGACCGCACGATCCGGCAGCATCGCTCCATGGGGCCTGGCGTGCTCGCCGCGATGCACCTTCGTCGCATCCTGATCGTCAGCGGCCACCGGGAGCCGGAGGAGGAGACGCCGGAGCCGAGGGAGACACCGGAGCCGACGGAGACGCCGGAGCCGCAAGCCGAGACGTCCGAGACGGAGGCCTCGGAGCCCGAGGGCGACCGGGCCACCCGCGACTGACGGTCAGATGGTGTCGTCGGCGGCGAGGATGTCGATCTGCCAGGGACGCCCGTCGGGATCGTTCGGATCGTGCGCGTCGACCGCTTCGGTGATGACCTCCTGCACACGCTCCATCACCGCGTCGAACTCGGACTCGGTCAGCCGCACCATGCGCTGCGAGAACGCGGCGTGGATCTCGGTCGCGCGTCCGGAGAGGTACTCGGGGGTCCAGGCGATCACCCGCGCCATCATCTCCTGATGGTCTTCGGCGAGCGAGCGCACCATCGCGGTCCCCAGCGCCTCGTCCGGCACCGGATGCTCGGGGCCGCCGAGGTTGATCGACCCCTTGCGCGACTTCCAGACCCGGTCGCGGCGATCTCTCGCGTGCTCCGGCGCCTCTTCGATCAGCCCGGCATCGGCGAGGACCCGCAGGTGAAAGCTCGCGCTGTTCGGGGCGACGCCGAGGTCTTCCGCCACGTCGGCTGCACGGAGGTGCTCGCGGCGCGCGAAGAGCCGGATCATCTGACGCCGCAGCGGGTGCGCATAGGCCTTGAGCATGGCCGTGGTCATCCAGACCTGGTCTTCTCCGCTCTGCGACTCCGTCATCCTCGCAGTCTATCCGCACGCGAAATTGCGCAATAAGTATTGCGCAATTGTTCTTGCGGAACTATCGTGAGGAGCATGACGACCGTGACCGCACCGCACCGCCTGTGGCGCAACACCCGATACCTGACCTGGCTCGTGAGCGACACGAGCAAGGGACTCGCGGCCGCGCTGTTCGCCTTCGCCATTCCTCTGCTCGCCCTGATCGTCACGAACGACCCCGCCCAGGCCGGCATCATCGGCGGTGCCGGCATGGTCGCGCGGCTCCTGCTGACCCTCGTCGGCGGCATCCTCGCCGACCGGCATCCTCGTATCGTCCTGATGTTGATCGGCTCCCTCGTCGGCATCCTGTTCGCGGGCGCCTTCACGCTGCTCGCCCTCGCCGATGCGCTCACCTTCGGCACCCTTCTCGCCGCCAACGTGCTGCTCGCCGCGCGCAGCGGACTGTTCGACGTCGCCGGCGAGAGCGCCATCAAGGAGATCGTCCCCGACGACGCGATGGGCCGGGCCCAGGCAGCGAACCAGGGGCGGGATGCCGCGCTGCAGCTCGCCGGCGGACCGCTGGGCGGTCTGTTGCTGGGCGTCGGCGGATGGCTGGTCGGCGTCGTGATGACGCTCTGCCATGCGGTCGCCGCGGTGACGGCATGGGTGCTGAAGAGGGAGGCCCGCCGCTCCGGGATCGTCGATGCGGGAGCGGAGGCCGATCGCGTGGGAGCGGATGCCGCGACGTCGACCGCCGCCGCGCCGTCGACCACTGCCGCGCCCGCCCTCAATGCGCGCGATGGCCTCGGTTCTTCGACAGAGCTGAGCGCCGAGGTCGCCGTGGTCGCCGCCCCCGCCACACCCGACGCGTGGTCCGAGCTTCGGGAGGGGTTCCGGTGGCTGCTCTCTCGCGCCGACCTCGGCGGCGTGCTGCTGATCATCACGATCATCAACCTCGGCTTCAACGCCGCAATCACGACCACGATCTACGCCCTGCAGCAGGACGGCTACTCGGAGCTGCTCATCGGCTCGCTGAGCGCGGCCGTCGGCGCCGTGATGCTCGTCGGTGCGGTCATCGCGCCGATGCTCGTGCCGCGCTTCCGGGCAGGGATCATCGCGATCAGCGGGCTGTCGGTCGTCGCCGTCGGCGCCATCGTGCTGTCGACGGTCACCGAGCCGTGGGCCATCGTCGTCGTGCTGGGCGCATCGGTGCTGCTGCTTCCGGCCTTGAACGCGGGGATGATGGGCTACTTCATGGTCGCGACCCCCACCCAGCTGCTCGGGCGCGCGAACAGCGCGGCCGCCGTTCTGGGGATGGGCGCGATGCCGCTCGCGCCCATGATCGCCGGCTTCGGACTCACCTGGATCGGCCGCGAGGCGACGATCCTCGTGTGCGCCGCGCTCTGCGTCATCGCCGTCGCGCTCGCCCTCGGCAACCGCGCGCTGCGCGGGTTGCCCGTGGAATCGCAGTGGGCCGAGCACGCGAAGCAGTACGAGAACACCTGAGTCTCGCTCGGGAGACCGGACGGAAGCCGCCGACGCGCGCGCACGCCTGACGAATGCCCGTATCGGATGTCGGTGTCGGTGCGTAGGATCGGCGGCACCGACCACCCCTACCCGAGGAGACGACGATGTCAGCCCTGGAGATCACCGAGAAGCCCCTTCATTTTGTCCGACTCGCGACCCTGACGCAGTCGGTCGACACGCAGCCCGAGGTCGCCGCGGTCGTCGGACCGCTGTTCGACCGCGTGGCCGACGCGCTTCTGGCATCCGGAGCGACGCCGGGGATGCCGATCGCCGAGTACGACATGGACCGTCACGGCGTGCGCATCACCGTCGGCTTCACGTACGACGGTCCCGCGATCGACGGCCTCGTGATCGTGGAGCTGCCCGCCGTGGCTACGGCCTTCACCGCCACCCATCACGGGTCCATGGCGACGATCGACGAGAGCTGGGGCGCCGTCAACGCCGCGATCACCGAGCGTGGCGCAGAGGCGGTAGGACCATGCCGAGAGGTCTACCTGCAGTCCGAATCCGAAGACCAGGCTGACTGGATCACCGAGTTGCAGCAGCCGGTCTCGGCGGGCTGAGCATCACCCGGGCATGATCGTCAGAGTGCGCCGGACGGTGGCCCTGCCGCTCGGTCGGGCGTGATCTTCAGAGTGCGCCGGTGAGTGCGGCGACGCCGACGAGCACCGAGACCAGAGCCAGCACCAGGGCGATCGCGATCAGCACGGCGTGCACCTTGAGGAAGGTCGTGGCCTTGCCGTCGGCATCCCGTGCCCGCGGGTCGGTCGCGACGCGCTTGTAGAAGCGGGGCCACACCACCACGTTGAAGGCGGCATTGAGGAACAGGACGACAGCGAGAGCGATCACCCCTCCACGGTATCGTCCCCGGCACCCGACATCGTCCCTCCGGCGCTGTCCCGGCCCGTATCTCTCGTCCCCTGTGCCAGACCCCTTTCCTCGTCCCCCCTTCGTCGTCCCCCCTCTCCTCGTCCCCCCTCTTCCTCCGTCCGAATGCAGGACCCCGGCACGTCTGCAGGATGAGAACCCGACTCCCGTCCTGCATCCGTGCCCCCCTCCTGCATCCGGCCCGTCACCCGTTTTCGGCCGTCCCCTTCCTCCGTCCGAATGCAGGACCCCGGCACGTCTGCAGGATGAGAACCCGACTCCCGTCCTGCATCCGTGCCTCCCTCCTGCATCCGGCCCGTCTTGGAGCCGGGACCCCGAACCCAAAACCCACATTCCGGAAAACAACCGAGTCCATGTATCACTGGCCCCTTGCCGTGCTCCTTACCTGTGTGATCACAATGGGACTCATGATCGACGGCGCACCCGATGGCGCCGGCCTCGATCCTGCACCGGACGACGGAGCGGCGCGCTGGACGCGTGCCGCCGGCCACTTCGACGCATGGCGGGACGGCGACAGCCGCGCGATGGAAGACCTCGTGCGGCTGATGACCCCTGTCCTCTGGCATGTCGTGCGCGCCTACGGGCTCGAGCGCACGCTCGCCGAAGACGTCATCCAGACGACGTGGCTGCAGCTGGTCCGCGGCCACCGCTCGATCTCCGACCCGAAGGCCGTCTCCGCCTGGCTCACCACCACCGCCCGCCGAGAAGCCTGGCGCGCGGGCAAGGCACTCAACCGTCTCGACACGACGGAGGCGGATGCTCTCGACGCGCTCCTTCCCGAGCAGCAGTCGGCCGAAGACCATGCCGCGATCGGCGACGAGAGCCGGCGGCTGTGGGCGGCGGTGCAGAACCTCGCCGAACGCTGCCAGCGGCTGCTGCGAGTGATCGCCTTCGAAGAGCGCCCCGACTACGCCCGCCTCGCGGCCGATCTGGCGATGCCGGTGGGCAGCATCGGGCCGACCCGCCAGCGCTGCCTGGCGAAGCTGCGCGACCTGCTCGACACGACCCCACGGATGGAGGGACGCTCATGAGTGAGAACGATGGCAGCAACGGCGGCGACAACCACGAGGATGCTGAACTGTTCGCCCACCTGCGCTCGCTCTGGCGCAGCGTGGACCCGATGCCGGCGAGCCTCATCGATCGCATGATCGCGGCGGTGGCCGCCGACGGGCTCTCGGCCGAGTACGCGCTGCTCACCCTCGTCGACGAGCCGCTCGGCGCGGTGCGGGGAGATGCAGATGCTCTGACCCTGCAGTTCAGCGACGGCACCACGAACATCCTGCTCCACGTCACCGGCACCGCGACCGGCGCGCACCGCGTCGACGGCTGGGTCGACGCGGCCGCCGGGTCGATCGAGCTCGCGCAGGGCGAGAACGTCCGCACCACCACAGCGAGCGCGACCGGACGGTTCGTGTTCGACGAGGTGCCCGACGGCCTGACACTCGTGCGCCTTTCCACCACCATCGGCGATGAGACGCGCACGCTGTCGACCCCGCAGTTCGAGCTGTGATCGACCGCCGTGGGGCGCGAGGCGGATCGGCCCGCACGCGAGGCGGATCGGCCCGCACGCACCGCGCGTGAGAATCCACGCAGACCACGCAGACCGCGCGTGACACACCACACACACCGCGGGTTCGCCCGCACACACCGCGGGTGGACCCGCGCAGGATGCGGGTGCGCCCGCGAGGAGAGGACCGACGATGGAACAGCCCGCGGGATGGACCTGGCAGGACAGAGCGGAAGGATCGATCAGGCGCGGCACGGCGCTCGATCCCTCGATCGAACCGGTGGGCGGGGTCAGAGCGTTCCCGACCGCCTATCTGCAGGATCGACTGCTGATCACGCAGGATCAGGACGACGATCAGGAGGGCTACGACCGGGAGATCAAGGAGCTGCAGGAGGCCGCGGGAACGTTCGGGTGGACCCTCGAGCTCGAACCCGACGACGATGCCGTCGTCCGAGGCCCGCTGGCGCCGGGAGTCCCCGGATTCCTGCGCGCACAGCTGACCACCCCCGACGAACCCACCCGCGGCGAGTCACCGGTCCCTCCCGACGCATGGCGCGTCCTGCAGCGCGCACGGCGCAGCTCCCGCACATCGATGCCGCGAACCAGCCTCGAGCACGTGCTGTCGATCGACCCGGTGGGGCTCAATCCGTTCAGTCGCACGAATCCCTTCAGCCGCACCAACCCGTTCAGCCGCACCAACCCGGTGCGCGGTGCGGGTGCCGGCGGCAGCGATGACTACCTCGAGCCCGGGCGCGGTGCGCGGCAGCCGGTGGCCTGGGTGGGAGCGGCGCCGCAGCGCGCGGCGGCCCCGAAGCGCGGACGCCGCCCCGTCGTGGCCGTGCTCGACACCGGATGCGGTGTGCACGACTGGCTGCCGGATGACGTGGTGACCCGACACATCGAGCTCGACGGTGTTCCGGTCGGCCTCACCGACGACGCCGACCCCGAGCGGTACCCCGACCTGTACGGGCAGCTCGACGGTGAGATCGACGCCGTCGCCGGGCACGGCACCTTCATCGCCGGCATCATCCGCCAGGCGGCACCGGATGCCGACATCCTGTCGATCCGCATGGCCGGGGCGCTCGGGGTGATCGACGAGAGCACGTTCCTCACCACGGTCGCGCAGGTCGTGGAACTGCTGCGGCGCCACCGTGAGGACCCGAAGACCGGGCATCCGATCGACGTGCTGAATCTGTCGCTCGGGTACTACCACGAGACGCCGGTCGACGGACTGTTCAGCCGGACCCTGCATGCGCTGCTCACCACGGCGCGGCAGCTCGGATGCGTCGTCGTGTGCTCGGCGGGCAACGACGCGATCGACCGCCCCTCGTTCCCCGCCTCGCTGTGGTCGTGGCCGGGGGCCGACAACGGCATCCCCCGTGACCGCGATGCTCCGCATGTGTCGGTGGGCGCCCTCAACCCGTCGGCCCGCTCGGTCGCCCTGTTCTCGAACGTCGGGCCCTGGGTGCAGACGTACGCACCGGGTGCGGCCGTCGTCAGCACGTCTCCGGCGTTCGTCGGCGGCGAGCAGGCGAGCACCCGGGCGGACGTCGAGGGACTGCGCCGCGAGACGATCGATCCCGACGACTATCGGGGCGGCTTCGCGATCTGGAGCGGCACCTCGTTCTCGGCGCCCTACGTCGCGGGACGCGTCGCGGCCGAACTCGGAACGGTTCCGACGCAGGGGGTGACTCCTGCCGCCGCGGCGAAGGCGGTCGCAGCGGTGCTGAAGACGCTGCCGACGCCGGTCGAGCGGGGGTAGGCGCGCTCGGGTGGCTGACGAACGCCCGGACGGCTGACCGAAGGGGACGGAATCGTCAGCCAGTCGGGCATCGTTCAGCCATCCGGCGCTTCGGATGCCGCCGCGGCCCTTCCCTGACGCCCCGCAGACCGGCATTCTGGTGTGATGCCCCTGACCGCGCACGTGCTGCATCGGCGCGGCGTCGACGCGGCCAACTCCCGACGGTTCGCGCAGGCACGCCGCGCCCTCACCGCCGCATCGTCGCGCACCGATGACCAGGATCTGCGCGCCCGCATCGACGGCACCATGGCGTACGTGCTCGCGCAGACCGGCCAGCCCGCCGCGGCCGAGCAGCTCTCCCGCGAGACGCTGTCGCGACCGGGGCTCAGCGCCGAGACCGTCGCACTCTCACACGGCCAGCTCGGCACGCTGCTGATGCACGGCGGACGGCTCGACGAGGCGGAGCTCTCGCTGACCACCGCGATCAACGGCCTCGACGACGACTCGATCGAGGGCGCGAATCTGCGCATGAGCCGGGCCATGGTCGACATGCAACGGCACCGTCTCGACCGCTGCGCCGACGATCTGCAGCGGGCCATCGCGACCTACGAGGCGCATGACGCGCAGGAGCCCCTCGCCGAAGCGCGACACAATCTCGGCTACGCCGCGCTGCTCGGCGGAGACCTCGTCACCGCTCTCGCCCTCATGACGAGGTCACGCCCCATGCTCGCGGCGACCAGCGACCTCGCCGCCGCCATCAGCGATCTCGACCGGGCCGAGGTGCTGCGCGATGCCGGACTCACGACCGAGGCCGAGGAGCTTCTCGGCACGGTCGCCGTGCAGTTCGGAGCGCAGCGGATGCGGCAGGCCCGGGGGGAGGCCGAGTTCCACCTCGCCCGGTCACTGCTGCGGCACGACGCGGTCGCCGCCGAGCGCGCCGCGGCGACCGCATCCCGCCGGTTCGCCACCCTCGGCAGTGAAGGGTGGGCGGCTCGTGCAGAGGCCGTGCGCCTCGAGGCCGGGCTGCGCGCCCACCCGACACGTCCGCCGGCCGCCGCCGATTTCACCCGCACCGCCGCCGCGCTCACCCGCGGCGGGTTCCGCACCGAAGCCGCCGCCCTGTCGCTCACGGCCCGGTTCGCCGACGGGGGACGGATGCCGCGGCTCGCCCCCGACGCCCCGATGCCCCTGCGGCTGCGTGCCCACGAGGTGCGCGCCGCGCGAGCATCCGCGGCGGGGAGGGACGCCGACGCCCGCCGCGCCGCCGCCGCCGGACTCGACCTGCTCACCACCTGGCAGCAGTCCTTCGGCGCGCTCGACCTGCAGGCATCCGTGGCGATGCACGGCACCGAGCTGATGTTCACCGGCCTCGCGGCCGCCGCTCGCTCCCACGACCCTGAGGTGGTGTTCGAGTGGTCGGAGCGCGCCAGACATCTGAGCCAGCAGGTCGCACCGGTGCGGCCTCCGCACGACGCGGAGCTGTCGGCCGATCTCGCGGAGCTGCGGATGCTGCGCGCCGACCTCGCCGGGTCCGACTGGACGACCGACACCCGTGTGCGCGAGTTGCGCGACCGGGTGCGCGACCGGCAGTGGTCGTCGACCGGAGCCGGCGGCAACCGCGAACGCCTCGGACTGCGAGAGACCCGTTCGACCCTCGACGGCGACACCGCGATCCTGGCCTACATCTACACGCGCACCGAGCTGCTGTGCGTGGTGGTGACGGCATCGGACTCATCGATCGTCGAGCTGTCGTGGGCACGCATCCAGGATGCGCTCGACGGACTCCGCGCCGATCTCGACGTCGCGGCGCTGACCCGCGGTGGTGCGATGGCGGCGCTCGTCTCCCGCTCGCTCGACGACCGGCTCCGGGTGCTCGACGACGCCCTCCTCGCCCCGGTGCGCGCGGCCGCGGGGGGAGCGCGGAGGCTGGTGTTGACGATTCCCGGCATTCTGGCGGGCGTCCCCTGGGCGATGCTCCCGGGGATGTCGGGAACGCCGTTCACCCTCGCGACGTCGGTCTCGCGCTGGCTCGGTGACATCGCTCCGGCACCTGCCACGATCGCGCAGGTCGCCGCCGGCTTCGCGACCGGCCCGCGGGTCGCGCGCGCCGACGAGGAGGTGCGTCGAGCGGCGGCGGCGTGGCAGGACGCCACGGTGCTCGGAGGCGACGACGCCCGGGTCTCCGCGGTCACCGCACTCGCCGAAGACGTCGACATCCTGCACATCGCCGCGCACGGGCGTCACGCGGTCGACAACCCGCTGTTCTCCGGCTTCGAGCTCGCCGACGGCACCCTGTTCGGATACGACGTCGATCTCATCGCACGCGCACCCGCCACTGTGGTGCTCTCGGCGTGCGAGCTCGGCCGCTCATCCGTGCGCTGGGGCGAGGAGGCGCTGGGCATGACCAGGGTCTGGCTGCACGCGGGCACGCGCTGCGTCATCGCGGCGCCTGTCGTGGTCGCCGACGACGTGGCGTGCGAGCTGCTCGGAGCAGTGCACGACCAGCTCGCGGCCGGTGTCGCTCCGGCTGTCGCCCTGGCCGCCGCATCCGAATCGACCGGGTTGAAAGCCCCCTTCCAGTGCCACGGGAGCGGGCTCTGAGAAAAGTCTCCACTCGATGTATCAGAACGTCGGATGCTCTCTCCTTATCTCCAGAAGGTGCCACGCGAAGGGCTTCGGAGACGGAGTGCGAGGGAGGCGCAGTCGGTATGGGGTACCTCGTGCACTGGGGAGTGTGAGGCCGACAGACACCATCTGCTCCGGGGATGTCGCGAGAAGGGTCGCGGCATCCCCGCATGGAGTCCGGCAGGGGTGATGCTTGCAGGAGACGTGCGACCGGAAGAACACTTGACGATTCGGCTGTCGAACCGATGGACTCGGTACATGCCGTCGACACCTGATCCCGGCGATGTCCCCGAAGTGCTCACCATCATGCCTGACTGGGGGAGCTCGCAACGGGTGGCCGGAGTATTCTCTCCCTCACTATCGAGCGAGCTTCGAACACGGATCCGCGCGTGGAACGACGAGTGGAAGTTCATACTCAACCCACAGAAGACGATCCACTGGCCTGAGCCAGAGGTAGGGCGTCAGTGGATAGCTGAAGGGAACGCTCTCGTCGAAGCCATCCAGGCAGAGCTCGGGTCGAGGTATCGCGTCGTCGGCGGATTCGCTGACTATGCCCCGGAGTCGTGATCGCGCAGACGTCTCATGAGGTGAGGACCTCGTAGCCGGCGGCGCGCAGATCGGCGAGGGTCGCGGCATCCGCGCCGTCGTCGGTGAGGAGCACGGGGAACAGTTCCGCACCGCCGACGGCGGCGAACGCGACCGTGCCGAGCTTGCTGCTGTCGGTGACCACCACGGCACGACGCGCACGTTCGGCCATCATGCGGTTCACTGCGGCCTCACGTTCGTCCTGCGTGGTGGCGCCGGCTGCGGCATCCATGCCGTTGACGCCGATGAAGGCGATGTCGAGTCGCACCCCGCGCAGCAGCTGTTCGACGAAGGGGCCGACCAGCTCGTAGCTGCGCGAGTGGATCACGCCGCCCGTGACGACGACCTTGATGTCAGGGCGGGTCGCGAGCTGCGCCGCGATGTTCACGGCGTTCGTGACGACCGTGATCCCCGAACCGACCGCGAGGTCGTCGCGCGCGGCGAGGGCGGCGGCGATCGCGGTGGTGGTGGTGCCTCCGGAGAGCCCGACGACCATGCCCGGGGCCACGAGGGCGGCCGCGGCCTGGGCGATGCTCTCTTTCTGCTGCGCGCGCTGGTGGCTCTTGTAGCGGATCGGCAGCTCGTAGGCGACCGAATGCGCGACCGCCCCGCCGTGGGTGCGGGTGAGCAGACGCTGCTCGGCGAGCGAGTCGAGATCGCGGCGGGTGGTCGCGGCGGATGCTCCGAATCGGTCGACGAGCTCGTCGACGTTCACCTCGCCGTCCGCGGCCAGCAGGTCGAGGATCGCGTTCAGTCGGGCGGCGCGCTTCATGTCACCATCCTGCCCGTGTTCACGGGGTCATCCCGCAACTCCGGCGCCCTCGAGCGCGAACAGTCGCAGCATCCGGGCAGCCTCGCCGGCGAGCGCCTCGCGCGCAGGGGTCAGGTACTTCCGCGAGTCGACCAGGCGCGGGTCGGCGTCGAGCGTCGCGCGGACCGCCCGAGTGAAGAAGCCGTTCAGGTGCGTCGAGACGTTGATCTTGGTCATCCCCGCGCGCACGGCGTCGGCGATCACGGCATCCGCGACGCCCGACGAGCCGTGCAGCACCAGGGGCACATCCAGCGCATCGCGAAGGCGGCCGATCAGCTCGAGATCGAGCGATGCGGTGCGATCGGTCATCGCATGCGACGACCCCACCGCCACGGCCAGCGCATCGACGCCGGTCGCGGCCACGAACGCCCGCGCCTCGTCGGGATCTGTGCGCACTCCGGGCGCGTGCGCCCCGTCTTTGCCGCCGACCTCGCCCAGTTCGCCCTCGATGTAGACGCCGGCGGCGTGCGCCCGCGCGGCGACGGCGGCGGTGATCGCGACGTTCTCGTCGTAGGGCAGTGCTCCCCCGTCGAACATGACCGAGCCGAATCCGAGGGCGATGGCCTCGTCGACGAGCTCCGGTCGCTCCGCGTGGTCGAGGTGCACCGCGACGGGCGTCTGCGCACGGCGGGCGATCGCGAGGGTCGCCAGCGCGATCGGCTCGAGGCCACCGTGATAGTCGGCGCAGTTCTGCGAGATCTGCAGGATCACCGGCAGGTGCGCTGCCTCGGAGGCCCGCACCAGCCCTTCGGCGGTCTCGAGGTGGATCACGTTGAACGCGCCGATGCCGGTGCCGCGGGCTGCGGCATCCGTCACGAGCTCGCGGGCGGAGACCAGGGTCACAGGGAGTCCTCTCGAAAGACGGGGGTGAAGGGTGCGACGAGGAGGCGCTGCTCGAGCGCCTCCCAGTCGTCGGAGATCTCTCCGGCGAGCGGCATCAGCACCGCCGCGGCCGACCAGGCGGTCGCCCGGCGCAGGATCGTCTCGGGGTCGCGCACGCCGTCGGCATAGAGCACGGCGCAGGCCGCGACGGCGGCATCGCCTGCACCGGTCGGATTGCCGGTGAGCGGGGTCTCGAGCCGTGCGTGCCGCACGTCGGATGCCGTCACCGCGAGCATCCCGTCGGCTCCGAGCGACAGCAGCACGAGATCGACGCCGCGCGCGATCAGCGAGCGGGCGCCGTCGACGGGGTCGGCGATGCCGGTCGCCTCGACGAGCTCGGCGGCATTGGGCTTGAGCACGGATGCTCCGGCATCCGCGGCGAGCAGCAGGGCGGGGCCGGAGGTGTCGGCGATCACCGGCACACCGGCGTCCCGGGCCGTGCCGATCAGCAGGGGCAGCAGCGTCTCGGGCGCTCCGGGAGGCAGGCTGCCGGAGATCACCAGCACCTGTGCTCCGGGAAGAGCGTCGACGACCTCGCCGACGAGCGTGACCCACTCGGCATCGGTCGGATTCACGCCGCGCTCGTTCACGATCGTGGTGTCACCGAGCTCCTGGTCGACCAGCGCGATGCTCCGCCGCGTGGCGGCCGCCACCGGCACGAGTCGGTGCGGCACGCCGCTGGCCGCGAGTTCGGCCGCGAGCTCGATTCCGGTGCGACCGCCTGCCGTCGACACCGCCAGCACGGAGGCGCCCTGCGCGTGGGCGACCCTGGCGACGTTGAGGCCCTTGCCTCCGGCTTGCGCCGCTCCCGCATCCGCGCGATGCGTCTCGCCGGGCGTGAGCCGATCGAGATGCCAGGTGAGATCGAGGGCGGGATTGGGGGTGACCGTGAGGATCATGCGAGCTCCCTCGCGCGCAGCGCCGCTCCGAGGATGCCGGCGTTGCCCGACAGCTCGGCCGGCACGAGGGCGGGGATGCGGTGAAAGCTCAGCCGGGCGGTCAGCCGCGCCCGGAGCTCGTCGAACAGCGCTCCGCCGGCGCGCGAGAGTCCGCCGCCGATCACGATGGCCTCGGGGGCGACGACCGCGGTGAGCTGGGCGAGCGAGAGGGTGAGGGCGTCGAGCGCGGAATCCCAGATCTCGGAGGCGACCGGGTCGCCGGCCGCAGCACGAGCGATCACGTCTTTCGCACCGTCGGGGGCGATTCCGGTCGCGTCACGGTACCGACGGGCGATCGCCCCCGCCGAGGCGACCATCTCGAGGCATCCGCGGGCCCCGCACGGGCACACGGGTCCGTCGGCGATCGGCGAGTGGCCGATCTCGCCGGCGTAGCCCCCGGCCGTGTACGGCTCACCGCCGACGAGCAGCGCGCCCGCGATGCCGGTGCCGATCACGAGAACGACGGAGTTCGCATAGGCGCGAGCGCCGCCGAGGCGATGCTCCGCCCAGCTCGCCGCGCGCACGTCATGGTCGAACGCGACGGGCAGGCCCAGCCGCGCGGCGGCGAGGTCGCGCAGCGGGGAGTTCTTCCAGCCGAGATTGCTGGCGAAGACGCCGAGTCCGGCATCCGCGTCGACGATCCCCGGCACCACGAGCCCCGCGGCGCGAGGGATGACGTCGGGGTGGTCGGCCTGCAGCTCCGCGGCGAGCACACCGAGGCGGTCGATGAGCACCGCGGTGCGATCGCCGTCGGCCGCGGGAGTCGGCGTGCGCCGCAGGCCCAGCGCCGTGCCGTCGGCGTCGAACAGTGCCGACTTGATGTCGGTGCCCCCGACGTCGAAGGCCAGCACGGGGACTCCGGGGCCGACCGTGCGCGCCGCGACGAGCGTCTCGCCGGACGGGTCGCGCACGACATCGGCGATGTGCGCGGCATCCTCAGCGCTGGTCATGGACTGCTCCGGACTCGGTTCGGGTCATGCGTCCAGGATGACGGATCGCGTGAGGTTGCGCGGCAGGTCGGGGTCGAGGCCGCGGGCCACGGCGCGGTCGAGCGCGACGCGGTGCAGCCGGACGAGGTCGGCCAGAGGGTCGACCGGATGCTGCACGAAGCGCGCACCGGTGGCGCGAACCTGCGCGGCCAGCCCCTCGGGCGCCTCGCCGAACTGCCAGGTGACGCGACCGGGCGCCGCGATCGCGATCGGACCGTGGCGGTACTCCATTGAGGGATACGACTCGGTCCACGACTGCGAGGACTCGCGCATCTTGAGCGCCGCCTCGTGCGCGAGACCGACGGTCCAGCCGCGTCCGAGGAAGGAGTACTGCTCGGCGTCCCGCAGCTCGCCGTCGTAGTCGTCGGCGAGGACGGCCGCCGCGTCCTCGATCGCGCCGGTGAGGTCTTCGCCGAGCGATGCCCGGAAGAGCGCGAGCGCTGTGGTGGCGAAACGCGTCTGCACGACCGACTTCTCGTCGGCGAAGGGCAGCAGAACCGCGTCGTCGACGAGCGACACGAGCGGTGAGGTCTCGTCGCCGATCACTCCGATCGTGGGCACGCGGCCCCTGATCCGGTCGACGAGCTCGAGCACCTCGGTGGTGGTGCCAGACCGCGTCAGTGCGACGACGGCGTCGTAGCCGCGGTCGACGAACGCCTCCGACGCGGCGAAGGCATCGGTCTCGCCATGCCCCGCGGTCTCGCGGAGGAACGCGTAGGACTGCGCCATGAACCACGATGTCCCGCATCCGACGACCGCGATGCGGGCCCCGGATGCCGGCAGCAGAGCCTGCGCGTCACGCAGATCGGCCGCACGCGACCAGGTCTCGGGCTGCGAGTGGAGCTCTTCGCGCATGTGTGCGCCGGGCTGAAGTTCAGGCATGTCAGATCCTCCGGACCAGATGTTGCAGGTTTGTGATCGTTTTATTGCTTATTCGATCATAGTATTTCGTCATCAGGAATCGATGCAAGGTTCCTCTTGATTTGTTTATTCTCCTGACAAATAATCGAACAAGTTCCACCGCCCCTCCACCGCCCGGTCTCGGAGGACCCCGAGCCGACCCGGCTTGACCGATCGCCCCGCCATCAGAACGGGCGATCACACGCACCGTCGCGTGCTGTGCGTGCGTCTGTGCACCACCTACACAGTGAGGAATGCAATACACATGAAGAAGTCACTGCGATTCGGCGCCGTCGCCCTGGCGGCGACCGCCACTCTCACGCTCGCTTCGTGCGGGTTCGGCGGCTCGACCGGAGGCGGGGGAGACGCCGACGGCGAGACCACGCTCGACCTCCTCGTGCCGAGCTACTCCGACGCCACGAAGGGCCTGTGGGAAGACGTGATCGACGGGTTCGAGAAGGAGAACCCCGACATCAAGGTCGAGCTCGAGGTGCAGTCCTGGGACAACCTCGAGAAGGTCGTCTCCACCAAGATTCAGGCCGGTGAGGCGCCGGACATCTACAACGGCGGCCCGTTCGCCGGGTTCGTCGGCGACGAGCTCCTCTACCCGGTGAAGGACGTCGTCTCGGACGACACCTACTCCGACTTCCAGGACGCATTCCTCGCGAACGCCGAGGTCGACGGCACCGCATACGCCCTGCCGCTGATCGCCTCAGCCCGCGCGCTGTTCGTCAACAACGCGCTGCTCGAGCAGGCCGGCGTCGAGGCGCCGAAGAACTGGGACGAGCTGCTCGACGCCGCGACCAAGGTGTCGGCGCTCGGCGGCGGCGTGGCCGGCTACGGCATGCCCCTCGGCTCCGAAGAGGCTCAGGCCGAGGCGGCCGTGTGGCTCTGGGGAGGCGGCGGCTCGTTCGGCGACGCCTCCGAGATCACGATCGACACTCCGGCGAACCTCGCCGGTGCCGAGCAGATCAAGAAGATGATCGACGCCGGCGCGACGCAGGCCGACCCCGGCTCCACCCAGCGCTCCCCCCTGATGGACATCTTCATCCAGGGCAAGATCGGCATGCAGGTGGGCCTGCCCCCGACAGTCGGCCAGATCGAAGAGGGCAACCCCGAGCTCGACTACTCGATCGTCCCCATCCCGACCGAAGACGGCTCGCCGTTCACCCTCGGCGTCATGGATCAGCTGATGGCGTTCCAGAATGACGGGGACAAGCAGGAGGCCATCACCACCTTCTTCGACTACTACTACTCGGCCGACGTGTACGTGCCGTGGGTGCAGGCCGAGGGCTTCCTGCCCGTCACCAAGTCGGGTGCCGAGCAGCTCTCCGGCGAGGAGGCTCTCAAGCCGTTCCTCGACGTGCTGCCCGACGCGCAGTTCTACCCGTCGACGAATGCGAAGTGGTCGGCCGCCGACGGTGCCTTCAAGTCGCTCTTCGGTCAGCTGCAGACGAAGTCCGCACAGGATGTCCTGACCGAGATCCAGGCGCAGGTCGACGCGGGCTGAGTCCCGCAGACCCTGCCCCACACCAAGCGACGGAGAGGTTCGGGTATTCCCATGAGCCAGACGACAGAATCCTCGAACCTCGCGGGGGCGGCCACCGGTCGCCCCCGCACCCCCGGGCGTCGCCCCGGCGCGCGGGCCGGCACCCGCGGCACCCGCGGCAAAGACCTCCTGCAGGCACTGCCGTGGATCGCGCCGGCGCTGCTGCTCATCATCGGCGTCGTGCTCTTCCCCGCCGGCGTGATGTTCTTCAACTCGACCCGCGACATCTCGCTCTCGGGCCTCGACAAGGGGTCGGTCGGCTTCGACAACTTCGCGACGGTGTTCGCGTTCGCCGAGTTCTGGCCGATCATCTTCCGCACCGTCGTCTGGGTGGTCGTGGTGGTCGGCTTCACCGTGATGATCTCGCTCGGGCTCGCCCAGATCCTCAACAAGGCGTTCCCCGGACGACAGATCGTGCGCATGGCCGTGATCGTCCCGTGGGCCGCATCCGTCGTGATGACGACGATGGTCTTCTACTACAGCCTCGAGCCGTACTTCGGTGTCTTCAACAAGTTCCTCTACGACATCGGACTCTCCGACGACGCGGTGGGCTACGGGTGGACGAAGAACCCGGCGACCGCATTCGCCTGGTCGATCGTGATCGCGATCTTCGTATCCCTCCCCTTCACCACGTACACGATCCTCGCCGGCCTGCAGACGGTTCCGGCCGACACCCTCGAGGCCGCGAAGATGGACGGCGCCGGCGCCACCCGCACCTACTGGACCATCGTGCTGCCGCAGCTGCGCAGCGCACTCGCGGTCGCCGTGCTGATCAACATCATCAACGTGTTCAACTCGCTGCCGATCCTCAAGGTGATGACCGGATCCATCCCGGGCTACGGCGCCGACACGATCATGACGATGATCTTCAAATACATCGAGCTGCAGAAGAAGGTCGATGTCGCGAGCGCGCTGTCGGTCGTGGCCTTCCTCATCGTGATCGTGATCGTCGCGATCTACGTCAAGGCCGTCAAGCCCATGAAGGAGGTCTGATCGTGACCCTGACCGAGACCGCCCTCGTCACCACCGCCGGAGACGACGCCGCACCCCGCATCCCCGGACGCAAGCGCCGGTACACCGAAGACCAGGTGACGCTGCCCCGCGTCATCCTGCGCATGGCCGCCGGCCTGCTCGTGCTCGCGATCTTCGTGCTGCCGTACCTGATCATGTTCTTCGGCAGTGTGAAGACCAAGCCGCAGATCCGGTCGGTCGACCCGACCTACCTGCCGATCGAGTGGCACTGGGAGAACTACATCTCGATGTGGTCGACCCCCGAGACGCCGCTGCCCTACAACCTGATCTCGACGATCATCATCGCCGTGTTCGCGACCCTGCTCGTGCTCCTGGTCTCGCTGCCCGCCGCGTACTACACCGCCCGCTTCACGTTCCCCGGACGCATGGTCTTCCTGTTCCTGGTGATCGTGACGCAGATGCTGCAGCCCGCGGTGTTGACCTCCGGCCTGTTCCGCCAG
Source organism: Microbacterium foliorum (assembly GCF_003367705.1). Lineage (NCBI taxonomy): Bacteria > Bacillati > Actinomycetota > Actinomycetes > Micrococcales > Microbacteriaceae > Microbacterium > Microbacterium foliorum. Next base: position 132,180 of record NZ_CP031425.1, on the reverse strand, counting down.
TTCACGGTGCTGGGGCTCAGCGACACGTGGGCGGCGATGATCTTCATCAACGCGGCGTTCAACCTGTCGTTCGCGGTCTGGATCATGCACTCGTTCTTCGCCGGCATCCCCAAGGAGATCGACGAGGCCGCCCAGATCGACGGAGCAGGGCGCTTCACCGTGCTCTTCAAGATCAACCTGCCGCTCGTGTGGCCGGGAATCGTCACCGCGATCGTCTTCACGTTCGTCGCCTGCTGGAACGAGTTCGCCGCATCGCTGGTGATCCTCTCCACCGACAAGAACCAGCCGCTGTCGGTCGCGCTGACCAAGTTCGTCGGTCAGTACGAGACCAGCTGGCAGTACGTGTTCGGCGTCTCGATCGTCGCGATCCTGCCGGTCGTCATCCTGTTCATGCTCATCGAGAAGCGTCTGGTCGGCGGGCTCACCGCCGGTAGCGTCAAGTAGGTCGTCGGGGTCCCTGGGCGGTCTCATCTCGTCCCGTCTGCAGGACTTCGGCACGGATGCAGGGCCATCCGGCCGATTCGATCGTGCAGCCGTGCCCCGGTCCTGCAGACGGTCCACCGGATTCGCCCAGCGAGAGTCCGGGCGATCGCCGTCTGCACATGGGCCCGGTTACGCTGGCACGGTCGACTCCGCCGTCCGGTGCGGTGAGGCAGGGGGGAATCAGATGACGTGGCAGGATGCGGGGCGCGTCGACAGACGTCAGACGACCGGTGCGTACCCCGGATGGGGCTGGGGCGTGGTGCTCGTGCCCGTGGCGGTCGGACTCGCGGCTCTCGGGATGTTCTTCCTCCGAGAGCTCGATCCCGGGGCGGGCACCCTGATCGGCGTCGCGCTCATCGCCTGGGCGGTGTCTCTCGCGATGCCCTTCTTCGTGATCGCCTGGTACGCGGCGCAGGCGGCGTGGAAGTCGTCACGCGAAGAGCGCGGGCAGACGTTTCGCGCGCCGTCGCACGCACTGCGGCGCATCGGGTTCAGCATGCGCTGGAGCTTCCACGCGCGCGGCGTGCTCTTCAACCCCGCGTCGTACGACGGACCGGACCTGCCGATGCTCGTCGCCGGCAAGATCGTGCACGTCCTCGCGATCGTCGTCCTGGTGATCGCCGGACTCGTCGCCGCGCTCGTCGGGATCGCCACGCGCTGAGAGTGATCCGGCGCCGTGGAGGCGTCGATTCGGGTGCGTCGGCGTTTGCTCCTCGGTCAGGGTGCTGCGACGGATGCCGGGCGCAGCTGCGCCGGGCTCCAGCGCACGCCCAGTGCGCGGGACAGCGCCACCTGGGCGACGCCTGTCGAGATAGAGGCGTCGGCGGCCGAGTACCGCACGGACACACCGACGGTGCCCATCGCCGGATAGTCGATCTCGCTCTGCACGAGTCGGAGGAACCGGTCACCGAGCGCCCGCGCCGGTCCGCCGATCACGACCTCCCGCGCATCGAGAACCGCCGCGATGAGACGGATGCTGCCCGCGAGAGCCCGCGCCCCGACGACCAGACGTCGCTCGTCGGCGGAGGCCGCGAGCACGGCGATCGCCGCCTCGTCCATCGCGTCGTCGACGTCGTCGCCGAGCATGGCCGTCATCGAGGCCACGGCTTCGAGGCATCCCCGCCGCCCACAGCGGCACGCTCGGGCGTCGTCGCCGAACTGCACTTGCACGTGCCCGATCTCGCCGGCCCGGTCGCGCGGGCCCGGGGCCAGTTCGCCGTCGAGAGTCACCGCCGCGCCGATGCCCGTGCCGAGGTGGACGAAGAGGCGGTAGCCGGCGGCCTCGTCTTCGCGGGCGGCTTCGGCGATGGCCTCGGCATCCACGTCGTTGACGAGCAGCACCGGCACGCCGATCGCCCGTTCGAGACGGTCGGCGAGCGCGACGTCGGTCCAGTCGAGCTGCACACTCTCGAGCACACGACGTCCGTCCGTGGTGCCGGGCAGCTGCACGCCCACCACGAGAAGGCGACCCGCGTACTCCGCGGCGATGCGGGCGACGGCCTCATCGAGGACCGCGTCCCTCGAGCTCGGTGCGTACGAGATCCGGCGGGACTCGACCACGGTTCCGTCGAGGGCCACCAGAGCGAGCGCAGCCTCGGAGGGCCTGATCACGACGACGACGATGAGGTGACGGCTCGCGTCGATCGTCAGGGTCGTCGCACGCTTGCCTCCGGTGCTGGCCGCCTGCTCGCCGTCGACGATGAGGTCGAGATCGATGAGCTCGGCGACGAGCGACGACGCGGTCGCCGCGGTGAGGCCGGTGGCCCGGGCGATTCCCGCGCGGGTCTGCACACCGGGTTCGCTGAAGACGAGCTGCAGAGCACGGCGCAGGTTCGCCCGACGGAGGGCCGCCTGGGTGTCGAGGGTGTCATCGCTGTTCAGCATGGATCCGATCCCGTCGACGCCCTCTGTTGACACGCTCCGATGCCCTGCGTACGCTCGGTCATAGTTTATTCAATAAACTTAGTTCGGTCTCCGGGCGGGTGAGTGCTGCACACACTGTCATCCGCTCGGACGACCGGATCATCGTCCTTCTGCGGCTTCGGTGTGATGGCGGATGACCTCGGCCACCACGAAGTTGAACCACTTCTCGGCGAACTCGGGGTCGAGATGCGCCTCCTCCGCGAGCGACTTGAGCCTCGCGACCTGTTGCTCCTCGCGGCCGGGGTCGGACGCCGGCATCTCGTGCATGGCCTTGAGCTGGCCGACCTGCTGCGTCGCCCGGAACCGCTCGGCGAGCATGAAGATGAGGGCGGCATCGATGTTGTCGATGCTGGCGCGAAGGCGGAGGAGCTCAGCCCGAGGATCTTCGACGGCGGTCATGCCCCTACTCTACGGAAACACGGGGCCACACGACCCTCCGTGTGCGCGGGCGCGGGCTCCACATCCTGCAGGCGGCACCCGCGTCGGCAGTATCGTGAGCACATGAGCCGTGAAGATCAGGACCCCTCCTCGACAGCGCCCGATGCGGCATCCGGGGCTCCCGCGGCGGCCTCGCTGCCGGCTCTCACCGTCGACACGGCAGCAGCGACCGAGCATCCCGTTCCGGCGGACCCGCACGACGCCGAACCGCACGCGACCGACCCGCACACCACCGGCCCGGCCGACACCGCTGTCGCACATGCGCTCGCCTCCCCCCGTCCGGTGATCATCGAGCCGATGACCCCCAGCCGTTCGTTCTGGACCCGGATCGACCGCCCCTTCGTGTTCGGCTTCCTGGTGACGCTCGGCGGTCTGGCGGCCCTCGTCCTCGGCCTGGCGGTCGCCAACCTCTCCACTGTCCTCATCTACATCGCTCTCGCGCTGTTCGCCGCCCTCGGCCTCGACCCGACCGTGCGGTTCCTCGAGCGACGCGGGCTCTCGCGGGCGCTCTCCGTCGTCGCCTCGATCGCCGGGCTGGTCGTGGTGATCGCGCTGGTCCTCTGGATGGTGCTCCCGGTCGTCATCGACCAGATCGCGGGCTTCGTCAAGGCCGTCCCCGGCATGATCCAGGAGTTCACGCGCAGCGACATCTACGCCACACTCGACGCGCAGTTCGGCGATCAGTTCCAGACGCTCGTCTCCGACGTGCAGAAGTTCCTCACCGATCCGGGCAACATCGCCGCGATCGGGGGCGGGGCGCTGCAGGTCGGCGCCTCGATCGCGAACGCCATCTCGGGAATCATCGTCGTACTGGTGCTGACTCTCTACTTCGTCGCCACGCTGCCCGCGATGAAGGTGGGGATGCTGCGCCTCGCTCCCGCCCGCGACCGCGCTCGTGCGAGCGACATCACCGATCAGATCACCGATTCGGTCGGCGCCTACGTGATGGGCATGGTGGTGCTCGCGTTCTGCAACGCGATCCTCGCGTTCCTGCTGTACTTCTTCCTCGGGCTGCCCTTCCCTCCGCTGATGGCGACGGTCGCGTTCTGCATCACGCTCATCCCGCTCGTCGGTTCGGTGATCTTCTGGATCATCGGCACCGGACTCGCGCTGTTCAGCGATCCGATCGCTGCCCTCGTCTTCGCGATCGTCTACCTCGTCTACATGCAGATCGAGGCGTACGTGATCACCCCGCGCGTGATGAACCGTGCGGTCGCCGTGCCCGGAGCCCTCGTCGTGATCGGCGCCCTCGCCGGCGGCACGCTGCTCGGCCTGCTCGGTGCGCTGGTCGCTGTTCCGGTTGCGGCATCCATCCTCATCATCATCAAGCAGGTGCTGATCCCCCGGCAGGACTCCCGGGTCTAGCGCTCGCTACCCGCCGGCGGATGCAGAAGTGCCCGGCCCCCGTGCGGGACCGGGCACTTCTGCGACGGGACGACAGTGGTCAGCTGAGGTCGTTGTCAGCCAGCCACTTCTTGGCGATCTCGGCGGAGGACTGCTGGTCGACCGTGCTCAGCACGTTGAGGGCGACGAGCTCCTCACCGGTCAGCTTGGCGCTGATCGCGTTGAGCACGTCGGACACGTCGTCGGCGATGTCACTCGAGACGATCGGCACGACGTTCGACGAGATGATGAGGTTCTCGGGGTCTTCCAGGGCGACGATGTCTTCGGTCTCGAAGGCCGGGTCGGCGGTGTAGATGTCTGCGACCTGGATCTGGCCGGCGAGCAGCGACTCGAGCGTGGTCGGGCCGGTGGCCGAGAACGTCAGGTCGACGCCGTAGACCTCTTTGGCCCGGGCCGGGCTGTACGGACGCTGCTCGAACTCGGGCGACGCGCCGATGGTGACCTGCGAGGTGACCTTGCTGAGGTCGCCGATCGTCTTCAGGTCGTTCTCCTCGGCGAAGCTCTTCAGCACCGTGTAGGAGTCCTGGTCGGTCGCTTCGGCGAAGTCGAGGGCCGTGAGGCTGTCGGGCAGCGCATCCTGCAACGCGGCGTAGACGTCATCGGGGCTGGTCACGGTCACGTCGTCATCGGAGATGTACTCGAGCAGGCTGCCCGTGTACTCGGGGAAGACGTTGATCGCGCCGGACTCGACGTCGGGCATGTACGCGTCGCGCTGGCCGATGTTGAGCTTCTTCTCGACGTCGAAGCCGGCGCCCTCGAGCGCCTGCGCGTAGATCTCGGCGATGATCTCGTTCGAGTAGTACGCCTGAGAACCGACGACGATCGTGTCTCCGCTGCCCGAGCCGGAGCTCGACTCGTCGGACGGCTCGTCGAGCGGGTTGCTCGAGCTGCAGGCGGACAGGGCGAGCGCCGCCGCGGCGACGAGGCCTACGGCGAAGACGGAGCGCTTGCCTCGTGCTGTGAACGCTGTGAACATGGACTTCCTCTTCTCTGGGACTGCTGTGGGGTGGTGCACGGTGAGGGGCGGTTCAGGCGGCCGCGGGCGTCACGGCTGCGGGTCGCGCCGAGGCTCGGCCCCGGGGCTTGGTCTGCCGGCCGGTGCGCAGGCCCGCGGGGACTGCAGCATGCTGGGCGGCCGCGAGCAGCAGGTCGACGATGAGAGCGAGCACGGCGACGATGATCGCGCCGGCGAGCACCTGATCGAACCGACGCAGCGGGATGCCCTGGATGATCGGGTATCCGAGGCCGCCGAGGTTGACGTATGCGGCGATCGTGACCGTGGCGATGACCTGCAGCAGAGCCGAGCGGATGCCGCCGACCAGCAACGGCAGACCGAGCGGCACCTCGACCTTCCAGAAGACCTGCCAGCCGGTCATGCCCATGGCCTTCGCGGCGTCGATGACCCGACGGTCGATGGCCTCGAGCCCCGTGTAGGCGCCCGCGAGCAGCGACGGGATCGCCAGCAGCACGAACGTGACGACAGCGGCCTGCGGCACGCGGAGGACGCCGAGCAGAAGGACGAGCAGGACCATCAGTCCGAAGGCGGGGATCGCGCGAGCCGCTCCCGACACGGCGACCGCGATCTCGCGACCGCGTCCCGTGTGACCGATGAGCCAGCCGATCGGGAGGGCGATGACCGCCGCGACCAGTACCGAGACCGCCGTGAGCACGAGGTGCTGACCGAGCAGCACGGGCAGCGCGTAGCTGCCCGTCCACTGCGCGGGGGCGAGCATCCAGGCGATGGCTTCCGCGAAGAGGTTCATGCGGGAGCCCCCACGGCGAGCGCGCGGGCGGCGGTCGGCTTGGACGCGGCGCGTGTCCACGGCATCAGCGCGCGACCGACCAGCAACAGGATGAGGTCGATCACGAGGGCGATGACGACGACTGCGATCACGCCGGCGAAGACCTCGGCGATGATACGGCGCTCGAGGCCGTTGGTGAAGAGATAACCGAGGTTCGTGACGCCGATCAGGATGCCGACCGTGGCGAGCGAGATCGTGCTCACCGCGGTGACTCGGAGCCCGGCGAGGATGACCGGTCCGGCGAGGGGGAACTCCACCGCCCAGAAGCGGCGGAAGGCGGCGAATCCGGTGGCGGTCGCCGCCTGTCGCACTCCGTCGTCGACCGAGTCGAGGCCGTCGGACACCGCCCGCACGAGAATCGCGATCGCATAGATCGTCAGGGCGATCACGAGGTTCGACTCACTGATGGCCGAGTAGCCGAGGGCGGCCGGCAGCAGGATCAGCAGCGCGAGCGAGGGGATCGTGTACAGCAGACCGGTCAGGACGATGATGGGTCCGCGCACGAGTCGGAACCGCCAGGCGACCCACCCGAGAGGCAGCGACAGCACGAAGCCGAGCACGATGGGGATGATGCTCTGCCGGAGATGCACCAGAGTCAGCTCGAAGATGAGACCGAGGTTGTCGGTGACCCAGTTCACGCCAGATCGCCCCGAACGGCACCGAGCGCTTCCGCATCCGGTCCTGCGAGAGGACCGTCGGACCTCTCGACGTCGGCCACGATGGCTCCCTGCGTGCGACCTTCGGAGTCGACGACGACGGTGCCGTGCGGCGTCTCCCGCAGATGCAGAGCGCGGCGTCCGCGGTCGGCACCGATGAAGGACGACACGAAGTCGTCGGCCGGGTTCTCGATGATCTCGCTCGGGCTGCCCACCTGCACGATGCGCGCGCCCTTGTCGAGGATCACGACCTGGTCGCCGAGCAGGAACGCCTCGTCGATGTCGTGCGTGACGAAGACGACCGTCTTGTCGAGCTCGCGCTGCAGCCGCAGCGTCTCGGTCTGCAGATCGGCGCGCACGATCGGGTCGACCGCGCCGAACGGCTCGTCCATGAGCAGGATGTTGGGGTCGGCCGCGAGCCCGCGGGCCACGCCCACGCGCTGCTGCTGCCCGCCCGAGAGCTGGCTCGGGTACCGATCGGCCAGCGACTGGTCGAGGCCGACGGTCGTGAGCAGCTCGCGCGCCCGGTCGTGGGCCGGCCCCTTCTTGACCCCGGTCAGGCGCAGCACGGTGGCGACGTTGTCGATCACGGTGAAGTGCGGCATGAGCCCGGAGTTCTGCATGACGTACCCGATGCTCCGCCGCAGCTGCACGGGATCGCCGCCGAGGACGTTCTCGCCGTCGATCTCGATGTCACCGGAGGTCGGTTCGACCATGCGGTTGATCATGCGCAGGAGGGTGGTCTTGCCACACCCCGAGGACCCGACGAAGACCGTCGTCTTGCGGGACGGCAGCACCAGGCTGAAGTCCTTCACGGCGGTGGTGCCGTCGGGGAACTGCTTGGTGACGTTGCGGAATTCGATCATGGCTGGTCTCCAGACGGAGGATCGACGAGACGCGCGTCAGCGCCCCGACTGCGGCATACGGAGGTCATTCGGAGACCTCGACCCGTGGATCGAACGCGACGAAGCCCGAGAAGTCCTTGCCGACGCGATCGAACGCGCTCGGGAACGGCGTCGGGTACGACCACGCGTAGTCGGTGTGCAGCTCGCCTCCGGCCTGCACGGAGAAGTACTGGGCAGCACCCTTCCACGGACAGGTGTACGGGGTCGGGCTCTCGACGAGCGCTCCCTCGGTGATCGATGCGGGCGGGAAGTACCAGTTGCCTTCGATGCGTGCGAGATCGCTCTCGTCTGCCTCGGCGATGACGGTTCCTGCGAGTACAGCCTTCATGGTCCTGCCTCCTCGGATGTGGGTTCGAGCGTAATAGAGGTCTGCGACATCCGTCCCAGGCTTGCGCGCGGGGCTGTCGATGTGAGTAACAATCCCGGTCAGCGCGCGCGGAACGCGCCCTGCCTCCCGTGTCTGTTCGGAGCGGATGCCGGAACGGATCGCCCACCGGCATCCGCCCGCGAGCGCCCCGGGCGGATTCTCTTGCGGATCACGCCGAGTCCCGCCCGTAGGTCTCGAGGAGGCGCAGCCAGATCTCGCTGATCGTCGGATACGCGGGCACGGCGTGCCACAGCCGGGCGATCGGCACCTCGCCGACGATCGCCACCGTCGCCGTCTGCACGAGCTCCGCGACCTCCGGGCCCACGAACGTCGCCCCGACGATCACGTCACGCGCCGTGTCGATCACGATGCGGGCCTGGCCCTCGAAGCCGTCCTCGTACAGGCTCGCGCCCGCGATGCCGCCCAGGTCGTAGTCGATCGCCGCCACGTCGATTCCGGCCTCGCGCGCCTGCGACTCCGTGAGCCCGACAGACGCGACCTCGGGGAACGAGAAGGTCACCTGCGGCGCGGCCGCGTGATCGGCGGTCGCGACGTGCTTTCCCCAGGGCTCGTCATCGACGTCCGCACCCTGAGCGCGTGCCGCGATCACGTCGCCGGCCGCACGCGCCTGGTACTTGCCCTGGTGCGTCAGCAGCACGCGGCCGTTCACGTCGCCGACCGCGTAGAGCCAGTCGGAGCCGGGCACGCGCATCGTGTCGTCGACAGTGATCCAGCGCCCCGGCTCGAGGCCGACGACATCGAGCCCGACATCACCGCTGCGAGGTGAGCGCCCGGTGGCGACGAGGACCTCCGCCGCGGTGACCGTCGCGTCGTCGTCGAGCACGATCGTCACGCCGTCGTCTCCGCGTGTGACGCGCGTGGTGCCGGTGTCGGTGCGCACGTCGACGCCGAGCTCCCGCAACCCCGCAGCGACGCGCTCGCCCGCGAAGGGCTCCATCGTGCCGAGCAGACCGCTGCGGGCGATGATCGTGACGGTCGAGCCGAGAGCCGCGTATGCCGTCGCCATCTCGACCGCGACCACTCCTCCACCGATCACGGCGAGGGACTCGGGCAGCTCCTCGGCGCTGGTCGCCTCGCGGCTCGTCCACGGAGACGCCTCGCGCAGCCCGTCGATCGGCGGGATCACGGCATCCGAGCCCGTGCTGATCGCGACCGCATGGCGCGCGCGGATCACGCGGGTTCCCCCGTCGGCATCCGTCACCGTCACCTCCCGCTCGCCCGACAGACGGCCGTGACCGCGTGCCAGGTCGATGCCGGCGGAGTCGAGCCACTTCACCTGACCGTCATCCGACCAGTGGCTCGTGAACGAGTCGCGGCGGTCGAAGACCGCCCGTACGTCGAGCTTTCCGGTGACCGCCTCGGCCGCTCCCTTGACGTTCTGCGCCGCACGCAGAGCCTGGCCCGAGCGCAGCAGCGCCTTCGACGGCATGCAAGCCCAGTACGAGCACTCACCGCCCACCAGCTCGCTCTCCACGATGATCGCGGTCAGTCCGTCCTGCACGGCGCGGTCGGCGACATTCTCGCCCACCGGACCTCCGCCCAGCACGATCAGGTCGTATTCGTCGGTCTTCTCAGCAGTCATGGGGTGCACCTCTCCGTCGCCCAGTCTCGCTCAAGACCAACGTCGAGTCACGGGGTGGTGTTCCGCCCCGCACTGTGCAACGGCGTCCCGGGCGCGTCGGCGGGGGTGGCTGGGGGTCGGCGCGGTCGGGGTGGCTGAGCGGGTCTCCGTTCACAACTCAGCAGGAAAGTTCCCCATCTGCCCGGACTGGCCCCTCCCCGCCGACTCTCACGGATCCGTGCTGAGTTGTGAACGGTCCGCTCAGCCAGCCGCTCAGCCAGCCACCGGCGCAGCCACCCGGGGAGCGAGCACCGCCGCGACGAGCGCGAGGATGCCCGCGAACACGAACACGATGACGAACGGATCGACGAACGGATCGGCGACCGCGACGACACCCGTGAACAGGACCCCCGTGATCGCGAGGGCGAGGGCGCTGCCGAACGAGTCCGCGACCGACATCGCCGAGCTGTTGAATCCCTGGTTCTCGGGTGCCGACATCTCGAGGGTGAGGGCGCTGGTGCGCGGACTCATCAGTCCCATCCCGGCGCCTGCGACGATCCACGCGACGACGATGGAGGCGACCGGAGCGGCGAGCGCGGCGGCGACGAGGGTGAGAGCGACGCCCGCGGCGACGAGGATCGTGCCGATGCGCACGGCCACGGCGCTGGGCAGGCGGGTGCTCATGCGCCCCTGCACGGTCGCGGCGATCGACCACGCGAGCGCCCCGCCGGTGAGCGAGAGTCCGGCCACCGTGGGCGAGACGGCGTAGCGCTCGGTCAGCAGATACGGGATGTACACCTCCGCACCCAAGAACCCTGCGGCCGCCAGCCCTCGCACGAGCATCACGGAGGGGAGGCCGCGCACGGCGCGGAGCGTTCCCTTCGGCAGCAGCGCCCGCACCGCGACGAGCGCCACCACGACCGCTGCCCCGGCGAGGACCGGGCCCGCCCCCGGCACATCGCCGACCAGGTTGAGGGCGAGCACCGCGGCCGCGGCGAGCACCGCCCACCCGAGTCGCCCGAGCGCCCACGGCGTCGTCGCGTCGCCGGCGCCGGACAGCCCGCGGAGCGCCGGGACCACCATGAGCAGGGCCGGCACGACGAGGAGCACGACGCCGAGGAACACCCAGTGCCAGCTCCACAGCTCGGTGACGGCTCCGGCCACCGTGGGTCCGACGAGCGAGGGGACGACCCAGGCGGCGGCGAATCCGGCGAAGATCGCGGGATGCAGCGTGCGGGGGTACACCCGCGCGACGACCACATAGAGGGCGACCATCAGACCCCCGTTGCCGAGGCCCTGGGCGAAGCGTCCGGCGACGAGCACCTCCATGGTGGGCGCGAACCCCGCCACCAGCAGTCCGATCACGAAGAGCACGACCGAGGTGTACAGCGGCGCCACCGGTCCTCGCCGGTCCGCCCAGTTGCCCGCGATGACCATGCCGATCACTCCCGTGGCCAGCGGGCCGGCGAATGCCAGCGCGTACAGGCGCTCACCGTCGAGGTCGGCGCTGACGACGGGCATCACCGTGGTGACGGCGAGTGATTCGAACGCACCGAGGAACACGAGCGCGCAGGCCCCGATCGTGATCCAGAGGCAAGCGCCGCTCATGATTCCGGGGGAGGCGACCTTCTCGGTCGGCACCCCATCCGTATGTATGGTCATAGGCACGACGGTAGAACCTCAACAAAGGTTGAGGTCAAGCGGGCCTGGCGACTACCGGACGGGCAGGAAGTGCGTCGGCGTCGGCGCCTGAGCCGTGTGACGGATGCCGAGCGGCGCCCCCGTGCGCTCGTCGAGGTCGAGCAGGGCGATGCTGTCGGACCGCTGCCCCGCCACGAGCAGCTTGCCCTCGTGCACGAGATGATGCCGCGGCCAGTCCACACCGGAGTCGGCGAGGGCGATCGATTCGAGGCTCTCGCCGCCGCCCCGCACACGCAGCGCGGCGATCGTGTTGCTGCCGCGCAGCGCGGTGTAGAGGAAGTGTCCGTCGCGCGAGCGCACCAGCTCGGCGGGGAAGTCCGTGCCCACCTCGGCGATCGGACTCGACAGCACGGCGGACACGACCGCCCACGTGCCGTCGCGGCCTGTGGCGAGAGTGAACACCTCGCACGAGTACTCGGTCACCACGTGCAGATGGCCGCTGGGGTGCGCGACCATGTGGCGCGGCCCGGTGCCCATCGGCAGCACGATCTCGTGATCGAGGATCAGCCCGCCCGCCGTGGGGCGCCAGATGCGCACGAGATCGAAGCCGAGGTCGGTCGTGGCGATGCGTCCGTCGGCGAGGAAGACGGCGGAGTGCGCGTGCGAGACGCGCTCCTCGCCCGAGGCCGCGTCCTCGCCGGATGCCGCGAGAGACCCCGCATAGGGGTCGGATGCCGCGGCGGCGACGCCCGCGGGCGGAGCAGCCTCGAGCGGTTCGCCCAGCAATGCGGCGCGGAGCTCAGCGGCCCTGTTGCCGGCATCCTGAACCAGCCGGCCCTGCTCATCGATGCCGATGCGCACGACCCGGCCGTCGCCGTAGCAGCTGGCGACGAGGTACCCGCCGGACGGCGCCACCGCGACGTGGCACACGTTCTCTCCGGCCTCGACCGGCTCGCCGAGGGGGCGGAGCGTGGACTCGCCGCTGCGTGAGAACGCCTGCACGGCGGCATCCCCCTCGAGCGCCGCGTAGACGACGTCGAGGGTCGGATGCTGCGCGAGCCATGACGGCGACGGCGTCTGCGTGACCGCGCCGCGGTACTCGAGGGCGGTCTGCCGGTCGGCGTCGCCGGCGAGCAGCCCGATGCCGTCGGCGGAGCCCTCCATCGCGGAGCCGTATCCGCCGAGCCAGAACCGGGTCACGATGCGCTCAGTCCAGCAGGTCGTGACGCACGACCACCTGGTCGCGCTCGGGGCCGACGCCGATGACCGAGATGCGCGTGTTGCTCATGCCCTCGAGTGCGAGCACGTAGTCCTGCGCGTTCTGCGGCAGATCGTCGAACGACCGCGCGGTCGAGATGTCCTCGCTCCAGCCCGGGAAGTACTCGAGGATCGGCGTCGCGTGGTGGAAGTCCGTCTGGTTGACGGGCACCTCGTCGAAGCGCGTGCCGTCGACGTCGTACGCCACGCAGACCGGGATCTGCTCGAGACCGGTGAGGATGTCGAGCTTGGTGAGCACCAGGTCGGTGATGCCGTTCACCCGGGTCGCGTAGCGCGTGATGGGGGCGTCGTACCAGCCGACTCGGCGCGGACGCCCGGTCGTGGTGCCGAACTCGAAACCGCGCGAACGCAGCCACTCGCCCTGCTCGTCGAAGAGCTCGGTCGGGAAGGGACCGGAGCCCACACGGGTCGTGTACGCCTTGACGATGCCGACGATGCGGTCGAGCGCGCCAGGTCCGACTCCCGATCCCGTCGAGGCGCCGCCGGCCGTGGCCGACGACGAGGTGACGAACGGGTAGGTGCCGTGATCGACGTCGAGCATGGTGGCCTGGCCGCCTTCGAACACGACGACCTCGCCACGGCGCAGCGCGTCGTCGAGAAGGTGACCGGTGTCGGCGACCATGGGCCGCAGACGCTCGGCGTACGAGAGCAGGTCCTCGACGACCTCGTCGGCGGTGATCGACCGGCGGTTGAAGATCTTCACCAGCAGGTGGTTCTTCTGATCGAGGGCGCCCTCGACCTTCTGCCGCAGGATGTTCTCGTCGAACAGATCCTGCACGCGGATGCCGACGCGGTTGATCTTGTCGGCGTATGCCGGTCCGATGCCGCGGCCGGTCGTGCCGATCATGCGCTTTCCGAGGAAGCGCTCGGTGACCTTGTCGAGCGTGCGGTGGTACTGGGTGATGAGGTGCGCGTTGGCGCTGACCTTGAGGCGCGAGACGTCGATGCCGCGTCCGCCGAGCGCCTCGAGCTCGCTGAAGAGCACTTCGAGGTCGATGACGACGCCGTTGCCGATGACGGGCGTGACCCCGGGCGAGAGGATGCCGGAGGGCAGCAGGTGCAGCGCGTACTTCTCGTTGCCGACCACGACCGTGTGACCGGCGTTGTTGCCGCCGTTGAACTTCACGACCCAGTCGGTGCGCTCGCCGAGCAGGTCGGTCGCCTTGCCCTTGCCCTCATCGCCCCACTGGACGCCGACGATAACGATTCCTGGCATGGGTATCCCCCTTGCTTCCGCCGGGTTTGCACCGGCTGATGAGCTGGCCCTCTGCGGGCGGTCCCATCCTACCGAAGGGGTGTTTCACCGCCGTGTCGGGTGGTCGGGTGGTCGGGCGGTCGGGTGGGCGGTGGGTCGGGGATTCTGGCGGGCGGTGGGTCGGGGTGCCGCACAGATGCAGGACCGATGCACGGATGCAGGACGAAAGTGGGCGTTCCGTCCTGCATCCGTGCGTGCGTCCTGCAATCGCACACCTCCGCGCGGAGGCGCTGCACGGATGGCGGAAAAGGAACGGATGCTGTCGCTCGGGCGCATCTCCGATGTCGGTGGCCGGTGCCAGGATCGAAGGATGCCGAAGACCGGTCGCGTGCAGCGCGACGACACCCTGATTCCCGCGAAGCCCCGCTCACAGGGTCCGCTCGTGCTCGTCGCCGCCCTCGTCACGGTGGTGCTGTGGGCGTCGGCGTTCATCGGCATCCGCGGTGCGGGCACTCACTTCGACCCGGGCTCCCTGGCGCTGCTGCGCATGGCCGTGGGCAGCGCAGCACTCGCGATCATCGCGGTGCGCCACGGCATCCGTCTGCCCGAACGTCGCCACCGGTGGCTCGTCGCCGTGTGGGGCGTCGGCTGGTTCTGCGTCTACAACCTCGCCCTGAACGCCGCGGAGCGCTCACTCGACGCGGGCACGGCGGCGATGGTCGTGAACCTCGCACCGCTGATGGTGGTGATCTTCAGCGGACTGTTCCTGCGTGAGGGCTTCCCGCGGCCGCTCGTCATCGGCGCTCCGATCGCCTTCCTCGGCGTGGTGATGATCGGGATGAACTCGTCGACGAGCGCGGGGCCCGACATCACCGGGCTGCTGCTCGCGCTGCTCGCCGCGGTCATGTACGCCGGGTGCACGCTGCTGCAGAAGCGGCTGCTCAGCGCCGGGTCCGACGCGACGACGCTGACCTTCCTCGGGGCCGTCGCGGGCACGGTCGCCCTGCTCCCCTGGACGGGCAGTCTCGTCGGTGCCCTGCAGACGGCTCCGCTCGACGCGACGCTGTGGGTCGTCTACCTAGGCATCTTCCCGACCGCGATCGCCTTCACGACCTGGGCCTACGTCCTGCAGCGCAGCACGGCGGGGCAGACCTCCGCCACGACCTACGTCGTTCCGGCGATCGCGATCCTGATGTCGTGGGCGATCCTCGGCGAGGTGCCGACTCCGCTCATGTTCGTGGGCGGCGCACTCTGCCTGCTCGGAGTCCTCGTCACCCGCATGCGGTGGCGCCGCCGCACCTGACCCGTGCGCTCCGCCCGGTATGCCGAGGCCTCCCCTCCCGCTTCACCCTCCTCGCCCGATAGGGTGTGCGCGGAGGCGAAGATGACGACCTGGTGGCCCTACGCACGACTCGCTGCAGCAGTGCTCTCACTCGCCGCGATCATCGCCCAGCTGTCCCGCAGCATCCAGAACGCCCTCGACGCCACGACCGAGTGGGGGCAGCATCTGCCCACGGTCGCCGCGAACTTCCTCAGCTTCTTCACGATCCTGTCGAACCTGCTCGCAGCAATCGTCCTGATCATCGCGGCGGTCTGGGCACTGCGCCACCGCCGTGACGACCGGCCGGAGCCGAACGGGCTCGCCGTCGCCCTCGTCTGCGCGAGCACCTACATGATCGTGACCGGCATCGTCTACAACACCCTGCTCCGCGGCGTCGAACTGCCCCAGGGCGTCACGGTCCCCTGGTCGAACGAGGTGCTGCACGTCGTGTTCCCTCTGTTCCTGCTGCTCGACGTGCTCTTCGCGCCTCGGCGACGCGCCCTCTCCTGGAGCACGATCTTCATCGCCGCGATCTTCCCGATCCTCTGGGCGATCTACACGATGATCCGCGCGAACTTCATCACCTCGCCCGCCACGGGGAACACCTGGTGGTACCCGTATCCGTTCCTCGACCCGCGCCTCGTCGGCGGCTACCTCGGCGTCGCCGGCTACATCATCGGCATCGCGGTCGCGATCATCGGTGTGGCCGCCCTGGTCGTCCTGGTCGGTCGCCGGCGCGGTGCACGGGTGGCGGCCGGAGACGCCTGACCGGCATCCGCTCCGGAACCGGCAGCGGCACAGCCGGGCGTCCGCATGGGCACAAGTCCCCATGCGCGCGCCGGATCGGGGTGTGCGGATGCGGTTACGCTGGTCGCGGGGGATCGTCGATGCGTCCCCGTGGCAACGAGGAGACACATCGATGAACGAGCCCTACGCGCCCGAGCCCTCTGCACGCGCGACGCCGCCTCCCCCCGCGCCGCCCGGCGCGTCGATGCCCCCGGCCCCGCCCGCTCCGGCCACCCGTGCCGCGGCTGCGGCCGCCGCACCACCCGCGTCCCCCTCGGCGAGCAGAAAGTCCGAAGCCCCGACCGATGCCGAGCTGCGTCGAGCGAGCGAGGTGCTGAAGACCGTCTCCGACGCGTACTCGGCAAAGATGGTCGGTCAGGAGCGGCTGCGCATGAGCCTGCTGATCTCGCTGATCGCCGGCGGCCACATCCTGCTCGAGAGCGTTCCGGGGCTCGCGAAGACGACTGCCGCGAGCACGCTCGCCGACACGGTCAAAGCGCAGTTCAAGCGCATCCAGTGCACGCCCGACCTGCTGCCCAGCGACATCACCGGCAACCAGATCTACGACGCGGCGACCGGCTCCTTCCGCACCGTGCTGGGTCCGGTGCACGCCAACTTCGTGCTGCTCGACGAGATCAACCGCTCGAGCGCGAAGACCCAGAGCGCCATGCTCGAGGCCATGCAGGAGCACCAGACCACGATCGGCGGCGAGGTGCATCACCTGCCCAAGCCGTTCCTCGTGATCGCGACGCAGAACCCCATCGAGCAGGAGGGCACGTACGAGCTGCCCGAGGCGCAGATGGACCGCTTCCTGCTCAAGGAGATCGTCGAGTACCCGAGCCCTGCCGAGGAGTTCGAGATCCTCGGTCGCATCGACTCCGGCGTGCTCGATCCCGACCGTCACGTCTCGAGCGCGATCGGCCTCGACGACGTCGACATGCTGCAGGACGTCGCGAGCCGCATCTACGTCGACCCCGCGATCCGCAACTACATCGTCTCGATCACCTATGTCACGCGGAACCCCGCCCCCTACATCGGCGAGGAGCGCGCCCGATACATCAAGTACGGCGCGAGCCCCCGCGCGAGCATCGCCTTCCTGCAGGCCGCCCGCGCACTCGCCCTGCTCAACGGCCGCGCGCACGTGCTGCCCGAGGACATCCGCTCGCTGCGCCACCTGGTGCTGCGCCACCGCGTGCTGCTGACGTTCGAGGCCGACGCCGAGGGCATCCGCAGCGAGGAGATCATCGACCAGATCTTCGCGTCGGTCCCCACACCCTGACACCCGCCATGCCCAGCCTGATCACCCAGGTGAAGAGCAAGCTCTTCATCCACTCGTCGCGCAAGTCGCTGCACGCGCTCGACGGCGCCTACGCGTCGTTGCTGCACGGGCGCAGCCTCGACTTCGAGGATCTGCGCAAGTACGAGTACGGCGATCAGGTGCGCGACATCGACTGGCGCGCGACCGCCCGGTTGGGCACACCCCTGGTCAAGCGGCACCGGGCGATGCGCATGCACACCATCCTCTTCGTGGTCGACACCGGACGCTCGATGGCCGCTCTCGCCCACGACGAGAGGTCGAAGAAGGACCTCGCGATCCTCGCCACCGGTGTGCTCGGGGTGCTGGCGCTGCGGCACGGCGACGACTTCTCGCTCGTGTACGGCGATTCCGACCGCATCCGTCGCCGCGCACCGGGCCGCAGCGAGGGCGCTCTCGAACACGCGCTGCGCACGATCGACGGGGCCATCGACTCCAGCACCGCGTCCAGCGACCGCGACGCCCTGCTCTCGTACGTCACCCGCACCATCTCGCGCCGGATGATCGTCGTGGTGATCACCGACGAGGCTCCCGTGACCGACGAGACCGAGCGGATGCTGCGACGCCTGCGCGTGCAGCACGACGTGCTGTGGCTGACCGTGAGCGACGCGGATCCCGTGCTCGACCACGCGACCGGAACGATCCGCAGCGATGTGGACAGTCTGTGGGAGGTGCCGGACTTCGTGCAGGGTGACCTCGACATCATCCGCGAGCTCACGGCGCAGACCGAGGCGGACGCCGCCCGCCTGGCCGAGGTGCTCACGCGCATGGAGATCAGCCACAGCGTGCTGGCCGGTCAGGACGACGCCGTCTCGCAGCTGCTCCAGCTGCTGAATCGGAGGTCGAATGCCCGGCTCTGACGAGCTCTACCCTCCGGCCCAGTACGGCTGGGGCTGGATCCTGCTCGCGTTCGGCGTCCTCGCGCTCCTGATCGCGGGAGCCTGGCTGGTGGCCGCCCTCACCCGGCCGCGTCGCGATCTCCCCCTCACCGACGAGTCGCAGGGGCCCTTGCTGCTGACCGTCGACGTGCTGTCGCAGCTGCGGGTGGAGTATCTCGACCGCATCCAGCGCATCGAAGACGACTACCGCGCCCGCACGCTCTCGGC
Source organism: Microbacterium foliorum (assembly GCF_003367705.1). Taxonomy (NCBI): domain Bacteria; kingdom Bacillati; phylum Actinomycetota; class Actinomycetes; order Micrococcales; family Microbacteriaceae; genus Microbacterium; species Microbacterium foliorum. The sequence continues at coordinate 113,978 of NZ_CP031425.1, read as the reverse complement.
CCGCAATGCGAACCTCGAGTTCAGCCGCGTGGTGCGCACGTTCGTCAACGAGTACAGCGGACTCGAAGCCCCGGTGCTCGCCCTCGACGATCTCGTCGCGCGCGGGGTGCATCCGGCGCTGATCGACGCCATGGGGCGTCATTACTACCCCAGCATCTTCCGTCAGGGTCCCGCGATCGATCCGGCCGCGGGTGCCGAGGCCGCGCGAACGGTGGTGCGCACATGGCACTAGCCAACGGATGGCTGATCCTCGTCGCGGTGGGCGTCGTACTCGCCGCGATCGCGATCGGGGTGGTCGTCGGCCTGCGCAGCGGCGCCAGGACCGAGGAGCACGAGCGCGCCCGCGTCGCCCGCGCCGAGCGTCTGCGGGCGCTGCCCACCTTCCGCCAGGCGTTGAACCGTCGCGTGCTCGCCCTCTCGGCCGTCCTGCTGCTCGGAGTGGTCGCCGCACTGTCGGCGGGAGTCATCGCGGCGCGGCCGATGTCGTCGCAGACCATCCAGCCGGTCAACACGAGCCGCGACATCATGCTCTGCCTCGACGTCTCGGGATCGATGAGCGAGGTCGATGTCGAGGTGCTGTCGGTGTTCGAGGATCTGCTCGACGACTTCGAGGGGGAGCGCATCGGACTGACCATCTTCAACAGCTCGCCCGTGCAGATCTTCCCGCTCACGGACGACTACGACTTCATCCGCGGTCATCTGCAGAGCATCCGGGAGAGCTTCGACTACACCGATCAGGTCCCGGAGCACTGGGTCGGCACGCTGAACGGCAACGGCGCCTCGCTGATCGGCGACGGGCTCGCGGCCTGCACGATGGCGTTCGACCACCCCGACGACGAGCGCTCCCGGTCGATCATCTTCGCCACCGACAACGAGATCAACGGAGCCTCGATCGTGACCCTCGACGAGGCGGCCGCGTATGCCGACTCGATCGGCGTGCGCGTGTTCGCGCTCAACCCCGTCGCGGGCAAGGACGACGCCGTGAGCGCCGAGCTGGCGAAGGCGGCCGAAGTCACGGGAGGCGCGGCCTACGGCCTGCGCGACACGACCACCGTCAGCGACATCGTCACCCAGGTGCAGGAGCAGGAGGCGACGGAGCTGAAGGGACAGGCGCAGGTGGTGTGGACCGATACCCCGAACCTGTGGATCGTGGTGCTGCTGATCTCGATGCTCTCGTTCCTCGTGGTGCTGTGGAGGGTGCGACTGTGATCTTCCAGCCCGTGCTGAACGTCTTCCTCCTCGTGCTGCTGTGCGCGCCGGTCGGGGCTCTCGCCGTGATCGCGCTGGCGAAGGCGAAGGGCCGCGACAAGGCGCTGTGGGTCCTGCGGCTCGTGCTGCTGCTGGCCTGCTTCGTCATGTTCCTGCGCCCCGGCATCCCCGGCGGCGCCACCCAGACCCTCGCGACCGACACCGACGTCGTGCTGGTCGTCGACACCACCGCGAGCATCGTCGCCGAGGACTGGAACGGCGACGAGCCGCGCCTCGACGGAGTGCGCGCCGACGTGCAGAGCATCGTCGACGAGTACCCGGGAGCACGGTTCGCCCTGATCACCTTCGACGCCTCGGCCGACCTGCGGATGCCGCTCACCACCGACACCACCTCCCTCATCTCGTCTCTCGACGTGCTGCGCCCCGAGGTGACGAGTCAGTCGCGGGGCAGCTCGATCGGCATCGCGAGTCCGCTGCTCACAGAGACCCTCTCGAACGCGGCGGAGTCCTCACCCGACCGCTCGCGCATGGTGTTCTACTTCGGCGACGGCGAGCAGACGGTCACCTCGGCACCCGAGCCGTTCGACGGCAGCGCGGAGTTCACCGACGCCGGTGCCGTGTTCGGCTACGGCACCGCGGAGGGCGGGCCGATGCGGCTGACCACCGGCGGTCTCGGCGACTCGGGATCCGGCGAGTACATCGAGTACCAGGGGTCGAACGCGCTGTCGGTGATCGACGAGACGAACCTCGAGGCGATCGCCGGTGAGCTCGGCGTCGAGTACCAGCACCGCACGGCGGATGCCGAGATCGTGCTGCCCGACGCCCCCTCGACGACGACGAACTACGCCGAATCCGGATCCGTCGGCAACGTCACCGAGCTCTACTGGATCGCCGCGCTCGTCGTCGTCGCCCTGCTCGGCGTCGAACTGGCGCGGGCCGGCATGCTCGTCGCCCGGCTGCGGCTGCTGCGCACCCCGCGTGCCCGCGCGACCCGCGACCGGGACCGATCGACGCGCGACGCGACCCGGTCGGCGCGCGACGCATCCCGGTCGACGCGCGAAGCGACGACGTCCAGGCCCGACGACGGAGGTGCCGCGTGACCGAGACGACCGCACCCGAGGCGACGGCGCCCGAGGACCTCCGCGCGAGGGCGGCATCCGCTCTTCTGGCATCGAACCGTCGGCGGCGCCGCATCCGCCGCTGGATCGCGATCGGCACGCTGCCCCTCACTCTCGCCGCGCTGCTCTTCGTCGGCAAGGTGCTGAGCATGTACGCGTTCGCGCACCAGTCGATCACGGCCTACGTCGCCGACGACTTCGCGGGATCGGAGTCCGCCGCCCACGGCCAGGAGTTCCTCAACTGGTTCGAGCCCTATAAGGCTCCCTTCAACGCGGGCACCGCCCTCGCCGGCGCCGAGGAGCTGTCGGCATCGCGCGCGAAGCTCGAGGAATCGCTCGACCTGGCCACCGGCCTCGAGGTCTGCAGCGTGCGCATCAACCTCGGGCTCGTGATCGAGCGCATGGGAGATGCGGCCAGGGCCGACGGCGACGGCACGGGAGCCGCGGCGCTCTACGGCGAGGCGCTCACCGTCACGTCCGAGATGCCGCCGGAGTGCGACAGCGACGAGGCGGAGGAGCAGTCCTCCGACCCCGACCGTGACATGCAGCAGAGCAAGGAGGATCTCGAGGGCCGGCTGAAGCAGAAGCAGCAGCAGCAGACGCCGCCCGAGGAGGAGCAGCCTCAGGAGGAGTCGGAGCCGCAACCGTCGGAGGACAAGCTCGACGAGCTCAAGGACAAGCTCGAGCAGGGCACGCAGGAGCGCGACCAGCAGCAGGGCGAAGACGGCGGCGGCTCGGGGACGGACAAGCCATGGTGATGGATCACGAGAAGCAGCGCGCGCGCTACGTCGCCGGCACCGAAGGGGCGCCGCCGGTGCCGCCTCCCGGCGGATACCGCAACGCGCGCCGCGCATCCGGCCCCTTCGTGCAGCAGCCCGGCATCCCGGGAACCACGGCCACCGCGACCGGCTCTGCGACCGGCTCGGCATCCGGCACCGCCCCCGGCACCGCGGACGCGCCGAAGAGACCGGCGAACGCCCTGGGCTGGATCTCGCTGGTGGCCGGCATCCTGTTCGCCGCGATCCTGCTGATCACGCTGGCCGTGGGAGCGACCGACGTGCTCTACGGCGTCACGATGCTGACACTGCAGCTCGTCGTGGCGGCCGTGATCGTCGGCGCTCTGTTCACCGCCCGCGGACGCACCCTGGCCGCCGTGGCGCTCGCGGTCACGCTGATCTTCAACGTCGCCACCGTCGGCGGCATCGGTGCACTGCAGACCTCGGCATCCGGAAGCTACGACGGCATGAAGACCGAGGAGCAGAAGCACGAGGAGGCCTACCCGGGCATCAAGGGCACCGACCCTCAGGCAGCCCTCCGTCAGCAGTCGCTCGAGGAGGTGCGGGCGGAGGCCGACAGCGTCTTCGCCGACATCCGCGCCCGCATCACCGCCGAGTACGGGTACGAATGGGTGCAGGTCGGCGACGAGGACCTGCGTCCCGAGCGCAACGGGTACGGCGGAGAATCGATGCTGATCGAGTACACGTCGGTGGGGTGGGCGACCACCCAGCCGATCCAGGACTACAACACCAAGCTCGACGTCATGGCCACCATCGACGCGGTCGTCGCCGAGCACGGGATGCCGCCGCTCTACTCGTTCAACGGCGAGTACTCGGGCATCGATCCGACGATGATCGCGAAGCTCTACGGCAGCGAAGACCCGCGCGAGCAGCACACGTGGGAGTACTACACCGACAACTACCCCGATCCGACGCGGCTCTACGCCAACATCTACGACCTGTCGAACGACCCGACGGGCGACTTCCGCACCACGCGCGAGGCGCAGAGCGCACGCACCGGGGAACCGCTCGAAGGGCTGCAGATGGTCGTGCTCGCGAGCGCCGTGCTCAGCGAGAACGATCGGGCGGAATACGAGGAGAAGCTGAAGGACTACCCCGGGTTCCAGTGATCGGGCGCCGCGGCCACTCGAGGGGCCTGGTTCAGAGATCGAGATGCCCCTCCCAGACCGGACATTCTTCGATCAGCGTGTGCACCCGGCTGTTCTCCATCAGCCAGCCTGCGAGGCCCTTGTCGACGTAGCCAGCGAGTTCGATGAGGGTGTCGTGCGCCTCGGTTAGCGACAGTCGCACGGGGGTTCCACTCGAATCCTGCTCGCCTGCGATGGGAACGCCCCAGATGATGTGCTCGTGATGGGCGATGCGGTTGCGTAGCGACCGCACACGACGCGCAGCGGACTCCACGCGAGACCGATCGAAGTCTCCGACCTCGGGGAATGCCCTACGCAGCGCCGGCTTCCAGAGCAGGGTGTCGTAGATGCGACGAGATCGATCTTCGTCCGTGCCCTGATATCCACCCTTGCCCAAGATCTTCACCCAGAAGCCGAACATCAGGGTCGCCACCAGTTTTCCGTGAATCACGATCGAATCGGCGTCCAACTTCGACAGATGACCCGTCTGCCAGGCTTCAGAGATGAGTTCGAGAGTGTCCTCGTCAAGAATCTCCACGCGCTCGTACCAGTTGACTCCATAGGTCGCAGCGAGCTCCCTCGCCATCGCCGATCGCATCGCGACCTCGAGGTGTCCGAGGTCGTCGAACACCGCAAGCGCCACCGAGCTGGCCCATCGATAAAGATCCATCCCATCGACGTCAGTGTCCGCGCAGACCTTGTCGTATCGCGCGATCCTGGCCGCAGGGATCGCTGCGCGAAGACGGTGCACGTTTCCTCCATTGCTTGCGGATTTCTCAAGGGGTACGATAGAACCAGTCCCCGACGCAGCGCACGCGAGTGTGACGGTCGGGGTTTCCTTTTGCCTCGCGGTCGTCAGGAGGCGAGGGCGAGACCTGCGGCGAGCGCGAAGCCCAGCACGGTCGCGAGCCCCGTCGATTCCTTCGCCTTGGACTGCGCCTCCGGGATCATGGAGTCGACCAGCATCACGAGCAGGGCTCCGGCGGCGAATCCGCTCGCACCGGCGCGGAAGGCATCTCCGGTCACACTCGTGAGGGCGAATCCCGCGACGGTCGCCGCCGCGCAGACGACCGCGACTCCGGCCCACAGCAGCAGCACCCGCGACTTCGCCATCCCACCCTGCAGCAGGTCCGCCGCGGAGCCGATCGATTCCGGCAGGTTCGATACGAGGATCGCGACGACGAGCGCCACGCTCACCGGCTCGCCGGACGCCAGCCCGATGCCGAGCACCAGCTGCTCAGGGATGCCGTCGAGCAGCGCCCCCACCGCGAGCTGCCCGCCGCCGGCCTGCCCCTTCTTCTTCGCGGCTCTGGCGTCGAGGATGCGGGCGGCGATGTAGTAGCTGATCGCTCCCAGCGCGACGCCGAGCACGAGCGGGATGGGGCCGGCGAGCGCGAGCCCCTCCTCCCACAGCTCGAATGCGATCGACGCCATGAGCGCCCCCGCACCGAATCCGAGCACGATGCCGAGCCAGCGCGGCGGCCAGGCGCGCAGCAGTGCGAGCACTGCGCCGACGAAGAGGGGCGCCGCCGCCACCACGCCCCAGAGGATCGCTCCGCCCATGTCCTGCCTCCTTCAGGGCCACTCTGCCACTGCGCGGCACAGATCACTGTCAGCGATTTCTCCTCGTCGGGGCCAACTCGACGTTCGACGCAATCACCGGGCAGGCGAACCGTCTGAGCGCGCCGCGGGCGGATGCGCTGCTAGTGCACCATGAAGCACCTTCTACTGTTTGATCTTCCCAGCTGCGTACCAGACGAAGTACAGAAGACCCCAGAAGATGAGGTCGATAACGGCCACCGATATCAAATCGGTTGACCACTCCCAGACTCCTGTCAGCAACAGAGCCAGTTGTACAAGAATTATCCCGCCCGCGACGATCGTCGCGAAGACTGCGGGATGTAGTCGCTTCTTAGTATTCACTGGCAGCTAAACCCCGACGGCCCCGCGAGTGGATAGATGCGCATCTCACGCCCGTTCGCACACACCCCATTTGCAACGATGAACGCAACAATGGACCCGATGAGCACTCCGCCAACTCCACAGGCGACCCCCGCAGATGGGGGACCTGCAAGAGCACAGATCGCTGCGACAAGCGTCGCCGAGGCGCCAGTCACCATAGCCTGCTGTTCGGCACTGCGAGTGCTGCCCCTGATATTTGGGATGCCTGTCTCATGAGTTGGGGCCTCCGATGATTGGACTGCGAACAAGAATCACCGTAACAAGCTGACCGTAGAGTGCGCGTCCCCCAAACGGCCGACAAAAGCGGTCTCGTCATCGAGAGGAGCGCATTGCTCAGGCTTTCGCGGGTAACTCGTGGTCCGCGCCAGTCTCCATGACCGAAGTATGGGCGGTTTCGTGACAGGTCAGTGCTCCCGTCGGCGCACTGAAACACCCTCGGCAAAGCACGCATCCTGGTTAGCAGCGACTTCACCGCCCCTCGCCCCCCCTCCGCCGTTCAGTCGCGTACGCGGCGATGGATGCCGAGGTCGGTGCGCCCGGGCAGCAGATCCGCCCGCAGCGCTCGGGTGCCGTGGTACTCGCCGTCGCGCAGCCGGCGGTACGGACTGGTCGGCGTCTCGTCGTCGATCCCCGCGAGTCGTGTGCGCAGGCGGGCGGATTCCCGCTCGACGTCAGCGGCGCCGAAGCCGTCGACATCGTGCACGACGTGCAGGTCGAGCGGCTCGATGCCGGTGTACCAGAGCGTGCCGTGGGTGAGCGGGAACATCAGCGCGTCGATGTCGCCGCTGATGCCGCGGGTGCCGATCGATCGGTCGTCCTCCCCCGCGGTCACGATCACGAGCGCGCGCCTGCCGGCGAGCAGTCCCTCCCCGTACCGCAGCGGCAGCCCGGTCTCGGGATCGGTGGGTCCGTAGGCGAATCCGTTCGTGAGCACGCGATCGAACCACCCTTTGAGGATCGCCGGCGGGCCGTACCACCACAGGGGGAACTGGAGCACGACCAGATCGGCCGCCTCGAGCTTGCGCTGCTCCTCGCGCACTTCAGACGGCACCGTGCCTTCGGCGTGCGCGGCACCCATGAGGTCGACGACGTTCCCCTCCCGTCCGCCGGGGGCACCGAGGTCGGCAGCGCCGAGCACCGGATCGAACCCCTGCCGATACAGATCGGAGACGTGCACGTCATGATCGCGCGACAGGAACTCCACGCCCTCTCGGAACAGACGGGCGTTGACGGAGCTCTCCTGGGGGTGGGCGAGGATCCAATGGACGGTCTTACGGGGCGCGGACAAGCGAGTCTCTCTTCCGTGGGGATGGTGATGGCGGGATGCGGCGGCGAGTGTCAGCGGATGCCGGCGGGGTCGCGCGGGGAGCGTTCGGCACCCTGTGGGGCGCGTCGCACCAACGGCACGAGCGCGGCGGCGGCCACCGCGACGGCGGCGACCACGAGAGCCACCGCGAATCCGCTCGCTCCGACGACCTGCGAGATCGTGCCGAGCACGGCGATGCCGAGCCCGCCGCCGAGGGCGAAGGCGACTTCCTGGATCGCGCCGACCTGCCCAGCGTCGTCCTCCGTCGTGACGTCGAACAGGGTCGTGGCCGCCAGGGTCGCTGCGACGCCGAATCCGGCGCCGACGAGCACGAGCGGCAGCGCCACGATCTCAGGATCCAGCGCCAGCCACACGAGTCCGACGCCCTGGATCACGAGGGCGAGCACCGTGAGCGAGGGCGAGGTCAGCCACCGCAGGAACAGGGGTGCGGCGACACCACCGAGGGCGATCGCCACCGCCTGCGGCAGGATCGCGATCCCCGCCTCCGCCGCGGAGTACCCGCGCAGATCCTGCAGGTGCAGGCTGGCGAGGAGCACGCAGGCCGACGACACCCCGCTGCTCGCCACGATGCGAACCACCGCAGGACTGAAGCCGGACACGCGGAACAGGCGCAGGTCGATCAGGGGGTCACGCAGCGAGCGCTGCCGTCGGATGAAGAACACGAGGGTCGCCACCGCGACCACACCCGCCACGGCCGCGGGCACGGGAGCGGCCAGAATCTCGTGCAGCGCGAACACCAGGGCACCCAGCGCCACGATCGACGACACGATGCTGAGGATGTCCCACGACACCGGCCGGGAGCTGCGCGAGTCCGGCACGAGCCAGAGGGCGAGCACCGCGGCGACCACCGCCAGCGGCACGCTCCCCAGCAGCAGCCAGCGCCATCCGGGCCCCTCGGTCACCAGACCGCCGAGAACCGGACCGAGGGCGCTGCCCGTGCCGAACGTCGCGGTCCACAGCCCGTAGGCGAGCACGCGCTGACGAGCCTGATAGTGCGCGCCGATCGTGGCGACGACACCCGCGACGACGAAGGCCTCGGCCACACCGAGGAGAGCGCGCACGACGATCAGCACGAGGCCGTCCTGCGCGAGGCCGCCGATGAGGTTGAGTACCGCGAATCCGGCGAGGCCGAGGAGCACGATCCGCTTGCGCCCGACAGCGTCTCCGATGCGTGCGGCGAGGATCAGCGTCGCCGCCAGAGAGAGGGAGTAGACGTCGACGAGCCATAGCGCGCCCGTGTCGCTGAGCGTCAGATCGCCGCGGATCGCGGGCAGCGCGGTCGACACGCTGCTGATCGCGAGGGCGCCGATCAGGATGCCGAGGAGGAGGGGGATCATGGCGAGCCACGGATGCCGCGGCGAGCGCGAACGGGTGGGTGCCACGGGCACGGAAGCAGTCACGTGTCCAGTGTCGCGGACCGGTACGAGACGAGCAAGTACGGTCATTGTTGTTACATACTGACGTTCTGGATACCATGGGAGCGACGAAGGGCGGATCCGGTGAGAGAGAAGACGGCGCGCATCGTGCAGGAGTGGACAGACGCCTGCGATGCGGAGATCTCGATCGCGGTGCTCGGCGGCGCATGGAAGCCCAGCATCCTCAGCCTGCTGCGCGAGCACGAGGTGCTGCGGTTCGGCGAACTGAGCCGCCTGCTCGACGAGCCGACGGCTCGCGTTCTGACCCGCCAGCTGCGCGAGCTCGAAGACGACGGCCTCGTCATCCGCACGGTGTACCGACAGGTGCCGCCCAAGGTCGAGTACCGGTTGAGCGAGCTCGGCCGTGGATCCCTGCCGCTCGTCGACGCGCTGACGTCGTGGGGCGGGAGCTATGCCGAGCACCAGCGCAGCCTGCTGCCGGAAGCGAGTGCGCCGGTCGCTCGCTGACCCCGCGTACCGCCGCTGCACGCCCCCGGTCGTCGCGCGCGCCCCCGGTCGTCGCGCGCGTCGGGTAGTCGGGTGCGTCCGAAACAGCCGACACGCCGCCGATAGACTGGGGGCCATGTCCAAGGTCCTCCAGTCACTTCCCGTCGGCGAGCGCGTCGGCATCGCCTTCTCCGGAGGACTCGACACCTCCGTCGCCGTCGCGTGGATGCGCGACAAGGGCGCCGTCCCCTACACGTACACCGGTGATCTCGGCCAGTACGACGAAGACGACATCGCGTCGATCCCCGGCCGCGCGCTGGAGTACGGCGCCGAGGCGTCCCGCCTGGTCGACTGCAAGACCGCGCTGGTCGAAGAGGGCCTCGTCGCCCTGTCGTGCGGCGCATTCCACATCCGCTCCGGCGGCAAGACCTACTTCAACACCACGCCGCTCGGTCGCGCCGTGACCGGCACGATGCTGGTGCGCGCCATGAAGGAGGACGGCGTCGACATCTGGGGCGACGGCTCCACCTACAAAGGCAACGACATCGAGCGGTTCTACCGCTACGGCCTGCTGGCCAACCCCCGCCTGCGCGTCTACAAGCCGTGGCTCGACGCCGACTTCGTGACCGAGCTCGGCGGCCGCAAGGAGATGAGCGAGTGGCTCGTCGCCCACGACTTCCCCTACCGCGACTCGGTGGAGAAGGCGTACTCGACCGACGCCAACATCTGGGGGGCGACGCACGAGGCGAAGACGCTCGAGCACCTGAACGTCTCGCTCGAGACGGTCGACCCGATCATGGGCGTCAAGTTCTGGGATCCGTCGGTCGCGATCGAGACCGAAGACGTGTCGGTCACCTTCGACGCCGGACGCCCCGTCGCCCTCAACGGCGTCGAGTACACCGATCCGGTGGCCCTCGTCATGGAGGCGAACACCATCGGCGGACGCCACGGCCTCGGCATGAGCGACCAGATCGAGAACCGCATCATCGAGGCGAAGTCGCGCGGCATCTACGAGGCACCGGCCATGGCGCTGCTGTTCATCGCCTACGAGCGCCTCGTGAACGGCATCCTGAACGAAGACACCCTGGCCACGTATCACGAGTCGGGTCGTCGCCTGGGTCGCCTGATGTACGAAGGGCGCTGGCTCGAGCCGCAGTCCCTCATGCTGCGCGAGTCGATCCAGCGGTGGGTCGGTCTCACGATCTCGGGAACCGTCACCGTGCGTCTGCGTCGTGGTGACGACTGGACGATCGTCGACACCACCTCGCCGAACCTGTCGTACGGCCCCGAGAAGCTGTCGATGGAGCGCGTCGGCGACGCGGCCTTCGGCCCGGTCGACCGCATCGGCCAGCTGACCATGCGCAACCTCGACATCGCCGACTCGCGGTCCCGCCTCGAGCAGTACGCCGGCCTCGGCCTGATCGGCGGCGCCACCGGCGAACTCGTCGGCCGCGTCACGGCCGGCGAGTCCGGAGAGATCACCGGCGCGGTCGAAGACGTCGACCAGGCGCTCGCGGGCGCGGTGGACACCGCCTCGGAGGGCGCGGCCTTCGACTCCGGAACCGACTGACCGAACGGTTCACGAGAGGGGGCGGGTGCGATCAGCATCCGCCCCCTTCTGCTGCCCTGCCCGTCGCCTCCACCCCCCTGCTTTCCCCCTGCGTTCCGCCGGCTACCGCGCCTGCCGTTCGGGGTCACGACGAGTCCCCGTGCGCAATTCAGCACAGACGCCACAGGTCGGCTCGAAACCCACCCGTGCCATTCTGGAACGATCGTTCTCTGCTGAATCCTGAACGGGCAACCCCCGGCACCTGTGAGTTCGCCACACTATCTTGCACACGTCTGTGCACATTAGCTACCATGGAGCCATGACCACCCGTGCCCCCCGTCGCGATTCCGTCGAGAACCGTGCCGGAATCCTCGATGCGGCTCGAGAGACCCTCGCCGCCGACCCCCGCGCCTCGATCGACGTCATCGCCCGCAGCGCCGGCCTCTCGCGCCGCACCCTGTACGGGCACTTCGACGACCGCGAGGCGCTGATCCGCGAGCTCATCTCGGTGGGCACGCAGCGGTTCAACGCGATCGCCGAGTCCGTGACCGACACTGACGCGCGCATCGCGCTCGCCCGGCTCGCCGCCAGACTCTGGCAAGAGGCGTCCCACGTGCAGGTCGCTGCGGCCCTCGCCCTCGACGAGGCGCATGTGCAGCACACCGCCGACGCCCTCGCGCCGCTTCGCCGCACCGTCGCGGCCCTCGCCCGACGGGGCCAGGAGGACGGCAGCTTCCGCACCGACATCGCCGCGCCGACGCTCGCACGCCTCATCGAAGAGGTCGCCCGCACCGTCGTATCCCGCACCGATGCCGCGAGCATCGGCGCCGAGAACCTCGCCGTGCGCACGCTCCTCAGCATCGCGGGGCTGTCCTGGCGCGAGGCCGACGACCTGCTGACCGTGCATCCCGAGATCATCGGATCCGAGCGGGTCGACGCATGAAGATCACACTCCACGAGGTGAGCAAGGGGCGCGGCGGCCAGGCCCTGCCCCCCACCAGCCTCGAATTCCACACCGGTGCGGTGCGCTTCGCGATCGCCGAGACCGAGCAGCGACCGAGTGTCCTCGGCCTGATCGCGAGCGGGCGGATGCGCCCGGACACCGGTCGCGTCACCATCGACGGCAGCGCCGACAACCGACGGCTGCGCCGAACGATCGCGCTCGTCGACGCCCCCGACGTCAGCGACCCGCACGCCGACATCACCCTCGCGGGCGTCGTCGGCGAAGAGCTCATGTTCGCCGGTGTCGGAGCGACACCCCTGCACTCGCGCCGCTGGCTCACGCAGCTCGGCTTCGGAGAGCTGGCGGGCGTACCGATCGGCAACGTCGACCCGGCCGCCCGCGTGCGCATCCTGTGCGAACTCGCGGTGCTGCGCAAGGGCACCGAGGGCGTGGTGCTCGTCTCACCAGACCGCCACGGCGGCAGCCCCGACGGGTGGTGGCGCATCGCGTCGGAGTTCGCCGACCGCGGCTACGCCATGCTCGTCATCGTCGGCGGATCCGCCGCGGTCGCGCTCGAACGCATGCATGAGCTCGAGGCCATCAACGCCTCGGGTCCGATCCAGCCGCTCATCCTCGAGGCACCCACCGACGACGAATCGACGGCGGACGAAGACACCGCCACCGCCACCGCCACCGCCACCGCCACCGCCACCGACACCGACACCGACACCGACACCGACACGATCGCGGACGAAGACACCGACGCGGCGGCGGCGGTGGACGAAGACGCCACGGCCCTGGACGCGGACACAGATCCGGACGCGGACACAGCCACGGATCCCGCCGTCGACACAGACACAGACACGGACCCGGCTGCAGACACAGCCGCGGACACAGACCAGAACGGAGCAGGGCGATGAAGGTCCCCTCCATGATCGCCGCCGAGCTGCGGCGACTCACCGCGAGCAAGATGGGCATCATCGCGCTGATCGCGCTCGTGTGCGTGCCGATCCTCTACGGCGGGCTCTACCTCTGGGCCAACCAGGACCCGTACGCCAAGTTCCCCGACGTCCCCGTCGCCCTCGTCGTCGACGACGAGGGCGCCGCGACCCCCACCACAGGCACGGATGCTCCGACCGGCGAGACCGTCAACTACGGCGAGGATGTCGCCGACAACCTCATCGAGGGCAACGCCTTCGACTGGCAGCGGATGTCGGATGACGAGGCCGCGAACGCCCTGCGCGAGGGCACGGTCGACTTCGCGGTGACGATCCCCGCGGACTTCTCCGCCGCACTGACCTCGGCATCCGGCGACGACCCGCATCAGGCGCGCATCGAGCTCGAGACGAACGACGCCAACAACTACCTCGCCTCGTCGATGGGCACCCAGGCGGTCGAGAAGATCCGCAGCTCGGTCGCCGAGATGGTCGGGAGCGAGGCCGCGGAGCGGCTGCTCACCGGATTGAGCGAGGTGCGCGACAAGCTGGTCACCGCTGTCGACGGCGCGAGCCAGTTGACGGACGGCGCGAACACCGCAGCATCCGGCAGCGCCACGCTCGCCGACGGCACGGCGCAGCTCGCAGACGGCACGGCGCAGCTCGCGAACGGCGCGCAGACACTCGCCGGCGGCGCGCAGACGCTCGCGAACGGCGCGCAGACACTCGCCGGCGGCGCGCAGCAGGTCAGCGACGGCAACCGGCAGCTCGCCGACGTCGCCGATCGGGCCGGCGACGTGGTCCAGCAGGCCGCGAACGCACTGCCCCAGGTGCGCACCGACATCGCTACCGCGCTGACCGAGCAGGGGCTCACCCCCGAGGAGGTCGACCAGTTGCTCGCGAAGCTCGACCCGCTCGGCACCCGATTGCAGGAGGGCAACGCCCAGGTGCAGGGCGCCGTCGACAAGGTCGATCAGCTCGCTGCCGGCGCGGCATCCGTCGCCTCGGGTGCCTCCGAGCTCGCGTCGGGCGCCGGTACCCTCGCCTCGGGTGCAGGCACGCTCGCCTCCGGCGCAGGCACCGTCGCGACCGGCGCGGCGTCCGCGAACGACGGCGCCGCACAGCTGCGCGACGGACTCGCCACGCTCGCCTCCGGCACGGCAGAGCTGCGCGACGGACTCTCCGACGGCGTCGCGCAGATCCCCGTCTCCACACCCGAGCTGCGCACCCAGCAGGCCGACACCATCGCCGACCCGGTGAAGGTGTCCAGCGACAAGGTCGCCTCCGCCGAAGACTACGGCGCAGGCCTCGCGCCGTTCTTCGCCGCGCTCTCGGCATGGATCGGCATCTACGCGCTGTTCCTCATCGTCAAGCCGATCTCCCGTCGCGCCGTCACCGCCCTGCACTCGCCGCTGCGCGTCACCCTGGCAGGCTGGCTGACGCCGGCGATGCTCGGCGCCCTGCAGATGGTGGGGCTCATGGGCATCCTGGCGATCACCCTCGGATTCACGTTCAACAACCCGATAGGCACGCTCGGGGTGATGGTCTTCGCCTCCGCGACCTTCGCCGCCATCATCCTGATGCTGAACGTGTGGCTCGGCTCGGTGGGGCAGTTCCTGGGTCTGGTGCTCATGGTGCTGCAGCTCGTCACCGCGGGCGGCACCTTCCCGTGGCAGACGCTGCCCGCCCCCCTGGCAGCCCTGCACCACGTGCTTCCGCTCGGCTACGTGGTCGATGCGATGCGGCAGCTGATGTACGGCGGCAATCTGGGTCGGGCCGGATGGGATCTCGTGGTCCTCGGCATCTGGCTCGTCGGCGCGCTCCTGCTCGCGGCGATCGGCGTGACGCGGATGACGCATCGGAGAACGCTGCGCGATCTGCAGCCGAGCCTGATCGGCTGACCCCCGCTCGATGCGACCGAGAGCCCCGCGACGTCGGCGGGTGTGAGTAGGATTCCCAGAGTGCGTCCGATGAGACGCACTCTGGGGCTCGTGGGTACCGAGTACCACCCACGCCGTTCGAAAGAGTTCTCGATGATGACGACCCATTCGCCCGATCCCGCCCCGGTCGCGCGCACCTCTCTGCGCGGCCGCATCGGCCGCATCGCCTTCCTCGTCGTGGCCGGGCTCGTCGTGATCGCCGTCGCGGCGGCGTTCGTCGTCACCTGGACCATCCAGAGATCCTTCCCGCAGACCGAGGGAACCCTCCCGCTCGACGGACTGCAGGCGCAGGTCACGGTGCAGCGCGACGACCGCGGCATCCCGACGATCACCGCCGAGTCGACGGACGACCTCTTCTACGCCCAGGGATTCGTGCACGCCCAGGATCGATTCTTCGAGATGGACTTCCGCCGCCATGTCACGTCGGGCCGCGTCGCCGAGATGTTCGGGGA
Organism: Microbacterium foliorum; assembly: GCF_003367705.1. Classification (NCBI taxonomy): domain Bacteria; kingdom Bacillati; phylum Actinomycetota; class Actinomycetes; order Micrococcales; family Microbacteriaceae; genus Microbacterium; species Microbacterium foliorum. The sequence goes on along the minus strand of NZ_CP031425.1, from coordinate 98,757 downwards.
GTCGCAGGTGGCGACCGACGCCTTTCTGCGCACCCTGGGCTGGCGTGTGGTGGCCGAGGCCGAGGTCGAGACGATGGATGAGGTGACGCTCGGCTACTACGAGGCGTACGCCGACGGCGTGAACGCCTACCTCGCATCCCGGTCGGGATCCGAGTTGTCGCTCGAATATGCCGTTCTGGGAATACAGAACCCCGACTACGCCCCCGAGCCCTGGGAACCCGCGGACTCGGTCGCCTGGCTCAAGGCGATGGCCTGGGATCTCCGCGGCAACGTCGACGACGAGGCGGCACGCTCGCTGCTCGCCTCCGAACTCGCCACCGGCGACGATCCGGCGACGACGCAGGCCACTCTCGAGCAGCTCTATCCGCCGTATCCGTTCGACGAGCATCCCGTGATCGTCCCCCAGATCTCGGCCGTCGAGACGGGCACCGAGCCGGTCGCATTCACCGACGACGCGCACGACGACGAGATGCAGCAGGCCGCCACCACGATCGAATGGCAGGAGGCCTCGGATGTGATCGAGGCGGCGAGCCTGCTCGTCGGGGATGTCGGGGAGGGCATCGGCTCGAACTCGTGGGTCGTCTCGGGCGACCTGACCGAGAGCGGCCTGCCGCTGCTCGCAAACGACCCGCACCTCGGTGCGTCCCTTCCCTCGGTCTGGTATCAGGTGCAGCTGCGGTGCAGCGAGGTCACGGACGCCTGCCCGTTCGATGTCGGCGGCTTCTCGTTCTCGGGCCTCCCCGGCATCGTGATCGGACACAATCAGCAGGTCGCCTGGGGTTTCACAAACCTGACCACCGATGTCACCGACCTGTACGTGGAACGTCTGGAGGGCGATCAGTACTGGCGCGACGGTGCGCTCGTGCCGCTCGACCAGCGCACCGAGACGATCAAGGTCGCCGGAGGCGACGACATCGAGCTCACGATCCGCTCGACCGTGCACGGTCCTCTCATCTCGGGCCTCACCGACGACTTCACCGCGATCGCCGCCGACCCCGAACCCGGACTCGCGGCGGGCGGGTCGACCGCCACCGCCCCCACAGGCGAGAACGCCGACGACGCCGAGTACGCCGTGAGTCTGCGGTGGACGGCTCTGGACCCCGGAACCGCGGCGACCGCGATCTTCGCCCTCTCGACCGCGCAGAACTTCGACGACTTCCGCGTCGCCGCCTCGCTCTTCGACGTGCCGGCGCAGAACCTCGTCTACGCCGACGTCGAGGGCAACATCGGCTACCAGGCGCCGGGGCGCCTGCCGATCCGCGGCGCGGGAGACGGTTGGATGCCGCAACCCGGCTGGGACAGCCGCTACGACTGGACCGGGTTCATCCCGTTCGAGGAGCTCCCCGTGTCGTACAACCCGCCATCCGGGTACATCGTCACGGCCAACAACGCGATCGTCGCCGACGAGTACCCGTACTTCCTCTCCCGGGACTGGGACTACGGCTACCGCGCCGATCGCATCGAGCACCTGATCGAGCGCCGTGCCGCCGCCGGCCCCCTGACCGCGCAGGACATGCGCGAGATCCAGATGGACAGCGAGATGTGGATCGGCAAGCGGCTGGCGTCGGCGATGGACGATGTCCCGGTGACGGGCGCGGGCACCCGCGATGCGGTCGATCTGCTGCGGACCTGGGACGCCCAGAACTCCGCATCCTCTCCGGCCGCCGCCTACGCGAACGTGCTCTGGTCGAACCTCGTGCGCAACATCTTCGCCGAGCGCGCGGACCCGCTGCCGATCGAGGGTCAGGGCCGCCTGTTCACCGTGGTCGGAGATCTCCTCGACTCCCCCGCGGACCCGCTCTGGAGCAACCCCACGCTGGGTGTCACGAGCATGAACGAGATGCTCGCGCTGTCAGCCGAAGAGGCATACGACGAGCTCGTCGGCCTGCAGGGCGATGCCGTCAATGCGTGGCGGTGGGGCGACCTGCACGCGATCACCCTGACCAGCGACACCCTCGGCTCATCGGGCATCGCCCCGATCGAGATGCTCTTCAATCGCGGACCCTACGCCGTCGGCGGCGGCGCGTCGGTGGTCAACGCCACGGGATGGGACATCGGCACCTCGTACGCGACCACGACCGTCCCGTCGATGCGCATGGTCGTCGACCTCGCGGACCTCGACGCCTCGACGTGGATCCACCTCACCGGCGCCTCCGGGCACGCGTTCGACGAGCACTACATCGACCAGACCGCCGACTGGGCGTCGGGTGTGCAGAAGCCGTGGGCGTTCTCGCCGGCGGCGGTCGATGCCGCCACCCGGCACACCCTCGTTCTCGTCCCGGCGGGCTGACCGCAGCGACTGCGATCGCTGTCGAGTCGGTCGGCGGATGCTCTGCCCTCGATGCCCGGGGGTCCTGTCTGGTGACCCCACGGTTGCCCGGTGACGGGTGACCGCCGACCATGACTTCTGAGGCTGTGTGGACAATTCGCCGGTATGCGGCCATGTACAGAGTGAGCATGAACCGTGAGGAAGGCGAGAACCATGAATGACATCGATCTGGACACACAGCTTCGCGAGGCGGCACCCCGGGTGACAAGTCCTTCGGGGTTGGGGGAGCATCGCACGAGAATCATCGCGGAAGCGCGCTCGCGGGGTCGACGGCGGCTGAAGGCCTGGGGCGCGGGCGCGCTCGCCTCGGTGTTCCTGGTCGGAGGCGGCTCTGTCGCGATGGCGGGTTCGGGGAACGAGACGCCGTGGGGCTGGGTGGCCGACAACGTGTTCAGCGCACCGCGCACCGATGGGTCGGCGTGTTTCCAAGGCATCCTGGTGAAGTGGGAAGGCCTCGCCGGCGACGATCCGCTCGTTGTCGATGCGAAGGAGATCGTCGCAGGGATGGATCTGGACGCCCTCGACACGACCGCAATGGAGGCGAAGCTGCGCGCCGAGTACGCGGAAGCGAAAGACAGTTCCGGGCAGGCGCTGCCCGTCGTCGTGAGCTCGGCGCAGCTGAAGCAGGACGCGGTGGGCCAGATCGTGGCGGAGAAGCTGTTCAGGACTCTCGATCAGCGTGGATACGAGATGTCCCCCGGTCACGAGGTGAGCCTCTCCAGCCAGACGACGGACTGCCGATGAGGTCTCGTCGGCAGGACCCCCGCGTCGGTGTCGAGGATCGTCTGCGCGAGAACGAGGCAGACCTCTTGCGATATCTCCAACGCCGCCTGACCAACGGGGCGGACGCGGCCGAAGCGTTCGGCGAACTGATGCTGACGGCCTGGAGGCTGCGGAGGAAGGTCCCGGCGGAACCGACCGAAGCGCGCATGTGGTTGTTCGGCATCGCGCGGAACGTCGTCCGCGACGCCCGCCGGTCGCTCGCTCGACGCTCGGCGGCGGTGCACCGACTGGTCGAGGGGATGCAGTCACAGGACGCGGTGTGGGATGACTCGTCGGCGGACCTTCGCGACGCCATCAGCAGGCTTCCCGACGACGACGCTGAGTTGATTCGACTGGTGTACTGGGAGGGATTCGTGTCGCACGAGGCTGCTGCCGTCCTCGGTATCAACCCGTCCACCGCGCGTTCTCGACTCTCTCGAGCCCGCGAGACCTTGCGAGAGGGTCTCGAGCCCGCGTCCCGATCGACGCTGACACGCAGGCCCGGTGAGGATGATCAGGCGGGCACGCTCGATCATCGCGTCTGGAAGAAACAGGACTCCCCTGCGCACCTCTGAGCCACGACCATCCCGAATCCGGGGGGATCTCGCGTCAGTGGCCGGGCCCGACCCGTCGGCGCAATCAGGCGGGGCCGGGTGCGGCCCCCGGGTTCACGGATGCCGCGGCGGCGCGGCGCGCGATGATCCAGATGCCGACGGCCGCCGCGAAGAAGATCGCGCCCAGCATCGCCCAGCCGGGGAGTCCGAACGTGATCGCGGTCGCATTCACCACGATGGGGGCGGCCAGCGCGCCGACAGAGAACCCCATGCCGAACACGCCCTGATAGGCGCCGGCTCGCACCTGATCGGCCAGCTCGAAACTGAGTCCCCACGCCCCCGCCTGCGACAGGATCTCGGCGAAGGTGTGGGCGATCATGCCGACGATGAGAATCACGATGGCGGCCCAGGCCGGCATGCCTGCGGCGAACGCGTAGACCAGGCATGCGGCGACCATGAGCCAGCCGGCGATCATCGTCACGCGCCCGGCGACGTGCAGGTCGTGCGTGCCGCGCGACGCCCGCACCTGGAAGAGCACCACGAGAGTCGTGTTGACGATGAGCAGCACGGCCACCATGACCTCGGGGGCGTTCGTGTTCTGCGTGATCCACAGCGGAACGCCGAACTCGGCCACCCCGAACTGCATGCCGAAGATCGCCGAGAGTCCGCTCAGCGCGAGATACCTCGGGTCGCGCCACGGCGAGCGCCGGTTCCAGTCGCTGCGCTCGGCGGATGCGGCGGCCGCGGCCTCCGTATCGATCGACCCGGTCTCGGTGCGGAGCGTCTTGATCCGCACCCGTGCCGGAGCGTCGACCGCGGGCGTGAGCCGCAGCAGGGGCAGCGAACCCAGCGCGCAGATCGCCCCCGCGCAGGCGATCACGGTGCGATACGCCTCGGGAGTGCCCAGCGCCAGCGCGATCGCGCCGAGTCCGGACCCTGCCGCGATCGCGATGTTGGTGACGGTGCGCAGCACGGCCCGCGCGTGCACACGTCGCTCGGAGGCGAATCCCCGCGCGATGATCGCCGACCGCGCCGAGTGGCCGAGGGTGTCGAAGAAGCCGGCAAGGCTGGCGAGCAGAAGGGCGGATGCGAAGTCACCCACGAAGGCGTACCCCGCCAGCAGCGCGCCGCCGGTGAGCTCGAATCCGAACGCGAGGCGTCGCGCGCTCCAGCGATCGGCGAGCCAGCCGCCGAGGAACGACGCCACGACACCGCATCCGCTCGACACGGCCAGCACCACCGCGGCCTGCGCCGGAGACAGACCGATGATCTGGGTGAAGAAGAGCACGGTGACGGCGAAGAAGACGCCGCGCCCGATGCGCGAGACCGCGGTCGCCGCGACCAGGGCGCGCAGCACCGGATCGTCGAATCCCGCCGCCAGTCGCGCGAGAGGACCGCGGGTGCGGCCGGTCGATTCCTCCACCGCCGGGACCTGGTCGGGATCGGGTTGCGGGGAAGACACCACTTCATCCTCGCACGAGGGACGGACACGGCCCATCGGCCGAGCTGCGGTGCCCGCGGTCTCTCCCTCGTGCAGAGGTCTGCGGTTCGCCGCATCCGTCCAGCTCGGTTAGCGTTGACGGGTGGTCTCCAGCTATCTCGCCCCGAAAGGCACGCCCGTCACCCTGCTCGAGTACGAGCACGGCGGTTCCACGCTGGTCGCCGAGACCTTCGGCGAAGGTCCCCGCACCTTTCTGCTGCTGCACGGCATCGGCATGGGTCGCAGCGTCTACCTCGACGTGGTGCAGAGGTTGCACGGGCGGGTCATCGCCCTCGATCTGCCCGGTTTCGGCGAAGCACCGGAGCCCACCCGCACGCTGACCATGGAGCGGCACGCCGACCTCGTCGCCGCCTACCTGCGGCATGCCGAGGAGGGACCGGTCGTGGTGATCGGCCATTCGATGGGCAGTCAGATCGCGGCGGAGCTCGCGGCCCGGCATCCGTCGCTCGTCGCGGGCGTCGTGCTCGCCGGCCCCACCGTGAACAAGGCCGCCCGCAACGTCGCGGCGCAGGCGAGCTACCTGCTGCGCGACCTCATCGGCGAACGCCCTCTGGTGATCTGGCGCGGCGCGAGGGAATACCTCCGCGGAGGCCCCCACCTCATCCGCAAGATCCGCGCGACCATCGTGCATCAGCCCGAGAAGGCGTTCGCGCGGATCGAGCAGCCGGTGCTCGTGCTGCGCGGCGAGGACGATCCCCTCGCGCCGATGAGCTGGTGTCAGGAGATCATCGACGAGATCCCCGGCGCCGACCTCCGGGTGATCCCCGACCACGGTCACGGCACGTTGATCACCGACTCCGAGCCCGCCGCCGAGCTGATCCAGAGCTTCGCCGACGACCTCTGACCCTGGCGACGGCGCGGCCTCCGGGCCGGGCGGCGTGCCCTCGGGCCGGGCGGCGGCGCAGGCCCGGTCCCAGTCCCGGTCCCAGTCCCGGTCCCAGTCCCAGCCCCAGCCCCAGCCCCGGCCTCGGCCTCGGCGGGGCCCCGTCGACGGGGCAGCCCCGGGCTCCGCCCCGCCACGTTCGCAATTCAGCACGAAAAGCGCTGCGACGCGCAAAGGTGGCTGATTCACACCGTTCGTCGATCGTTCATGCTGAATCGCGAACGGGGCCCGTCGGTGAATCGCGCGCCCATCACCTCGATGATCTGCTCCAACGCCTCACGCACGGCGGTGTGATCACCGAGCAGCTCCTTCGCCAGGGGCCTGACAGTGACGTAGCCCAGTCGGGCTGCAGCGATGTCTCGCGCCCGATCCTGCACCTGTTTCTCCCACCCCTCGTGGAACTCCTTGCTGTCGCACTCGATGATCAACCACCCATCCACGACGAAGTCGACGTACCCGACGCCTTCCAGGTAGACCTGGGTCTCGTACGAGACGCCCATCGCCTTCAGGATCAATCGCATGTACGTCTCCGGCCCCGAGGCCGCCGACGCATCGACCAGGGCCAGCAGCGCCCGGAACCTCGCGGGCAGCGACGCGAACAGGTCAGCGAGTTCCTCGTAGGTCATGACGGCGTGGTGGAGGACGCTGTCGAGTGTCGCGAGAGCGTCACGCGGGGTCTGGCAGTACACCGAATGGGCGACGGCCTCGGCGATCGGAGCCGCGTGAAGACAGCGGTCGACGCTCGACCTCACCCGCCAGTGCAGAACGGACTCGGTCTCTTTCGACAGACGCAGGCGCGACGACCCTGGCGTGACGAGCACATGCAACCGGCGGCAGTGGTGGACGAAGACCCCCACTGATACGAGCAGCGTCAGACACGACACGCGGCCCCCGATCCGCACAGCGGAGATGACGTCTTGCGGGGTCGAAGGCAGCGCATACCTGTCGCGCCGGATGCGCACGAGGTCGCCCCTCGCCACCGCGGAGGAGATCCGGCGTCCGCTCAGACCCGAGCGAATCAGCTGCGCTCGGGAGAACACCGTCGGCATGTAGAGGTCGCGAGCTCGCTGCGCCACCGTCCGCTTCTCACCATCATTCCGTTCACTCATGAGGGAAGCGTGCGGATCGGCGGGGGCACGCGTGAGTCGCTTCTCCACGATCGCAGACGAATCGCCGGTCGCGAGGATCTGTGCAGAAGATGAACTCGCTCAGAGGCGCCGATCACGTCTCAGCACCGATGCTCGATATACCGCTGGTCGGGCGCTCGAAGACGTGCTCGGAGAAATTTGATGCTGAATTGCGCACCGGGACCGGGACGGGCGGGACCGGGACGGGACCGGGACGCGGCGGGACCGGGACGCGGCGGCACCGGGACGGGCGGGGCCGGGACGGGCGGGACCGGGCCCGGACGGCACCGGGACGCGGCGGGACCGGGATGCGGCGGGACCGGACCGAAAAGACGGCAGACCCCCGCGGCCGAGGCCGTTCAGCCCGCGGCGGGAGGCGTCTGCTTCGAGTCGGCGAGCTCGTCGACGACCAGGTTGCGCTCGTCGGTCGTCCCGTTGCGATACGCCTGCCGGCCGACGATGTGGGCTGACAGCGGGGCGGTGGCGAACTGCATGAGCACGATCGGGGTCACGAGGGCCAGTCCGACGAGGATGCTGCCGAGGGTGCGCTGCGACAGCGCGATGGCGAGGCAGATGAGCACGAGCCCCAGGACCTGCGGCTTCGTCGCGGCGTGCAGTCGCGACGGCACGTCGCGGAACCGCAGCAGGCCGACCGCGGCGGACAGGCAGAGTATGGCGCCGAACAGGATCAGCACGAGGACGGTGACGTCGATGACGCCGTCGGGGATGGCGAGGCCGAACACGTTCATGGCGTCGTGTTGTCCCTTCTCGCGACGAATCGGGCGACCGAGATCGAGCCGAACACACCCACCGCGGCGATGATCAGCAGCACGGGGATGTTGCGGGTGTGCCCGTTGATCGCCATCTCGGCACCGAGCACGCACATGACCTCGGTGAGGAGCACGTCCGACGCCACCGCACGGTCGAGGATCGAGGGACCGCGCACGATCCGAACGATCGTGAGGATCGCGGCGATGCCGAAGACGACCATGATCGCCAGCAGCAGAACGTTCATCGCACACCGCCCTTCATCGATCCGCCCGAGCGCGCCGCCCGTTCGTCGGCCTTGAGAGCACGGTACTGGTCGGGGGCACCGAGAGCGCGGACGACCCGACGCTCCCAGCGCAGCACGCCCTCGCGCTGCTTCTCGACGTCGGCCATGCTGCGCACTCCGATCACGTGCAGGTAGAGCACCTGGCGGTCGCGGTCGGCCTCGACGACCAGCGAGCCGGGAACGAGCGAGGACACGACCGACACGTGCGTCATCATCAGGTCGTCGGCGTAGCGCAGAGGCACGGCGACGATGGCCGCCCCCGGCTGGCGACGGAAGTCGAACACCTGCGCGGTCACGGCGAGCGCTCCGCGCAGCATCGCGAACAGGAACTGCACGAGCAGCAGCAGGGCGTACCAGACGTTGATGCGGCCGGACAGCTCCACCGTCGGCAACCGGAACACCCGCGTCACGAACACCGCGACCACGAGACCCGAGAGGAACGAGAGCACCGTGAACTGGCTCCACAGCAGCATCCACAGCACGACGAGCCATGCGAGGAACGGCAGCTGCACGCGCGTGTCCCGCCAGAAGTGACGGCCGGTCTCGGAGGGACTCATCCGTCGACCTCGCCTTCGAGCTGCACCAGGCTCACGGGCTCGAGGAGCGTCGCACCGATCCGGTCGCACAGGGCGTAGAGGGGTCCGGCGAACACGGTGAGAGCCAGCGTGACCCCGACCATCCCGGCCGTCGCGATCGTCATGATCCGCGGGATGCGGCGGCGCTCCTGCTGCTCGTCGGCGGCGGGGGCGTTGCCGAGGTACGAGATGCGCCCCTCGGTCTCGGTGGAGTCCTCCTCCTCGCGCCAGAACGCGAGGTTCCAGGCGCGCATCAGCGCGTACAGGGTGAGCAGCGACGTGACGATGCCGCCGCCGATCAGCACGATCATCAGAGGCGTTCCGACCGACGCCGCCGCCTCGAAGAGAGCGAACTTGCCGATGAAACCGGAGAACGGGGGCAGCCCGCCGAGGTTGATCGCGGGGATGAAGTAGAGGACGGCGATCACCGGGGCGACCTTCAGCAGCCCCTTCACCCGAAGGATCGACGTGCTGCCGGCGCGGCGCTCGATGAGTCCGACGGCGAGGAACAGGGTCGTCTGCACGACGATGTGGTGGACGATGTAGTAGACCGTCGCGCCGATGGCGGCCGGGGTCGCGATCGCCAGACCGAAGATCATGTACCCGACGTGGCTGACCAGGGTGAACGACAGGATCCTCTTCAGCTCGGCCTGCGCGACGGCGCCGAGCACACCGACGATCATGGTCGCGAGAGCGATGATCAGCAGCACGGTGTCGATGCTGTTCTCGGCGAAGAGCTGCGTCTCGGTGCGGATCAGCGCATACACGCCGACCTTCGTGAGCAGTCCGGCGAAGACGGCGGTGACGGGTGCGGGTGCCGTGGGATACGAGTCGGGCAGCCAGAACGAGACCGGGAAGATCGCGGCTTTGATGCCGAAGGCCACGACCAGCATGAGATGCAGCACGAGCTGCGTCTCTTGCGGGAGCTCGTGCATCCGCTCGGCGATCTGCGCCATGTTCACGGTGCCGAGCGCCCCGTAGATCATCGCGATCGAGGCGAGGAACAGGATCGACGACACCAGCGAGACCACGATGTAGACGGCGCCGGTGCGGATGCGGGACTCGGTGCTCCCGAGCGTGATGAGCACGTACGACGCGACGAGCAGGATCTCGAATCCGACGTAGAGGTTGAAGAGGTCGCCCGCGATGAACGCGTTGAAGATGCCGGCGGCGAGGATCAGGTACGACGGGTTGAAGATCGAGATCGGCGTCTCGTCGGTGCCGTCGGCGGCACCCTGACCGATGGAGAAGAGGAGCACCGCGAGCAGCACGATGCTCGAGATGAGCACCAGGAGGGCGGCCAGACGGTCGACGTAGAGCACGATGCCGAAGGGCACCGGCCAGCCTCCCACCGAGACGGCGATCGGGCTTCCGCCGTCGACGGCGACCAGCAGCACCGCCGCGATGACCGACACCGCGGCGAGTGTCGCGACCGTGACGAAGACCTGCAGTCGGGGCCTGCGTCCGAAGATCAGGGTGACGGCGGCGCCGAGCAGCGGCAGCCCCACCAGCAGGGGGACGAGTGCGCTCATGGGCGGTCCTCCCTGTCGGTGTCGTCGGTGTGCTCGGTGTCGTCGGTGTCGTCGGTGTGCTCGGGGGCCGAGTCGTCGGATGCCGTGTCGGCCGCCGTGTCGCGGGCGGCATCCGCCGCATCCGTCTCGTCGGCGTCGGATGCGTGCGTATCGGCATCCGCGCGGAAACCGGAACGCTCCCCGGACTCGCGCGAGGACTCGCGCTCGGCGTCGTGGCCGCCCTCGGAGGGGGCCCCGTCATCGCCCTCGACCGAGGCTCCCTCGTCGCGGGGAGCCTGCGATGCGTAGGCCCGATCGACGGGGGCGTCATCGTGGATCGCCGGGTGGTCGCGCATGTGCAGCACCGTGATGGGGGCGGTCTGCACGCCGACGAAGTCGGTGGTCGCGGAGTCGTCGTCGGCGTCGGCCTCGTCGTCCATGAGGTCTTCGTCGGCATCGGTGCGCTCGCGGAGCGCGATGTCGGCCTCGTCGTCCTCGACCGTGTCGGCCTGACCGAGCTGCCAGGAGCGGTAGATCAGGGCGAGCAGGAACGCCGAGACCGCGAAGGTGATCACGATGGCGGTGAGCGTCAGCGCCTGCGGCAGGGGGTCGCTCAGCTCGCCCTCGGTGCCGAAGAAGGGAGCATTGCCCGGCACGCCCATCACGATGAGCAGCAGCAGGTTCGTGGCGTTGCCGAGCAGCAGGAATCCGATCAGCACGCGGGTGAGGCTGCGCTCGAGCATCGCGTAGACGCCGCAGGCGAACAGCACGGCCATGATCACGATCAGGGTCAGCGAGACATCCATCAGATGCTCACCCCCCGCTCACGGAACTCCTGGGCCTGGCGGTCGACCTCGGCACCGAGGCTGCGCAGCACGTCGAGCACCAGCCCGATGACGACCAGGTACACACCGACGTCGAAGATGGTCGAGGTCACGAACTCCATGTGCCCGATACCGGGGATCTCCCACTCCCAGAAGTTGCTGGTGAGGGGCGCGAGACCGAAGAACAACGGCACGACCGCGGTTCCGACGGCGAGGATCAGGCCGGTGCCGAGCAGACGTCCCGCGTCCGTCGGCGCTGCGGCCCCGAGCTCCCAGCGACCGCCCGCGACGTAGCGCATGACGAGCGCCATGCCGGCGACGAGACCGCCCGCGAAACCGCCTCCCGGCAGATTGTGACCGGAGAACAGCAGGAAGATCGACACGACGATGATCGTGTGGAAGAGGACGCGGACGATGACCTCGAGCAGGATCGACCTGTTCTCGGGCCGCATCTTCTGACCGCCGACGAGCCACGCCCGCGGGCTGCTCTCGTTCTCGGACGTCTGGAAGCGCACACCCTCGGTCGTCTCGACGAGCGGGCGGCTGAGGGTGCGGCGGCGGCGCGCCTTCGGGAGGGTCTTGGTCGCCGCGAGCATGTCGGCGCGGTGCGTGACGAACACGAGCGACGCCACTCCGGTCGCGGCGAGCACGAGCACCGACAGCTCGCCCATCGTGTCCCAGCCGCGCAGGTCGACGAGGGCCACGTTGACGACGTTCTTGCCGTGCCCGATGTCGTACGCGAGCTGCGGGAACATCTCGGAGATCGGGTCGGCGACCCGCGACTGCGTCGCCACGATCGCCACCAGCGCCATCGTCAGACCCACCCCGACGCCGAGCAGGGCGCGGGGGATGCGGCCGACGGAGGCGTTGTGCTCGCCCATCCGCGCCGGCAGACGACGCAGCACGAGGGCGAAGGTGACCATCGTCACGGTCTCGACGAGGATCTGCGTGAGAGCGAGGTCGGGAGCACCGCTGGTCGCGAACAGCACGACCATGCCGAGACCGGTGATCGAGACGAGCACGACACCCGTGTACCGCTTCTGCGCGCGCACGGCCATCACTCCGGCGGCCGCCATCATCGGCGCGACGACGAGCTGCACCGGGGTGTGCCAGGCCGAGAGCTGCAGGCGGTCGATGTCGGTGGCCACGAGGGCGGTGATCTCGGCCGCGACGAACACCACGAAGATCGTTCCGACGTAGACCGGCAGCGATCCGCGCTGGGTGAGGGTGGTGCTCAGCACCGAGAGCCGGTCGACGCCGCGCATCACCAGGTAGTAGACGTCGGCCGCGGTGAAGGGGATCAGGCGCGGCTTGCGGTCCCACTTGGTGCGGATGCTGAGCAGGAAGAGGCCGGCGCCGAGCAGGATCGACAGGATGGAGATGCCCAGGGCGGGCTCGAAGCCGTGCCAGAGCGCGAGGTGTCCTGGCCCTTCGACCGCATCGCCCGCGGCGTCGAGTCCCGGCGTCGCGGTGACCGCGTATCCCTGCAGCGCCACATCGAGCGCGGGAGCGCCGATTCCTGCCGCGAGCGTGACGCCCGCGAGGATGATCGGCGCCGAGAGGAAGCCGACGGGAGGGTCGGGCCAGGCGGTGTCCTGCCGGCGGGCGCCGGCGTCGTCGCGCTTGGTCCAGAACGCTCCCCACAGGAAGCGGATGCCGTATGCCGCGGTGAGCATGGAGCCGATGCTCACGCCGATGATGGCCACGAGTCCCCATGGAGATCCGTGCAGCGCGTCGTCGAGCAGCGCGGTGAGCGTCGACTCCTTCGCGACGAATCCGATCGTGGGGGCGATTCCCGCCATCGAGGCGATCGAGATGAACGCCGCCGTGGCCATGACCGGGGCCTGTCGCCCCACTCCGCTGAGCTCGTCGATGTCACGCGTGGACAGCTGCCGGTCGATGACCCCGACGATCAGGAACAGCGCCGACTTGAACAGCGCGTGACCCATGACCAGGGCGAGTCCGGCGAGCGCGCTCGCCTGGGTCCCGTAACCGACGACGACGGCGAAGAACCCGAGCTGACTCACGGTGCCGAACGCGAGGATGCGCTTGAGGTCGGTCTCGCGCAGCGCCTGGATGCCGCCGAGCAGCATGGTGACCACACCCAGCGAGATGATGATCGGCCGCCACGGTCCGGTGAAGGCGAAGATCGGCGCGAAGCGCGCGATCAGATAGATGCCTGCCTTCACCATCGCCGCGGCGTGCAGGTAGGCGCTGACCGGAGTCGGTGCGGCCATCGCACCCGGCAGCCAGAAGTGGAACGGGAACAGCGCGGACTTGCTGATCGCACCGATGAGGAGCATCACGACGGCGGCGTCGACGACCGGCCCGGTGGGGGCGAGCTCGAGGATCTCGTGGATGCTGGAGGTGCCGGCGTCGACCACGAGCAGCACGACGCCGACGAACATCACCAGCCCGCCGAGCGTGGTGACCAGGAGTGCCTGCAGTGCCGCTCGACGGCTGGCCGCACGACGCCGGTAGTGGCCGATCAGGAGGTAGGAGAGGATGCTGGTCACCTCCCAGAACATGACCAGCATGACCAGGTCGTCGGTGAGGACGAGTCCGTACATCGCTCCGGCGAATCCGAGCAGGACGCCGGCGAACTGGCCGATTCCCGCGGAGTCGTCGTGGAAGTACCAGCGGCAGTAGAGCAGCACGAGCGCGCCGACGCCCGTCACGATCAGGGTGAGGACCCATCCGAGCACGTCCATGTGCATCGACAGATCGAGTCCGAGCTGCGGGATCCAGGCGATCGATGCGAAGGGTGCGGCGCCGTCGAGCACCTGAGGGGTGACGACGAGGGCGTGCACGAAGGCCGCGGCGGGGATGACGGCTGCGACGGCGAATGCCTGCGATCCCAGCCAGCGCACCAGAACGGGCATCAGGATCGACCCGAGGAGGAACACGGCGAGGAACGTCAGCATATACGCGGCTCCTCGAAGCTCGTCGGCCGGATACGGCACAGGCGGGCGGGTGTCTATACCGAGTTTACCTGGTGTTTTGGCCCTTTCGGTCCGCATATTCCGCGTCCAGGTCGCACAAATGGCCGCTTCACGCCGTTATCCCGGGCAATCTGCCCTGTTCGAGATCCGTCTGCGGATGCGATCCTGGTCGAGGTGGCCGACGCCGTGACCCTGGGTCCGGCACCGACCGTTCCGACCCGACACCCGCATCGATGAGAGGCCCTCATGCGCATCGCCCTGCACTCCGAGATCCGCGACGGCGCGATCGACGACTACCGCTCCGCTCACGTCCGCATTCCGGATGCCCTCGCCGCGACGTTCGCTCGCATCGGCATCCGCGACTGGACGATCTGGCGCTCCGGCCACCGTCTCTTCCACCTCGTCGACTGCGAGGACTGGGATGCCGCGGTCGCCGCGCTGCAGGACGACCCTGCAGATCACGCGTGGCAGGCCGACATCGGCCGGTTCGTCGAGGTGTTCCGCGATGCCGACGGGAACGAGGGCACGGCGCCGCTCGAGGAGGTCTGGGATCTGCGCACGCAGGTCTCCTGAGATCCCGGCGGCGGGCAGGTGAGCTGCCGGAGCGCGTGACAGAGTAGCCCCGTGACACGGGTGTGGATGCGGGAGCTGTCGGGGTGGATCCTCGCTGCGGCCATCGCGCTGATCGGCGTCGGCGCGGTCGCGGGCTCCCCTCGCGCCGAGCTGCTGTTCCGCGACGGCGACTCCCTGGTCGTCGCGATGCTCGCGCGTTCCGTGCTCTCCGGACAGCCGCTCGACTGGGCGATGTCGAGCGTGCTGTTCGTGCCGGAGTCCGCCGCGTTCACCGCGCTGGACGTCGTGCTGCCTCTCGACACGAACGGAGTCCTCGCGGCGAGTGCGGTGGTGAATCTCCTCGCGCTGTACGGCGCGATCCGCCTGGTCGCCGGACGCTCCCGCCCGGGGCACGCCCCGGTCGCATGGTCACTGATCGCCCTGGGAGCTTTCGGCGCCTCGGCGATGACCGAGGTCTCATCGTCGCGGGAGGCTCTCGAGCTCGCCTCGCTGCAGGCGACCACCACGTACTACGCGGCGACCGTCGTCGCGGTCGTGCTCGCGGTCGGGCTCGTGCGTCGCATCCTCGACCGCGAATCGCGCAGCCCGGCCATGGTCGTCGCCCTCGCCGTCGTCGTGCTGGTGTCGACGTTCTCGAATCCTCTCTTCCTCGCGTGGGGTGTCGTGCCTGTGGTGCTCGTACTCGGTGTCCTCGGCGTCCGCGCACCGCTGCGCACCCGCATCCTGATGCTCTCGGCAGTGCTCCTCGGAGCGGCGGCAGCGGGAATGCTCGCCCGTATTCCGTTCGCGGCATGGATCGCCAACACGGGCGCGGGGTATGCGCAGCCGAGCCATTGGCGCGACTCCGCGGAGTACTACGCAGGTCTGCTCGGCGACCGGATCGCCTCTCCCTCGGGGCTCGTGGGCCTGCTGATCACCGGCGCGCTGCTGGCCCTCGCGGTCGTGCGCACCATGCGGTCATCCGATCTCGGTGAACGTCTCGTCGCGATCTCGGCCTGGGCGATGCCTCTGCTGGTCGTCGTCGGAGCCGTCGCGCTCGGCACTCATGCGACGCGCTATCTCCAGCCCCTCGCGTTCGCCCCGGTGCTCGCGCTCGTGGCGTCGCCGAAGACTCTCCGGGTGCCTGCGGATCTGCGCCGTCGCACCGCCGCCGTCGCCGGCGTCGTGCTGCTGGTGGGGGGCGCGGTCAGTCTGCCGCGGATCGTCGCCGCAGCCTCCGCACCCGATGCCGACCTCGCGTGCGTCACCGACTGGGTCGATGCGTCCGGTCGCACCGGAGCCGGGCAGTTCTGGACCGTCCGCCTGCCGAAGCTGCATCTCGAGGATCCGTCGCAGCTGGTGCAGGTGGATCACCGGCTGAACGCCTACGCGTGGCTCGTCAACCGCCACGACGCCGATGTCGGCGAGGTGTCGTTCCTCGTCGAGGACTCCCAGACGGTGCCATGGGAGCTCCCGCAGTCGGTCGTGCCGACCGACATCATCGACTGCGGGCGCTACTCGATCCGCGACTTCGGGACGTCCCTCCTGCCGATCGGTCCCGCGCACAGCTGACCGGGTCAGCGCGACGGGGGCGCCGTGGTCGTGCCTTCGCGGAAGCGGCACGTCAGGTGAAGGGTGAGTCCGGGCTCGCCCTGCAGCATCCGGGCGACCTGCTCGCCGGCCGCACGCCCCTTCTCGACAGCCGGCTGCACGCTCGTCGTGAGCACGAGATCGCCGAGGCCGTCGGCGGCGATCCCGTCGAACCCGGCCACCGAGAGATCCTCGGGCACGCGCAGTCCGAGCTCTTCCGCCGCTCGGATGACACCGACCGCGATCAAGTCGCTCTGCGCGAGGATCGCCGTCGGTCGCGTGGCCGGGTCCGCGAGCAGAGTCCGACCGGCGAGCAGCCCCTCGTCGATCAGGCTGCTGCCCGTCGAGATCGCGGGAGCCGTCGGGAACACCTCCCGCATGCCGGCGAGTCGATCGACCGTGACCTCGACCGTCGCGGTGTCGATGCGCTCCTGCGTCACCGGCGCTCGCTCGCCCCGGGTGTCGAGCGGCAGGGTGACCAGGGCGACCTCGCGGTGTCCGAGGTCGTACAGGTGTCGAGCGACATCTGCGGCGGCGGCGGTGTTGTCGAGGGTGATCCTCGGGATCCCCTCACCCGCGTCACCCTCGATCACCACGACGGGCAGGCCACGGCTGCGCACGATGTCGAGCGATGCCTTCGTGCGCCCCGAGCAGCCGATCAGCACGACCGCATCGACCGGCGCGTTCGAGAGGGGGGAGCCGTCGTCGCCCGGGTCGTCGCGCATGAGCAGGATGCCGGCACTCAGATCCGCGAGTCCGTCGGTCAGGCCGTCCATCATGGCGGTGGTCACCGGATCGAGGAACGCGGCGCGCAGGTGCCCCTCGAGCACGACCGCGACGATGCCGCTGCGTCCCCGACGCAGCGAGGCCGCACGAGGGTCGGGACCCGCATAGCCCAGGTCGGCCGCCGCGGCGAGCACGCGCTCGCGGGTGGCGGCGGCCACGCTCGCCTTGCCGCTGAAGACGACGGATGCCGTCGACGTGGCCACCCCTGCCGCGCGGGCGACATCAGCGATCGTCGCGCGGCGCGGGGTGTCGTGACTGGTCATACTCCGAGGATAGCTCCCCCGGGTTCCGCGGGATCGAATCGATTCGATATGCTGACCGGATGAACACGGCTCTCTCCCGGTCGCAGTACGTGCGCTGGCGCACGGCGATCTTCGCGATCTTCCTCGCCAGCGGTCTGTCGATCGCCACCTGGGCATCGCGCGTCCCCGACATCAAGCTCGCGCTCGATGTCGACAAGGCGCAGGTCGGCATGCTGCTGCTCGGCGCGGGGATCGCCTCGATCATCGGAATCTCGACGAGCCCCGCGATCGTGGCGCGCACCGGTGCACGCCTCGGCATGATGGTGTCGATCTTCACCTTCGCGTCGGGTGTCGCGCTGATCGGCATCGGCACGAATGTGGTCGGCTCCTATTCGGTGGTGCTGATCGGGCTGGTGCTCTTCGGCCTCGGCAACGGATGCGTCGACGTGATGATGAACGTCGAGGCCACCGCCATCGAGCAGCACTCGGGAAAGACGATCCTTCCGCTGTTCCACGCCTTCTTCAGCTTCGGAACCGTGATCGGTGCGGGGCTCGGAGCTCTCGCCGCGCAGCTGCGCGTCGACGTCTTCACGCACACCCTGGTCATCGCGGTGCTGATCGCCTCGATCGGTGTCGTCAGCATCGTCCACGTCCCGCGGCGGCAGGAGACGCTCGACCCGATCGACGACGACGGCGAGAAGGGCCGCTGGCGCGAGCGGATGCATGTCGCGATGTCGGCCTGGCGCGAACCGCGCACCTACGCGATCGGCGTGGTCATGCTCGGGATGTCGTTCGCCGAGGGCGGGGCCAACGACTGGCTCGCACTCGGCGTCGCCGAGGACCACGGCGGGGGCACGGCCCTCGGCGCAGCCGCCCTCGCCACCTTCTCGGTCGCCATGACCGTGGTGCGCGTCTTCGGCGGACCCCTCGTCGACCGTTTCGGCCGCGTGGCGGTGCTGCGCATCCTCGCGGTGGCCGCGGCATCCGGCATCCTGCTGTTCATCCTCGCGCCGAGTCTGCCGCTGGTGTTCGTGGGAGCGGCGCTGTGGGGCGTCGGCGCCTCGCTCGGGTTCCCGCTGGGAATGTCCGCCGCCGCCGACGACCCGGCGAAGGCGGCCGCGCGGGTGAGCGCCGCGGCGACGATCGGCTACATCGCCTTCCTCGGGGGCCCGCCGGTCCTCGGTTTCATCAGCGAGCACATCGGCCTGCTGAACACCCTCTTCATCGTCGTCGCCCTCGTCGTCATGTCCGGTCTGTTCTCGGGCGCCGCACGTCCGCTGCGCAAAGACGAGATGTCGCAGGCGTCGGTGGCCGCGACGAAGGACTGAGCGTCAGCGCGAGAGGAGAAGGTGCGGCGTCGGGCCTTCGAGCCGCGCGACCGCGGTCTTCACCTCGCCCATATCCGTCTCCAACCGGTCGAACCGCGAATCCGCACGCTGCTCGGACCTCTCGAACCGCGCATCCATCCGCTGCTCCGCCCTCTCGAACCGCGCATCCATCCGCTGCTCCGCCCTCTCGAACCGCGCATCCATCCGCTGCTCCGCCCTCTCGAACCGCGCATCCATACGCTGCTCGAAACTCTCGAACCGCGCATCCATCCGCGTGATCATCCACCCGAAGCCGGCGGCCAGCCCCAGCAGCGTGGACGCGACGGTCACGATCATCGTCACCAGCTCGATCGACACGGTCATCTCCTCATCGTCGTTCTGCTCGCCCAGAATGTCAGGATCCAGTCCGGCACGATCGCGGGGGAGAGCGACGGCACGGGGAATGGGGAAACACCGGCGACCGAACCCGTCGCCGCAGGAGGAGTGCGTCCGACGAAGTAGGCTCGAACGGTGCGTCTCGTCATCGCCCGCTGCTCCGTGGATTACACCGGGCGGCTCAATGCCCACCTCCCCCTCGCCACGCGTCTTCTCGTGCACAAGGGTGACGGGAGTCTGCTCGTGCACTCGGACGGCGGCAGCTACAAGCCGCTGAACTGGATGAGCCCGCCGTGCTCCCTCTCTTCCGAAGAGCCCGGTGAAGAGGAGTCCATCGCCGGGGTCACCGAGGTCTGGCGTGTCACGCACAAGAAGACCGGCGATGCCCTGCGTGTACAGATCTACGAGATCCTGCACGACACCCAGCACGACCTCGGGATCGACCCCGGTCTGCAGAAGGACGGTGTCGAAGCCGACCTGCAGCGCCTTCTGGCCGAGCAGGTCGACCGCATCTCCGACGGCGCGACACTCGTCCGTCGCGAGTATCCGACGGCGATCGGCCCTGTCGACCTTCTCGTGCGGGATGCCGACGGCGCCGCGATCGCCGTCGAGATCAAGCGTCGTGGCGACATCGACGGCGTCGAGCAGTTGACCAGATACCTCGAGCTGCTCGGCCGCGATCCACACCTGGCACCCGTGCAGGGGGTCTTCGCCGCGCAGGAGATCAAGCCGCAGGCTCGCGTGCTCGCCGAGGACCGCGGCATCCGCTGCCTCGTGCTCGACTACGACGACATGAAGGGCATCGAGTCCGGCATCCCGCGCCTCTTCTGAGGTGAGCTGCACAGATGTTCACCGCGGTCGGTCACATCGCCCGCTGCCCATAGGCTGGAAGGCATGGCTTCTTCCCCCTATTCGTGCGTGCTCTGGGATGTCGACGGCACGATCGCCGACGCGTCGGTCGGAATCCTCCGCCGTCTGAACGTCGCTCTCACGCACTTCGGACACCCCGCGCCGACGAGGGAAGAGCTGGTGCACTGGATCGGCCCGCCGATGTTCCAGTCCTTCCAGGCGCAGGCCGGCATGACCCCCGAGCAGTCCGCCGAGGCCGTGACCTTCTACCGCACCCTGGGCAAGGCCGACGGATACACGACAGACGTCGCGACGTACCCGGGCGTGACCGAGATCATCCGCGATCTGCACGCCGCCGGTGTTCCTCAGGCGACGGCGAGCTCGAAGCCCGAGATCCAGGTCGACGCGATCGTCGACTTCTTCGAACTCCGCCCGTACTTCGTCACCACCGTCGGCGCCACCCCCGACGAATCGACCCTCGCCTCGAAGACCGACATCGTGGCCGAGGCGCTGCGTCGTCTCGCCGAGCGTGGCGCAGACGCGTCACGCCCGGTGCTGATCGGCGATCGTCACCACGACGTCGAGGGCGGCAACGCGAACGGCGTCCCGGTGATCTTCGTCGAATGGGGTTTCAGCGACACCCACGAAGGCGATGACGCGGCCTTCCGCGCAGCATCCGCCGCCGAACTGCGCGCGCTGCTCCTGAACTGACCGCGGAGCTCGACACCTGGGGAGGAGAACTCTCCCCAGGGAGGAGCCCCGACCTGCACGCAACCTCCCGACAGGCAGATCTCCTCCTGAGAGGGCGGAATCTCCAGGCCCTCGGGCGGGAGAGGAAACCTGAATCCCGGCCACAAAGCACAGAACTCCCCGCCGAGCGGTCGCGACGGATCGCAACCCCCGGTCGGGGAGTTCTATGACGTCCGCTCTCAGAGCGGACGGATGTTCTCAGCCTGCAGGCCCTTGGGGCCCTGCGCCACGTCGAACTCGACTCGCTGGTTCTCTTCGAGAGAGCGGTAGCCGGATGATTCGATGGCGGAGTAGTGCGCGAAAACGTCAGCGCCGCCGTCGTCGGGGGAGATGAAGCCGAAGCCCTTCTCCGAGTTGAACCACTTAACCGTGCCCTGGGTGCTCATGTACTGCCTGTTCTGCTGGAAAGAAGCCGACGCAGGATGCCCCGACGTGCTCCACGCTAGTGGAGCACGCGCTGAGCGGAAGTCCCGAGATCAGCCCGTAACCCAAATGTTGCAGAGAGGCCAGGGGCCGTCATCCGCCGGGCGCGCGGAGCCGCCCGAAAAATGGTGTGGCCCTCACCGCGGGGGGAGCGATGAGGGCCGAAGACGACCGGAGGGTGCGTCAGATTCCAGCCTAACCCCTCCGGCACCCGTTTGTCCCCCATTTGGGGGACAAAAACGAAAATCATCCGAGATCGTCGATAGCGGCCCTCTCGAACGGCCCGTTGGGGACAGAACCGCTCGAGAGGGCCCAATCGCATGCACGAATCGCCTTGCCTCTGGGGAAGGCAGTCCGTCTCTGGGGAAGACGGAGACGATCGATCCCCTGTGCATGCATCTTCACCATAAGGGAGAGGATGCGGCTTCGCCATGGGGTTGCATCCCGGCATTTCGAGCGGAGCGTCGGCGAGTAGCCTGGTGCGGTGACCATGCTGAACAAGGACATGACGCTGTGCATCTCGCTCTCGGCGCGCCCGAGCAACAACGGCACCCGGTTCCACAACCGCCTCTACGAGGAGCTCGGGCTCAACTGGATCTACAAGGCCTTCGCCCCCACCGATCTCGCCCAGGCGATCGCGGGTGTGCGCGGACTCGGCATCCGCGGATGCGCGATCTCCATGCCCTATAAAGAGGACGTCATCGCGCTGGTCGACAGGATGGATCCGTCAGCGACCGCGATCGACTCCGTGAACACGATCGTGAACGACGACGGCGTGCTCACCGCGTACAACACCGACTACAGCGCGATCGCCCAGCTGATCGCGCAGAACGACCTCGACCCGGCGGCATCCGTCCTGCTGCGCGGATCCGGCGGGATGGCGAAGGCGACCGCGGCGGCGTTCCGCGACGCCGGATCCACCCGTGTCACGGTCGCCGCGCGCAACGAGAGCCGCGGTCGCGCCCTGGCCGACCTGTACGGCTTCGACTGGACGGCGGATGCCGAGGCGGTCACCGCGGACGTGATCGTCAACATCACCCCGATCGGCATGGCCGGAGGTGCAGACGAGCACGCCGTGTCGTTCACCGACGCGCAGATCGCCGCCGCATCGGTGGTCTTCGATGTGGTCGCCCTCCCCGCGGAGACCCCGCTGATCACCGCGGCCCGGGCGGCCGGCAAGACGGTCATCACCGGTGCCGAGGTCGCGACGCTGCAGGCGCTCGAGCAGTTCGTGCTCTACACCGGCATCCGTCCCTCTGCCGAGCAGGTGCAGGCTGCCGAGGAGTTCATGCGGGCCCAGTGAGCGGCCCAGTGAGCGGCCCAGTGAGCGGCGGGGTGGGAGTGCGCGTTCACGCAGAACTCAGACGAGCCATGCCGACTCAGCGCGTCGGAACGGCGGCGTCGACGACCTGACCGTCGACGAGGTGCAGCACCCCGTGCATGCGCGGGAGATGCACGAGGTCGTGCGTGACCAGCAGCGTGGATGTGTTCCGTTCGTCGGTGAGTCGCAGGATGAGATCGATGATGCCGGCCCCGCGTTCCTGATCGAGAGCGCTGGTGGGCTCGTCGATCAGGAGCACGCTCGGATCGTTCATCAGCGCTCGAGCGATGTTGACGCGCTGACGCTGTCCGCCGGAGAGCTGGTGCGGCCTCTTGTGCGCGTGCTCGGCGAGGCCGACCGCCGAGAGCAGCTCCTCCGCGCGAGCGGTCGTCTCGGCGCGACCGCGCCGATTGCGCGGAGTACCGAGCTCGTTCATGACGCTCAGCTGCTCGCGGGCGGTCAAGGACGGGATGAGGTTGGGCTGCTGGAAGACGATCCCGATCCGGTCCCGCCGCAGACGCGTCGCCTCGGCCGTGCTGAGCCCCGTGACGTCATGCCCGTCGATGAGGATCTCGCCGGAATCCGGACGCAAGAGGGTGCCGGCGACGGCGAGCAGACTCGACTTGCCCGAGCCGCTGGGCCCCGTGATGCCGGTGACCGTTCCGGGGTGGGCGGTGAGGGAGACACCGTCGACGGCGGTCACGCGGGAGTCGCCGTCGGGAAAGGTCAGGGTGATGTCGTTCAGGCGGATCATCGGTTGCTCCCGAGTGCGGTGAGAGGGTCGGCGGAGGTGACGGATCGCAGGGCGAAAGCGGCGCCCGCGAGGCCGAGGGCGATCATGATCCCGCCCGGAAGGATGGTCGTGACGGGGCTCAGCAGGAACGGAAGAGCGGTGCCGGCGAGCAGGCCCAGCACGGTGACCAGCCCCAGCCCCACTCCGATGCCGGCCAGAAGGACGATCAGCGCTTGACCCAGCGCATCCCGGATCAGGGATCGCGTGCTCGCGCCGAGCGCCTTGAGGACGGCGACATCGCCCTTGCGCTGCATGGTCCAGACCGTGAAGAAGGCACCGATGACGAGACCCGAGATGCCGAAGAGCATGACCACCATCAGCAGGAGCGATCCGATCTCGGAGCGGAAGGCGCTCAGTGCTGTCAACGATCCGAGGGTCGTCTCGGAGATCGTGTCGTTCGCCGCGTCCGCAGCATCCCCATCGGGGGCGCCCGAGACGACGAGGACCGTGGCGTAGGCATCGGGACTGCCGGTGGATGCCGAATACGCCTGCCAGTCGTGCAGGGTCATCTGCACGACCGGGGTGTGGCTGTACCACGCGTCTCCCTCGACCGTCTCGACGTCGTAGGAGACGCCGGCGATCTCGATCTGCTCTCCGGCCTGCGCGGCGAGCGCCTCCGCGGCGGGCACCGACAGGCGCAGCCGACCGTCTGCAGAGGGCGCATCGGCGTCGAAGCCCGGCTCGACACCGAACACCGCGATCGCAGCACGGGTGTCGGCGGTCTCGGCACGGGTCTGGCTGATTCCGAGGGGGCGTGCGTCGGTCACCCCGGCCGTCGCCGCCCAGTCGATCGCCTGCTGCTCGGTGATCGCGGAGTCGGCGAAACTGGCCGCAGCATCTCCGCCCGAGGGCGAGGAGAACACGATCCTGTCTCCGGGCAGCGCGAGCACGGCCGAGACGTTCTGGATGGCGAGGCCGCCCGTCAGCCCGCTGAGGAACCCGACGAGAAGGGTGATGAGGGCGACGACCGAGGCGATGAGGATGAATCGCCCCTTGGCGAAGCGGAGATCGCGTAACGCGACGAACATGGTGTGGCCTTTCCTGTCGCCGATGCGGCGACCATTCCACTTTCGCCGCGGGCGACATCCCGGTCATCCGCCACGGGGACGAGCTTTCGCGCCCAGGATGAGGACGCCTCGATCGTCCTTTCGGACGATGCGGCCGCGCGGTGCCCCGGCGTAGAGTTCGATCCATGGCGCATACCGCTCTGACCCCGGTGTTCGTGGGTCTGCGGACGGGTCTGCACGTTCTCTTCTTCGCCCTCACGGGGCTCGTCATCGCCCGCGCGGTGCTCGACCCGTCGGAGTCGAGCGTCGCCGCGACGGCGCTGGCGCTGATCGTCGGCGTGACCTACGCCTCGGGCATGCTGCTCGCTCGCCTCTCGCGCGGACGACGGCCGGTGTCACTGATCTGGGTGGCGCTTCTTTCCGCAGAGTGGCTCTGCCTGCTCTGGGTGAGCGCCGATGCCGCCTACCTCGTCTTTCCCCTGTTCTTCCTGTTCCTCCATCTGCTGGGGCGTTGGATGGGATCCGCAGCCATCCTCGCGGCGACGGTCGTCGCGGTGTGCGCACTCGGCATCCACGGCGGGTGGAGCGTCGGCGGCGTCGTCGGTCCGTTCGTCGGCGCCGGCGTCGCTCTGCTGATCGGCCTCGGCTACCAGGCTCTGGCGAAGGAGGCCCAGCAGCGCGAAGCGCTGGTCACCGAACTGCTCGCGACCCGTGGACAACTGGCTGCACAGGAGCATGAATCAGGCGTGCTCGCCGAACGCGCGCGGCTCGCTCGCGAGATCCATGACACGCTCGCGCAAGGACTCTCCAGCATCCAGATGCTGCTGCATGCCGCGGAACGCGCCGACGATACGCGCCCGGGGATCGAGCACATTCGCCTCGCCCGCGAGACCGCCGCCGCGAACCTCGTCGAGGCGCGGCGATTCATCAGGGAGCTGACGCCTCCCCAGCTCGACGATCAGACCCTCGGCGGGGCGCTGCGTCGACTGGCGCGCACGCAGTGGGCGACGCAGGGACTCGACGTGCAGGTGCGCGTGTCCGACACGGTCGTGCTGCCGATGCATCTGCAGACGGCACTGCTGCGCATCACGCAGGGGGCGATCGCCAACGTCCTCCAGCACGCCCATGCGACCACGGCGACGGTCACCATCGGCGTCGAGGGCGACGCCCTCCGCTTCACCGTCGAGGACGACGGAACCGGATTCGACGCGGAGCTTCCTGAACCAGGGACCGCCGGGAAGTCCGACTCCTTCGGCCTGCGCGCCACCGCCGAGCGAGTGCAGCAGCTGGGGGGCAGGCTCCATATCGAGACCGCATCGGGTCGAGGAACGACACTCACCGTCGATCTGCCCCTGGCGGAGTTCGCATGATCCGCCTCGTCATCGCCGACGATCACCCCATCGTCCGGGCGGGCCTCGCCGCCCTGTTCAGTCTCGAAGCGGATCTCGAGGTGGTCGCCGAGGCGGGCACTCCCGAAGAGGCCGTGGCGTGCGCCGAGCGCGAGAATCCCGACGTGGTGCTGATGGACCTGCAGTTCGGCGCCCAGTCCCCGGCCACGGGTGTGGACGCGACTCGACGCATCCGTGCGCTCGAGGCCCCGCCCTATGTGCTCGTGCTCACCAACTACGACTCGGATGCCGACATCCTCGGCGCCGTCGAGGCCGGCGCGAGCGGCTATCTGCTGAAGGACGCGCCGCCGCACGAGCTGACCGCCGCCGTGCGGGCAGCGGCCGCCGGAGAGAGCGCACTCGCACCCGTGATCGCCTCCCGTCTGCTGGATCGCATGCGCGCGCCGCGCGTGAGCCTCAGCAGCCGCGAGATCGAGGTGCTCGAACTCGTCGCCGCCGGGCGATCGAACAGCGAGGTGGCAGACCTGCTCTTCGTCAGCGAGCGGACCGTGAAGTCGCATCTCGCGCACATCTTCTCGAAGCTCGATGTCAGCTCGCGCACCGCCGCGGTCTCGGCGGCGCGCCAGAAGGGCATCCTCCGCTGACACCCGGTGTGTCGCGGACCTCAGATGTCGGAGACGGCGCGTCGATGCGCGACACGGACGACCGTCACGAGCACCTGCTCATCGATGACCTCGCAGAGAACCCGAGAGTCGCCGACTCGTATCCTCCGGGCGTTGTCGCGAGGACGCACCCGTCAGGCGGCGGGAGCAGCGGTCGATGCGCGCACGATCAGCTGCGACCCGAGGGTCACGACGTCGTCGATGGCGGTGCCGTTCATCGCCTGGAGGAGCAGGTCAACGGCGAGCGCGCCGCTGCGCTCGATCGGCATCCGGACCGTGGTCAGTGCGGGGGTCACAGCGCCTGCGAGGTCGATGTCGTCGATGCCGACGATGCTGATGTCGGCGGGGCACCGCTTGCCGAGCTCGAGCAGGCCTGCTTCGAGTCCGAGGGCGACGAGGTCGTTATAGGCGATCACAGCCGTGGCGCCGCTCGCCGCGGCGGGCGCGGCGGCCGCCCGGCCGCCCTGGATCGACGCGGCGTGGTGGCTGAGTCCGGTGAGGCGGATGCCGTGGCGCTCGCACGCCCGCGCGACCGTGTCGGCGCGGCGCGCGTCTGCCCACGAACCGCGGGGTCCCGCGGCATAGGCGATATGCGTGTGCCCGAGAGCCGCGAGGTGCTCGATGGCCTGCGACGGCCCGTGCTCGGTGTCCATGAGCACGCACGGCGCACCGTCGATCTGACGGTTGACGATGACGTACGGGGTGTCTCCGACAAGCTCGAGCACGTCGGCGTCGGGCAGACGGGGGCTGCACAGCAGCATCCCGTCGAGCTTGCGCGCCTGCTCGATCTGGTCGCGTTCGCGGCGCAGGTCCTCGTCGGCGTCGAACAGCACGATGCGGTGGCGTCCGTGCCACGCCTGCCCCTGGATCGCTTTGAGCAGCGTGGCGTAAACGGGGTTCGCAACATCGGGAACGACGACCCCGAACGTGCGCGTCGCGGTGGCCGATTGCGACGCCGCGTACCCGAGTTCTCCCGCCGCTTCGAGCACGCGGCCGAGGGTGTTCGGGGCGAGGCGGTCAGGCTCCCCGAAGGCACGCGATGCGGTCGCGATGGACACGCCGGCGCGCCGAGCGACATCCGTCAGCGTCGCTGCCATGTTCACCTCCCAGCCTCGGAGCAATCCTACGATCTCCAACCCCGATGTAAAACGGCTTGACAAGTTTGTACAAACACTGCACACTGATTTTCATGACGATCAACGCCGATCACCCTCAGCGGTGCGCGGCCCCGAGCGAAGGAGCCACCGCGTGAGCACTTCAGCACCGGCCCTGCGCCGCACCACCTCTGCGTCCGCAACCCCCCTGGTCGCCCCCACCGCGGCAGGCATCCTGCACCTCGGGCTCGGCAGCTTCCACCGCGCACACCAGGCCGTCTACACGGCATCCGCCCTGCAGTCCGGCGGCGGCGACTGGGGCATCATCGGCGTCGCCTCGCATTCCCGCTCGATCGTCGACGCCATGCATGCCCAGGACATGCTCTACTCCGTCGCGACGATCGCGCCCGGCAGCACCTCGCTCACCATCCCCGGCGTGCACACCGACGCCTTCGTCGGCGCCGAGCAGCCCGAGCGCGTGGTCGCACAGATCGCCGACGACGGCATCCGCATCGTGACGCTGACGGTGACCGAGAACGGCTACAGCTACTCCCCCGCGTCGCAGGCTCTCGACCTAGACGACGACACCGTGCGCGCCGACCTCCGCGGCGGTGCCCCCCGTTCGACCATCGGACAGCTCGCACGCGGGCTGCAGGCGAGAGCCGCCGCAGGCGGTGCCCCCCTCTCGATCCTCAGCTGCGACAACCTGTCGGCCAACGGCGCGCACACCGAGAAGCTCGTGCGGGAGTTCCTCAGCGAGCTGCCCGGCTCCGAGGGCGCCGATGCGCTCGCGTTCCTCGACCGCGCCGTGATGTTCCCCTCCAGCATGGTCGACCGCATCGTGCCGTCGACCACCGCCGAGCTGCGCAACCGCGTCAGCACCCTGCTCGGCGCCCGCGACGACATCCCCGTGCCCGCCGAGCCGTTCACGATGTGGGCGATCGAAGACCGCTTCGCCGGCGGCCGCCCTGCGTGGGAGGCCGGCGGCGCCGTCTTCACCGACGAGGTCGGACGCTACGAGCAGATGAAGGTGCGGCTGCTCAACGGCACGCACTCCCTCATCGCCTACCTCGGCGCACTGAGCGGAGTGGCCACGATCCCCGAGGCGATCGGACTCGAGGGCATCGAGAGCGCCGCACGCGCCGTGCTGCGCGACGAATACGAGCCCTCGATCGAGGTGCCCTCCGGCGTCGACATCCGCGCCTACGAGAGCGAGCTGTTCGAGCGCTGGGCCAACAGCGCGCTGGGCCACCGCACCAGCCAGGTCGGCACCGACGGATCGGTCAAGCTGCGCCAGCGCATCCCCGAGCCGGCGCTGCTCGCGCTCGGACAGGGCGAGATGCCGCACCTGATCGCTCTGACGGTCGCCGGCTACCTCTCGTGCATCGCTCCGATGCCGGGGTTCGACCCCGGCCTGCACGCCGCCGCGATGACCGACGGCGCCCGCGAGCGCCTCGCCGGATTCGCGGCGAGCGCACGCACCGGTCGCGAGCTGGCACAGCGCGTGATCGGCGACCTGCATCTGTTCGGTGATGGACTCGGATCTCAGGATGCGTTCATCGCCCGCGTCGGCGAGCTCGTCGACATCATCCGGAGACGCGGCGTCGACGTCGCGATCGCGGATGCCGTCTCGGCATCCCGGACCACCGCACCATCACCCATCAGCGCAGAGGAGCTGCAGCCATGAAGTCTCTCGCCATCCACGGCAAGGAAGACATCCGCTGGGAGGACCGCGAGGTCCCGACCCCCGGCGAGGGCGAGGTGCGCCTCCGTGTGAACTACGTCGGCATCTGCGGGTCCGACCTGCACTACTACTTCCACGGCGCCAACGGCGAGTACACGATCCGCGAGCCCCTGACCCCGGGCCACGAGCTCTCCGGCGTCGTCGACCTCGACCCGTCCGGGCGCCTCGCACCCGGCACGCCCGTGACCGTGCACCCCGCCCGCTACGGACCCGAGGTCCCCGGCCTCGAGGACCGTCCGCACCTGCGCTCCGGCGGCGACTACCTCGGCAGCGCCGCGGCCGACCCGCACCGTCAGGGCGGAGCATCCGAGCTGCTGATCGTCGAAGACCACATGATCCGCGTGCTGCCGGCATCCCTTCCGCTCGAGCGCGCAGCCCTCGCCGAGCCGCTGGCCGTGGCGATCCACGCCGTGAGCCTCGCCGGTGACATCACCGGCGCGCGCGTGCTGGTGATCGGAGCCGGTCCCATCGGCCTGCTCGTCGTGGCCGCCGCGGTCGAGGCCGGAGCATCCGTCGTGGGCGCCAGCGATGTGCGCGAAGAGCCGCTCGAGCGTTCGCAGGCGCTCGGCGCGACCGAGGTGTCGCTCGTCGGTCGCGACACGATCGAGAACGAATCGTACGACGTCGTCTTCGAATGCTCCGGCGTCGGAGTCGCGCTCTCCTCGGCCGTCCGCGCGGCCCGCCGCGCCGGCACCATCGTGCAGGTCGGGATGCTCCCCAACGCCGACATCGGAGTGAACCTCGCTCCGATGCTCGCCAAGGAGCTCACCATCCGCGGCGCATTCCGCTTCTCCACCGAGATCGACGACGCGATCGCCCTGCTCGCCGAGTCCGACGCGCTCGACTCCGTCATCTCCCACGTCATCCCGGCATCCGACGCCGTCGAGGCTCTCGAGCTCGCTCGTGACTCGTCCGCCTCGGCGAAGGTCCTGCTGTCCCTCTAGCCCCACCCCCTCCGCGCCCCCGCGCACCCCCCCTGTTCCCGGTCCGAAGGAGTACCTCCCATGTCAGAAGCCCAGACGACGGCCTCGGCCGTCGATCCCGCCGAGAAGAGGTCGGTGCGCGACCTCGTGCGCGCCGCCGTCTCCGGATGGCTCGGCACCGCCCTCGAGTTCATGGACTACCAGCTCTACTCGCTGGCCGCCGCGCTCGTGTTCGCCGATCTGTTCTTCTCCTCCGAGAACCCCGCGGTCGCCGTCGTCGCCGCGATGGCCACCTACGGCGTCGGCTACGTCGCACGACCCGTCGGCGCCTTCTTCTTCGCCCGTCTCGGCGACAAGACCGGTCGCACGAAGGTGCTGTTCTACACGATCCTCCTGATGGGTCTCGCGACCACCCTGATCGGCTTCCTGCCGACGTACGACCAGGTGGGCGTGCTCGCGCCGATCCTCCTCGTGCTGCTGCGCATCGCGCAGGGCTTCGGTGCGGGTGCCGAGATCTCGGGTGCGGGCGTCATGCTCGCCGAGTACGCACCGGCGAAGCGCCGAGGCATCATCGCCTCGCTCGTCGCGCTCGGCACGAACTGCGGCACCCTGCTCGCCTCCGGCATCTGGGCGATCCTGCTCGTCGCCTACAGCGAGCAGGAGGTCATCGCGTGGGCATGGCGCATCCCGTTCATCGGCAGCGCGATCATCATGCTCTTCGCCATCTGGGTGCGCTTCAACCTCAAGGAGACCCCGGTCTTCGAGGAGCGCGACGACGTCGTCGACGGCAAGGCGCTCTCCCGCGAGGAGACGATCCAGCTCGCCACCGAGACCGGCGACGTGCGCACCCTCGAGGCGATGGAGCGCAAGCCCTGGAAGGCGTTCTCGATCGCCCTCCTGCTGCGCTTCGGCCAGGCCGGCAACTCGGGCATGATCCAGACCTACCTGATCAGCTACATCACCGTCGTGCTGCTGCTCGACCGCTCGATCGGCGTCAACGCCGTGATCGTCTCGTCGCTCGTCGCCTTCATCACCGTGCCTCTCTCGGGCTGGCTCGGTGACAGGTTCGGCCGCAAGCGCATGTACATGATCTGGGCGGTCGTCGCGCTCATCGTCATCGTCCCGACGATGCTCATGATCAGCAGCGGTGTCACGCTGCAGGTCTTCATCGGCTACGTCGTGCTGCACAACCTCGCGGTGATGAGCTTCGCGTCGCTCGAGAACCTCACGCTCCCCGAGCTGTTCGGTGCGCGCAACCGCTACACGTTCACGGCCATGGCACGCGAGATCGCCGCCATCGTCGCGACCGGCGCGGGCCCCGTCATCGCCGCCGCGTGGGTGTCGGCCGCCACCGGCTCGTTCATCCCGATCATCATCATGCTGTTCATCTTCACCCTGAGTGCGCTCATCGCCTCGATCTGGATGCCCGAGGTCGCAGGCCGCGACCTGACGGACCCCCGCGACGCGATCTGATCGCCCCGCACATCACGACCAGGGGTGCGGACGC
The DNA here is from genome assembly GCF_003367705.1 of Microbacterium foliorum. Classification (NCBI taxonomy): domain Bacteria; kingdom Bacillati; phylum Actinomycetota; class Actinomycetes; order Micrococcales; family Microbacteriaceae; genus Microbacterium; species Microbacterium foliorum. The sequence continues at coordinate 67,400 of NZ_CP031425.1, read as the reverse complement.
GACGCGCGTCCGCACCCCACCTCGCCCCGCATCATCAGGAGAACGACATGACCATCGAGATCGTCGACGTCACCATCACCAGCCCCGGCCGCAACTTCGTCACGCTCAAGATCACGACCTCCGACGGCATCACCGGCCTCGGTGACGCCACCCTGAACGGACGTGAGCTCGCCGTCGCCGCCTACCTGTCGGAGCACGTCGCGTCGATGCTCGTCGGCCGTGACGAGGACAGGATCGAAGACACCTGGCAGTACCTCTACCGCGGCCCGTACTGGCGTCGGGGACCTGTGACCATGGCGGCGATCGCCGCGGTCGACATGGCGCTGTGGGACATCAAGGCCAAGAAAGCCGGGATGCCGCTCTACCAGCTGCTCGGCGGCGCCAGCCGGGAGGGCGTGCGGGTGTACGCCCACGCCTCGGGCACCGACTACGCGGCGCTCTCCAACGCGATCACCGGTTACAAGGAGCTCGGCTACACCGCGGTGCGCGTGCAGACCGGGGTGCCGGGCCTCGGTCAGATCTACGGCGTCTCGAACGCCGGGCCGGGCGTGCGCTACGACTACGAACCGGCCAAGCGCTCGGGTGCGCGCCCCGCCGAGGAGACCTGGGACACCCGCAACTACCTCAGCCACATGCCCGGGATCTTCGCCCAGATCCGCGAGGAGTTCGGCACCGATCTGCGCATCCTGCACGACGGTCATCACCGGATGTCGCCCATCGAGGCCGCGCGCTTCGCGAAGGACATCGAACCCTACGACCTCTTCTGGCTCGAGGACTGCACCCCCGGCGAGGACCAGACCGCGCTGCGCCTGGTGCGTCAGCACTCCACGACGCCGCTCGCCATCGGCGAGGTCTTCAACTCGGTGTACGACTATCAGACGCTGATCACCGAGCGACTGATCGACTACGTGCGCTCGGCCGTCACGCACACCGGTGGCATCACCGCCATGAAGAAGCTGCTCGACTTCGCCGCGATCTACGGCATCAAGTCGGGCATCCACGGACCCACCGACATCTCCCCGGTGGGCATGGCCGCCGCGCTGCACCTCGACCTGGCGATCCACAATTTCGGCATCCAGGAGTACATGCCCCACAATGAGAAGACCCTCGAGGTCTTCCAGACCTCGTTCACCTTCGACGAGGGATTCCTGCACCCCGGTGACCTTCCGGGTCTGGGTGTCGAGCTCGACGAAGAGGCCGCAGCCGCTCACGAATACACCAAGGCGTATCTGCCGGTGAACCGACTTCTCGACGGGACCGTACATGACTGGTGACACCCCCCGCATCGCGCTCCCGCCCCGCTCGGTCGAGTCCCGCCTGATCGTCGTCGCCCGTGCGAAGCGGGCGGAGGACTACGACGCCGTTCTCGAGGTGCTGGTCGATGCCGGCATCCGCAGCGTCGAGCTGACGCTCACCACGCCAGGCACGTTCGACCACTTCCCCCGCCTGCTGGCGCAGTTCGGCGAGGTCGCAGACCTCGGCATCGGCACCGTCACGTCGTCGGCCGACCTCGGCCGGGCAGTCGACGTCGGCGCCCACTACCTGGTCACTCCGATCACCTCGACCGCGTTCGTGCAGCAGGCCACCGATGCCGGCGTGCCCATCGTCCCGGGCGGGCTCACCCCGACCGAGCTGTTCGCGTCGTGGTCGGCCGGGGCATCGGCCGTCAAGATCTTCCCCGCAGGCCAGGTCGGTCCGGCGTACCTGAAGGACCTTCGCGGCCCGTTCCCCGATCTGGTGGCCATGCCGTCGGGCGGCGTCGACCTCGCCGGAGCCTCCGCGTGGCTCGCGGCCGGTGCCGTCGCGGTGAGCGTCGGCGGCCCCCTGCTCGGCGACGCCTTCTCGGGCGGCGACCTCACCGCGCTGCACGACCGGGCTCAGGCCTTCGTCGAGGTGTGCGCTCGATGACCTCGCCCTCCGTGGTCACCCTGGGTGAGACCATGGCGCTCATGCGCACGACCGAGATCGGTTCGCTGCGGCATGCTCACGCGATGGCGCTCGGCATCGGAGGCGCGGAGAGCAACGTCGCGATCGGTCTCGCCCGTCTGGGTGTCGCCGTGTCGTGGCTCGGACGGGTGGGCGACGACTCCCTCGGCGAGCGCGTCGCGCGGGACATCAGGGCCGAGGGCGTGGACGCGCGGGTCATCGCCGATGCCGGGGCCCCGACCGGGCTGATGGTGAAAGAGCGACCGTCTGCGTCGTCGACGGCCGTGCAGTACTACCGTGCGGGGTCGGCCGGATCCCGACTGCATCCCGACGACCTGCCCGACGGGTGGATCGCCGCCGCCTCGCTGCTGCACCTCACCGGCATCACCGCGCTGCTGTCCGAGACCGCGCGTGCGGCGCTGCACGCGGCCATCGATCGTGCGCGGGATGCGGGGGCCACCGTCACCTTCGACATCAACTACCGTTCTGCGCTGGCGTCGGCAGAGACGGCCGGCCCGGTGCTGCGTGAGCTCGCCGAGCGCGCCGACATCGTCTTCGGGGGCGCCGAGGAGTTCGCGATCCTGTACCCGGGGCTGTCGGCCGACGAGGCCGCGGACCGGCTCCGCTCCGCGGGGTGCGCGACGGTCGTGCTCAAGCGCGGCGCGGCGGGTGCGTCGGTCCTCACCGACGGCTCGGTGGTCGATGCACCCGGCTTCTCCATCGATCCGATCGACACGGTCGGTGCAGGAGATGCCTTCGTCGCGGGCTACCTGAGCGCTCTGCTCGACGGCCTCGACGTCGAGCGCACTCTGCAGCGCGCGAACGCCTGCGGCGCGATGGCCTGCCTCGTGCCCGGCGACTGGGAGGCCGCGCCGTCGCTGCGTGACCTCGAGCGCTTCCTCGACGGCGACGCCGACCCGGTGCGGCGCTGAACGCCGCACGGGCGGCGGCATCCGCACCCCCCGTCGCCGAATCCGCCCGCACCCCGCTGTTCGCTCGAGCCGCACTGAACTCCCGGCCGGCCGCGCTGGTCTATCGGATCATCGCTCTCGCGGTCATCGTCACCGGCGTGGTCCGGCATTCCGACGTGCTGACCGGAGCCCCGAACTGGACGACGCTGCTGTTCTACACGATGGTCAGCAACCTGCTCTGCCTCGTCTGGGTGGCTCTGCTCGTCGTGCGCACGGCCCGCGATCTGCGTGAGGCGGGGGCATCCGGCACCTCGACGCCGAGTCCGCGAGCAAGCGGGGCCGTGATGATGGCGATCACGGTCACGATGCTCATCTATCTGGTCGTCCTGGTGCCGGCGAGGTTCGCCGACGGCGACTCCGACATCTTCTCGCTGACCGACAACCTCATCCACATCATCACGCCGCTGCTGGTGATCGTCGACTGGCTGATCTTCGTCCCCAAGGGCGAGTTCCGGTGGATCGATCCGCTGCTGTGGACGCTCATCCCCTACGCCTACCTCGTGTGGGCCTTCGCCTACGGAGCTCTCGGTGGAGAGTTCACCCCGGGCCAGAAGTACCCCTATCCGTTCATGGACGTCGACGTCCTCGGAGTGGGTGGCGTCACCCAGTGGATCGTGGCGCTGACCCTGGCGCTCATCGTCGTCGGCCTGGTGTTCGTGGCGATCGATCGCACCCTCGCCGCCCTCGCACGTCGCATTCCCCGCCGCTGACTCAGTTGATGATCTCGCCGTGCTCGTCGTCGCGGATGGCGGCGAGCCGCTCCCGCCATGTCGCGAGCGCCTGCGGTGTCAGGCGGGTCCAGCCGTGCACTTCGCGGATCACTCGCAGCGGTGCACTGCTGCGGTACGAACGGGTCGGGTTGCCCGGGAACTTCTTGTCGGTCACGTTCGGGTCGTCCTCGAACTCGCCGGTCACCTCGACCTCGTAGACACGCGGTTCGCGGTCGCCGGGCGCGAGTTCCGCCGCAAGGCCCGCGCCGTCGGCCACGGCGGTGAAGTAGATGTGGTTCATCACGATCTCGGGGCGATAGTTCGAGCGGAATCCCGCCGCGAGCAGGTCGCCCGGTCGCAGCTCTGCCTTGGTGCCGTGGAAGAAGGGCCCGTCGTCCCGTGCGTCACTCACCGCAGAAGCCTACGACTGCTCCTCGCGCTGCGAAAGGGCGCCTCGCGCGGGGGGCACGCGCGCGCGTCGGGAGGAGAACTGCGTGTGGGGAGGAGGGAATCTCGCCTCCGCTCCTCCCGACGCGCGGTTCTCCTCCCGACGCGCGGTGCTCTCCGCTGTCAGTCCTCCGAGCGACGAGTACCGACGCCCGGCTCGTCGTTGTGCACCGACTCGTCGGGCACGGATGACTCCGACGACGGATCGACGCGCACCGCACCGGACCCACCCGAGTCCGCGCCTGCTCCGCCGGCGGGAGTGTCGGTCACCCGGTCGGGGTCGTCGCCGTCGCGCTCTTCGATGAGCGCGGCGATGCCCTCCTCCGACGGTGCCGCTCCCCCTGCGGTGCCCGTGCCGTCACGGTCGTCGCTCACTCCGTGCCGTCCCGCAGGTCGGTCGGGGCGTCCCCGCTGTGCGCGGATCCCTCATCCTCGGGCGCGAGGTCGCCCTGACCGTTCTCTCCGATCTCGGCGTCGAGGGGATCATCATCCTGGGTCTGGGGCTGCCCGGTGTCTGTGGGGAACGTGCCATCGCGGAAGTCATCGACAGGCGGAACTCCCGGCATCTCCGGGGGGAAGCTGTTGGCAAAAGCGTCGATGTTCGACATGGTGGCCCTCCTCTTGTGGTCGGATCTCCATGATCGAGCAGACACCGCGGCGAGCGCAGGGCCGTTGACAGGCGCGCTCAGGACGAGGAGGATTTCCGCCCTGATCGCGCCTGATCCGAAGAGTCCAGGCCGAAGGCGTGAAGCACCTCGTCGACCTGCGCGTCGATCGCGGGGGACGTGAGCGGGTCGGCCAGGCCGAGCAGTCGACGTCGGTGCGGCTCGCCGAGAAGAGCGGTGAAGAGCAGCGCCGGTGAGATCCGTGCATCCGTGGGGAGGTGGGCGGCGAGGAACCCCTGGGCGCGCGCGGGTCCTTGCTCGTAGAACTCACGGGCGAGAAGCGGATGCAGGGCGGCGGCGCCGGTGATCGCGCGGTGGACGCCGATCGCCTCGTCCCCGAGCAGATGGCGGAGGATGCCGCGGGCTGCCGATCGCAGGTCGGACGCCCCGTCTCCGGCATCCTCGAGGTAGGCGTGCTGTCGGCGGACCGCGGCGCGCACCAGCCCGGCCCTGTCGCCGAACACCGTGTACAGCGTGCGCTTGGCGACGTGGGCCTCGGCGGCGACACGGTCGAGGGTCAGCGCCTCGAGCCCCTCTCCGGTGAGCACGGCGACGACGACATCGACGACGCGCTCGTCTCTGGCATCCGCCTCTGCCGCGGAGGGCCGCCCGCGCTTTCCCGTCATGGGCATACTCTAGCATTAATGCTACGCAACCGTTTCATTAAGGAGCTGTCATGTCCGATCTGATCCACCACATCGCCATCCAGGACGACTGGGAGATGAGCCGAGGGTTCGGCGAGTACGTCGTGTCGACGCGGGGTGTGCATCTCGACGACGCGGGGTTCATCCATGCCACCACCGCAGAGCGGTTCGACGCGGTGCTCGCCGCCCGATTCGGCGATCTCACTCTTCCGCTGCTCGACATCGCGATCCGCCCTGAGGGACTGGCCGCCGAAGGGATCGCCGTCGAATGGGTCGACGGACACCCGCGCATCCTCGGCGCCGTGCCCATGACCGATGAGGTCGTGGCCTCGGAGACTCTCATTCCGCGTTGACCTGCCTCGCGTTACCTGCGGGAGTCGCGCCGGTCGTCTATCGTGTGCGCATGAGCCGTTCTCGCCTGCGCCCGTCGATGTGCGGAGTTCTCGCCCTCGGCGCGATCACGCTTCTCTCGGGCTGCATGAACGCCCCGACCGTCGACGTGCTCGCCAGCGGCGAGTCCGCGGCCCTGCCCGCCTCCGTCGGCGCCGACCAGCGCGACAACGTGGTCCCCGATACGGCGCGCCTGCTCGGCGAGGACTCCGAAGGACACTCGTATTACGTGGTCGAGGCGCGGGAGCAGACTGGTCTCGGCAGCATCTGCCTGGTGGTCGACGGCGTCGACCATGGACCGATGATGGGATGCGGGGCGATGCCGATCGAGGTCGGCACCGACGGCGTCCGCGCTCGGCTCAGCGTCGAGGTCACCCCCGAGCAGAGCGGCGAGAAGATCGGCGAGTACCTCCGGGTCTTCCTCTGACACACGCGACCCTCGGGATCCCTCGTTTCGCGCCCGACCGCTGCACACCGTGAGAGCATCGATCCGACATCACGAATTCGAGGGAGATCTCAGATGCTCGACACGGCAGACAGCGTGAGGCTCGGCAGCTCCGGCCTGCGGATCTCGAAGGTGGTGCTCGGATGCATGAGCTTCGGCGCACCCCACCGTGGTGCGCACGGGTGGTCGCTCGATGAGGAGACCAGCAGGCCGCTGATCCGGCAGGCACTGGAGGCCGGGATCACGACGTTCGACACGGCCGACGTGTATTCCGACGGCACCAGCGAGGAGTTCGTCGGACGGGCGCTGCGCGATTTCGCGCGCCGCGAGGAGGTCGTCATCGCCACCAAGGTGCACGGCCGCATGGGACCGGGTGCCAACCAGGCCGGACTCAGCAGGGCTCACATCCTGTCGGGTATCGACGCGAGCCTGAAGCGGCTCGGCACGGACCACGTCGACCTCTACCAGATCCATCGCTGGGATCCCCAGACGCCGATCGAAGAGACGATGGAGGCGCTGAACGACGTCGTCCGCTCGGGCAAGGCCCGGTACATCGGGGCGTCGTCGATGTGGGCGTGGCAGTTCGCGAAGGCGCAGCACGTCGCGGAGCGAAACGGCTGGACACGGTTCGTCTCGATGCAGGACCAGTACAACCTGCTGCAGCGCGAGGAGGAGCGGGAGATGCATCCGTTCTGCCTCGACTCCGGGGTCGGTGTGCTGCCGTGGTCACCCCTGGCGCGAGGCAAGCTCACGCGCGACTGGGACGAGAAGACGGCGCGCACGGCAACGGATGCGTTCGGTGCGACGCTCTACCGCCGTGAAGAGGAGTCGAATCGAGCCATCGTCGAGGCCGTCGCTCACGTCGCCGAGGAGCGAGGGGTCTCCCGTGCGCAGATCGCGCTCGCGTGGGTCGCGCAGCAGTACGCGGTGACCGCACCGATCGTCGGTGCGACGAAGGCGTCGCACATCGACGACGCCGTCGCCTCCGCCGGCATCCGGCTCGAAGACTCCGAACTGGAGCAGTTGCAGGCCGCGTACACGCCACGGGAACCCGAAGGGTTCTGAGGCGCGCAAACGCGAACGCCTACAGGTCAGGCGCCGCTCTGCGAAGATTCGGAGATCTCCGGCCAGACCACGCGCAGGACATTGACCACATCGTCGACACTCGACCCGGTCGAGGAAGCCTCGTCGACGAGATCGCGGATACGCCGCATGACCGCCGCAGGCAGCAGGGCAGCCGACTCGGCGACCCTCGTGCCTGCCGCCGTCCGGCTGACCACGAGGCCCTCCTGCTCGAGGAGCTTGTACGCCTTCGCCACGGTTCCCGGGGCCACCCCCAGATCACTCGCCGCCTGTCGAACGGTCGGCAAGCGCTCGTTCGCGCCCAGCTGGCCCGAGACGATGAGGCCGCGTAGCTGTCGATGGATGTCGGACGCCGGGTTGCTGTCCGTCGTCGTCAGCACCACGGACTCCCTCTTCATCGGGCAGCCTCGTACTGCAGTGCTCGATCGTGGGAGAGCCGACGCCACGCGGCCTCGCGGGAGTATCGGATGACGACGAGAAGAAGCAGCGTCAAGGCCACGACCTCCGCGATCGGTGCACCCCATCCGGCCGCCGTGGCGAACTCTGCGAATCGCCAGACCACCTCGTAGGGTCTGCCGTCGTTCTCGCCGGCGATCTCGAGACTCGACACCGAGCCCGCTCCGGCGATCAGCCTCCACGAGGCGGCGAGCGCCAGGAGGAATGCCGCCGTCGCGATGCGTACGCCTCCCGCACCCACCTGTCGACGGACGATCCGTTCGGCCATGGCGGTCTCGGGACGAATGAAGGATCGGCTGGCGTTCTTCTGCAGCAACGCCGCCACGACGAGGAGCAGGATGCCCGCACTGACGAGAACGGGAATGCCATAGGCCCAGCCGAAGAACGGGAGCCTGATCGGATCGACCATCGCGAGGTTCGGAACGGGCAGCTCGACGCTGTCGGAGACCCCCCACCGATCCGCGGATGCGGCCATCCCGGCGGCAATGGTCGTCGTCAGAAGGACGAGCACGACGAACAAAGCGCCGATGAGATCGCGCGGTTCGCTGAAGCTCGCCCACGTGCGCCGCGGCACGAGAGCCCCCGGTTCCTCCGGCACCTCCGAGCCGCTGACGACGATCTGCACAAGGACGGCACCGAGCCCGAGAGCGGCGCCGATGATCGGGGCCACGAACCTCACCCAGGAGAGCTCTTCCGGGACGGCGACGAGGTACCCGCGGACCACGACCTCCCCCACGAACCAGACGATGATCACGATTCCGACCGCCGGGAGCAATGCCCGGGCGGAACGGTACTTCGCTCGCAACGAGTGGATGCTCTTCGCGGAGAGCGGAGCGACGGCGTCTCTCGCGTGTGCAGTCCTGGAGGCCCACGCCTCGCAGGCCAACGCGAGGAAGAGGGCGATCACGAGCGAGGTGACCGGAAAGGAGAAGAACACCGCCAATGCATCACCGAAGGTCCACCCAGCTTCTCTCGGAATCATCGTCCCCCACCTCGTCTTTGTGTCATATGTCTAACACAACTTGTACCACACTTGGAGTACAAGTTTGACGGAATCACACGCGAGGCGCGGCCAGACCGCCTACTCGATCTGGCCGATGGGCTCGCGCTTCTCGGCCTGGAACTGGTCTTCTGCGCGGCCTCGCGCCCAGTACGCCGAGATCGACAGCCGCTCTCGCGGCACGTCGCGCTGCGTCAGCAGCGCCCTGACCTGCTTGATCGTGCCGCGCTCACCGTGCGCGAAGACACCCGGGTGCCCCTCGGCCCAGGGCAGGTCGGCGAGCACCGTGAGCAGCTCGTCGTCGGTCTCGGTCCACCGCAGAGTCACACCGGACGGGACGTCGGGAAGGATGCGGTCCGCGGCATCCGCCACCGTCAGGACGACGTGCCCGACCGCATCCGCCGGCATCGCCTCGATCGCCGACGAGATCGCCGGAAGTGCCGTGTGGTCGCCGACGAGCAGGTGCCAGGGCGACTCGGGGTCGGGCCGGAAGCCGCCACCGGCGCCACTGACGACGATCGTGTCGCCCGGCTGCGCCTGCCGAGCCCACGGACCCGCGATCCCCTCGTCGCCGTGCACGACGAAGTCGATGACGAGACGTCGCTGCTCGGGGTCGGACGAGCGGATCGTGTACGTGCGGGGCGTGGGCAGCTTCTCCGGACTCTGCGCGCGCAGCTGTGCGAGGTCGTACGGCGGGGTGAGCCCGTGGCGCGGATCGGCGAACAGGATCTTGACGTACTTGTCGGTGTAGACGTTGTCGGTGAAGTCCCCGTACCCGTCGCCGCCGGCCGTGATCCTCACCAGTTCAGGGCTGACCTGCTCGACCTTCTCGACGGCGAGGACCGCCTGGCTGGGGGTACGTCGGGTCTGTTCCGGCATGGCATCTCCTGGATCATGAAACTAAGGCTCCCCTAAGTCTGCCCTCTCCCCGCGGTGGCGGGGCCATGTTGACGGTGTCGGACACCCCGCGCATACTTCGAGGATGACCACCTCTGCCACTCTCCGCGCGCTCAGCGGCGCGGTCGATCAGCCCGCGGCTCTCGCGACCTCGACCGTCGTCCTCGTCGACTTCCAGAACACCTACACCCGCGGCGAGATGGAGCTCGAGGGGTGGGATGCCGCGCTCGACGCCGCGGCCGACCTGCTCTCCCGTGCCCGGGCGGCAGGCGCCACGGTCATTCATGTGCAGCACGACGGCGGCGCGGGATCGGCGTACGACATCCGCGACGACATCGGGGCGATCCATGAGCGCGTCGCCCCCATCGACGGCGAGCCCGTCGTCGTCAAGAAGGCGCCGAACTCCTTCGTCGGCACCGAGCTCGGCGAGCTCGTCGACGCCGCGGGTCACGACGATGTCGTGATCGCCGGATTCATGACCCACATGTGCGTGAATTACACCACCGAGGGCGCGTTCCTGCGCGGCAACCGTCCCACCGTCGTCGCCGCAGCGACCGCCACCCGAAGCCTTCCATCGGTCGCCGGCGACGTGCCCGCCGAGCAGCTGCACCGCGCGGCCCTCGCCGGCATCGCCGATCTCTACGCCACCGTCGTCGCGACGGTCGACGACCTGGGTCGCTGAGAAGGCGACGCGAGTTCGAGGCCCTGCGCTATCCGACGCACAGATCGGTGTCGGCGCTGCGACTCACCGCGTCGACGGGCCGCGACGGAGGCGGCGTCGCCCGGGGCTGGGAGGTCAGCTCGGTGTAGTCGGCTCCGAGCAGGATCTGCACGCCGTCGACGTCGCCCGTCTGCACCGTCACGGCGAGTCCCAGCTCGGAGGCCAGCGCCTGCGCGGTCTGCTGTGCGTCGGGGGTGTCTGCAGCAGTGATCACCGTGAGGTCCGACGGGTCCGCATTCGCGAGCCCCGAGACCGTGTATCCGTAGCCCGTCGCATCCTCCGACACGCGGGATGCGAGGCCCGCGACGCCGGCACCGTTGAGGATCTGCACCGGGGCGGTGCGCACCGTCGTGTCGGGCGCGACCTCGTCGGTGGTGAGCACGAGCGGCGCGTCATCGACGAGCGCGCGGAAGATCACATCGGCATCCGCCGTCGGCACGACGCGGTTGGGATCTTCGGGCGCCGGGACCGTGGGCATCGTCACGAAGGTGACGCTGCTCATCGGCACATTCGCCACCCTGGCCGCGAGACCCGCGAGATCGGTCAACGCCCCGAGCCCTGGGTCGACCGTCATCGAGGAGGTCACCGCGTCGAGGAAGGCGTAGAGGCGGTCGGGGCGCACGAGCACGTCGGACTTGGTCGCCTTCTGCACGATCGCCGAGAGGACCATCTGCTGGTGACCGAGGCGGGCGATGTCGCTCTCCTCGGCGAGCGCGTGCCGCGTGCGGGCCAACGCGAGCGCCTGTTCGCCGTTGACCGACTGGGCGCCGGCGGGCAGGTCGAGGCGTGCGTGACCATCCTGCAGCGGCTCGGGGAGGCACACGTCGATGCCGCCCATCGCGTCGACCATGCCGATGAATCCTTCGAAGTCCATCTGCACGAAGTGATCGATCGTGACGCCGGTGAGCTGCTCGACCGCCGCGACCGAGCATGCCGGTCCGTACTCCAGCGCGGAGTTCAGCATCCCGTATCCACCCTCGTACGAGCCACGTCCGGTGTCGTCGCATGCGGGCAGGTCGACGACGGTGTCGCGGGGCAGCTGCACCGCATCGATCCGGGTGCTGTCGTTCGAGACGTGAGCCAGCACCATGGCGTCGCTGCGTTCGCTGCCGTCGTCTTCACCGAACCCGTCGGACGCGAGCGCCCGGGAGTCGGATCCGAGCAGCAGGATGTTGAGGTCGCCCTCTGCCAGCTGCGGCTCACCCGTCGACGTGTCGGGGTCGGAGCGCAGCGGGGCGGTCGTGATGTTCCCCTGCAGCTGGGCGTAGACGACGGCCCCCACAGCGACCACGGCCACGACGACCAGCGCACTGATGGCGCCGATCAGACGTCCGCGACGCCGACGCGGTCGGCCTGCCGGGACGGACGAGGTGTCCGTCGGGAGATCGCCCTGAGAGGGGTCGTTCAGGGGATCGTTCTGGGGGGAAGCAGGCGGTCGCACTGGATCACACCATCATGACCGGGGCCGGATCTCCAAGCGGCCCGCCGCATTCACAGGTCCTGTGCGGGGTTTTCCGAGGCGGGTTCAGCGGCTCGGCAGACCCCACATCGTGTACCCGACGACCCCGGCCGGGATGAAATCCACCGGCTCGGTGAGTTCGTTCTCCATGCCGACGATACGTCCTGTCCGCTGCGAGATCAGGACGGTGTCCTGATACGGCGAATCGTCATCGGATACCCGAAGTCCGACCACGGGTCGCCCTTCTCTGTCCTTCGTCTCGCCGAGCACCGTCACCCCGCCGGCGTCCACGAGCATGTCGATCAGGACGGCATGCTGCTCGTCCGTCAGAGTCCAGAAGCTGAGCAGCTGCCCGATGCCGACCAGGAGCTGGCCGGAGGATGCGTCCTCGGGGACCCCGAGCGATTCGAGCGCCATCGCCAACTGCGACCTGTCGGCGCCGTCGAGTTCGAGCACCGCGGGGGGTGCGATGAACTGGTCGGGCGGCGTCGCGACATCGCTGATCACCTCGCCCGGCTCGTAGGGACTGTCGGCCACCCCCTCGGGGCGATCGTCGTCGTCCCAGAGGGATTCTCCGGCGACGATCACGGTCGACGCCCCTGCCTCGGGGGACCATGTGAACGTCGCATACTGCGGGACCACCTCGACGCTCTCTTCGGCCATGTCGATGCTCCATCCCCAGGAAAGCGTCTCAACGCGACTCTTCTGCTCGGGACCACCGGGGCGGGCGAGCGCGTCGTGCGCGTCGGAGACGACCTCGGCGAGCGGCCGTGCATTCGAGTACTGGAGCGGAGGCGGCGTGAGCGCGATGGCCTGCTGCGACGGAAGCAGGATGCTGGCGACCACGATCGTCACGACGACGAGAGAGGCGACAGCGGTGGTCGCGCCGGCCCAGGCCCACCTGCGGCGTCGTGCGCGGACGGGCGTGACCGTGCCGCGAATGATGTTCTCGCGCAGCGCGATGTCCTTCGCACGCAACGACGCGAACTCCGCCGGGGGCGCGGGGTTCGCGGCGCGGAACAGCCGGTCGAGATCGTCGTCGGAGACGCTCATGCGTCCGCCTCCTTCGCCTCGAGCTGGCCGCGCAGTTTCTGACGCGCACGGGTGAGGGTCGTCCACACTGCCGCCTGGCTGCAACGGAGAACGTCAGAGACCTCGCCTGCGCTGAGACCGTCCCAGTAGGTGAGGACGACGACCTGACGCTCTCGTGCGTTGAGGCTCTGGAGCGCCTGACGCAGAGCCAGTGCCTCGAGCGGATGCAGCTCCTCACTGGCCTGCATCCCGCGCGTCATCGCCTCGATCGCCCGGGTGCGGGACTGGCTCCGGCGCATGACGTCGCGCAGCTTGTTGTCGGCGACTCGGAGGAACCACCGCAGCCCCATCGGCTTTGCGGGGTTCAGCTTTCTCCAGGCGACGACGAAGACCTCGGCTGCGATCTCGTCGACCTCCTCGGAGTTTTCGATGAAGCAGGCCACGTGCCGTCGCACGCGTGGCCAGTATTCGTCGAAGAGGGTGCGGTAGAGCACCGCTTTGGTGGGCGCGCCGTCGGTGGGCGCGCCTCTCACCGGTGTGGGAAGCTCCAGGTCGGGAAGATCGGATCCGGCATACGCGATGCGCAGGCTCTCCACCCCCCACAGTTGCAGCACCAGACCACCCATCTCTCTCATTGCCAGGCTACCGATCGCCTAGAGAGTGCAGAGCAGGCTGGCGGTGCCGGGCGAGACGTTCGCCGAGCCGTTCGCGACGGCGGTGCCGAGGACGGTGCCGGACGAGTTCTTGGCATGCACCTTGCCCGAGGTGCGTCCGTTGGCGATCGATGCGACTACGCGGAGGGCGGCAGTGCTGACGTTCGTGCAGATGGCGAAAGCGAGCTTCGTGCCGCTGAGTCCGCTGCCCGTGTAGGCGCAGAACGTGCCTGTCGCGCAGGAGCCGACGGATCTCGCCGCCGACGATCCGGCCGTCAGCGTCATTCCGAGGGCCGGCCACACCGCATATCTATCTGAAAGTGCGATGCCGCCGGGCACGACCTCGAGAGCGTACTCGATATCGGAGATTTCGGTGTCGTCGGATGCCGAGGCGGATGCCGATGCCTGCGCGATCAGCAGCAGACTGACGGCCAGTGCGGTAGCGGTGACGATGCGCTTCTTCATTGGTGCCCCCTCCCACTCCGGGTGCGTCGGCGTCTGCCGGGTGTGCCGCTCGGGTGGCGCGGCGCAGACTCCGAAGAATCAGTATCCGGCGAGGACGAGAGCGATACCCTCTCGCGCGCGTTTGCCGCTCAGGCGGATTCCTTACAGAGCTTCTTGCTATCGATCTTTCGACCTGGAGCGCTCAACACGGAGCGAGGGTACGGATTGATCGATGAGCGACCGCCGAGTCCTCCATCGTGGCGCGCCGTGTCCCCCTAAGTGGGGACAGACAAAGACCACGAGACGCCTTAGCGTCGACTCCGTTGTCAAAAATGAAGGAGCTGCAAATGGAATATCAGAAACTCTCTCGAATCACGGTTGCCGTCGCGGTTTCGGCTGCCATGCTGCTCGGAGGATCGAGCGGTGCAATGGCCGCAACCAACACGAGTGTGGACGAGGACTTCTCCGAGTTCGCCGCCTCGCTCGGCGTTACCCCAGAGGTTGAGGGCGAGCTTCAGACCGGGTTCGACAAGTTGTCGCTGACCGATCAGGAATCGTTCCTTTCCCGAACCGAATCGGATCCGAAATCGGTGGTGAGGTTCGAGAGCTCCGTAAGGGTCAGGGAGCTGGAGGCAACTCCTCAGGTGCAGGCCCGTGCCGCTGCGGCGGTCAAGACCTATCAGGCCAAGGACACAGTGACCGCGAGCATCCTCAATGTGAACGTCGGGTCTTTCACAACCGATTTCAAGTACGAAGCCAACACGACGAAGGTGACGCGTGTGCTCACGTGCAAGGGGGCCTGGGCTGGCTTCGGACTCACCGGTTCCTCCTCCGCATCGAACTACATCACTTCCGGCGGATTGGGCGCGTGCGAGGTGATTTTCAACATGAACGTCGTTATCAAGGGATCGCCGATCTCCTTCGCCAAGCAGCACGTCATCAAGACACACAGCGGCAACCCCGGGCGGTACACAGCGACGTTGGGGAACTTCTGAAAGACTGCCTGACATGACGAATCGCGTAGACACGGCCCCCGCCACGACCGCGCACCCCTGGTGGCTTCTCGCCGTCGCTGTAGGACTTGTCATTCTGTCGTTGGCGTTCCCGTGGATGGTGGTCGCGCAGATCGCGCTCCTCGTCGTCGTCATCGTCGGGCTGTTCCGTCGCCCCGGTCGGCCCGCCGTATTCGTGCTGGCCGCGGCTGCTGTCGTACTGTGCGTCTCCCTCGCAACGTATGCAGTCAGCGCAATCGTCGTGTACAACGTGGACTCGACCCGCGACGGAACGTCGGTAGTCGTCGAGTAGTCGATGCGCCTCGCCGTGCCGGTGTATAGAACAAGGCAAGGCGGGGCGCATTCGGTGGGTAGGCCGCTATCGGGGTCGGCGATGCCCGGTGGTCGCCTCCGTCGTCTCCGCAGGATCGCGTGGTTGGTCCTACCGGAGGCCTGACGCCGACCTTTTACACTTGACGGAGGTTTGGACATCGACCGTGACGTGTGAGGTGAGATCGTGTCGGAGGGGCTCACGCTCGACCCGCCCACTGACGGCGAGCTCCTCTACCGGCTGTCCCGCGGCGACGAACCGGCCTACCGCTGGCTGCACGACCGTCACCAGATGCCGGTCTTCCGACTGTCGCTCATAATCATGCCTACCAGCCGGGATGCGGAGGAGGTCGCGGCGACCGCCTTCTTCGAACTGTGGCGCAAGCGCGCCAAGGTTCGGGTCATCAACGGCTCCGTGCTGCCCTGGTTGCTGGCCACCACATCCGTCATCGCCAAGAACGGCTTGAGGGGCCGGCGGCGATATCACCGTCTACTTCGGCGCGTTCTGCACGACGGCGACGTTGCAGATCACGCGGATGAGGTCGCCCGGGCGATGGACTCCATGGGGATCTCAGAGAGTGTCCGTCAAGAGCTTCTTCGCCTGAACCCGCGCGAAGCAAGCGTCCTCGTCCTCTGCGTCATCCATGAGCTCCCGATCGCCGAAGCCGCGGTCGTTCTGGGGATCCCCGAGGGCACCGTCACGTCTCGGCTGTCTCGAGTGAAGAATCGGGTGCGCGGGGAACTCCATGAGTACTCGCCGACGGCAGAGGAGGCGAACGCATGAGTGAGCGGATGCCTCACCACCGGGAAGTGCAGGACCTCCTCGTCGAGCAGATGCGCCGCGATCTGTCGCGCCCGAAGTGGTGGACGACCATCTGGGGCCGTCTGTCCATCGCGGGCGGCGTCCTGTCGGTCGCCGGCGCCGGCGTTGCCGGAGTCGTGCTGCTCGACGAGCGTCCCGTGACTGAGACGACCATCGTTCATTGCCTCGAAGGCCCGTACCGAAACTCCGACGGGACGCTGTCTGGTGCATCGGCGAGTGTTGCCACCCCGGACGGCGTCGTCGCGATCACGGATGCGGAAGCGACGTGCATCCAGATGTGGGAGGGCGGTGCCTTCGAAGACAACGACCCGTTGTCGGCGACCCCAGTACCTGGAGTCGCGCCCGAAGAGTTCACGACGTGCGTCACCGACGAGGGTGAAGCTGCGGTCGTACCCGGGGTCATCGAATGCTCAGTGCTCAGGCTTCATCCGTTCCAGAGCTAGCCGCAGCGGTCGCGTCGTCACCGCGGGACACTGACGCCGAGCGAAGCCTGGCGACATCACCTCTGTCTTCCGCAGCGCTACCGAGGGCAGAGGTCGTGCCCGACTTCGAGCACGACCTCTGTCATTCCTCCGTCAGACGTGGTGTCGACGGGCTCGGCGCCGCGACGTCACCGCGACGATGATGGCCACGACGAAACACAGAGCGCTACCCGCACCGAGCAGGACGTCCTGGGTTCGAAGCGTCCCGATACCGGCGGAGGCGTCGACCTCATATCCGTACGCGATCACACCGAAGACCCATGCGATCACCAGGGCTATGCCGACCGCGAGCAGTCCCCAGATCACGAATCGATTGTTTCTCTTCATGTGAATCGCCAGTTACATAGCTGGGGGTTGATACCCCACCAGTATTGCTGGTCGAGCTCGAAGTGACGCTGACGGCATCGTGCGCCCCGTGGACACCGTCACGGATGTGCCTGAAGCGCTGTCGCCTGACTCGACGTGACACGAGGGTCGGTGGACGGCTTGTTTCCGATGACGAAGCGCTATCCAAGAAGGCGCGGACATGTCGGATGCGACAGGAAGAGCCGGTCAGAAATAACTTCTGACCGGCTCTTCCTGTACGAACAGATGGCCCTGAATCAACGAACAGGACCCGCTGCGGGTGTGTTCGTTTATCCTCGGACCCCTTGAGCCCCAAGCCATCGCGGCAACCAGTTTTGGTGGCGATTCCACGCTAAGCAGCAGAAAGTTCCGAGAACCTCGTGATCCTCCAGATCAGCTCGCGTTTTTCCGACAGGTCCTCGCTGCGTTCCAGACTCTCTTCGTGCCAAACAAAACGTGCGCTCCAACCCCTCGCGGGGCCGGAGCTAAGAGGCATCGGAGCGGACGAATCCTCGTCAGCAGACCGGCAAGTAGCCGAATCCTGCGAACAGGCAGTATCGCCGCGGTCGTGTCACGCTCCTCGACCCGCAGCGAGACGGCTATCCGAGATCGATGAGTAGCGAGGGGTCGGGCTCAATGCGAGCTACTCGTTCGTTGTAGCGCTCGAACAGCCCCCTGAGTCTCTGCCGCGCCTCGGTACCCTCATACCCGCTGGCTTCCTCTAGTGAGGCTGCGATGAAGCTCTCAATCGAGTTCACGACGACACTGCCTACCAGGCCAACGTTCGCGGCAAGTTGGAGGGCGGCGACAACACTCTGCTCGGGGACCAGGACGAGGGGACGCAGCCCCGCCTGAAGGTTCTGGCTGCAGCGGTCAGAGAACACGCGGTCGCCGGGAGACATCGTCACGTGGATGGCGGTATCGCCGACGAGGAAGTCACCCGGCCTTGCCGTCTGCTGGTCAGAGGTCGAGTAGCTCTCCGATCCGATGACCACGTCGGGGAGCCGCTCCTCGAGCGCCGCCCCCACAAGGTGCTGCGCCACCGCACCCGCGGCTGAACCGCTCCGACTCCTCGCCTCCGACAGCAGACTCTGAACGCTGGCACCGACTGTCAGCTGGGTGGAGATATCTGGCGTGAGTCTTTTCTTATCGAAGTAGTCGCGCTGCACCAGGCGAACCAGGTGTTCCTGCATTGCGTCTGCCGCAATCTCCCGGTGAGTGACATGCCAGTCGCTATTCGACAAGGCGGTGACCGCGTCGCTAAGTCGACGAGCAAGTTCAACTCCTCTCGCCTTGCTATTCCTCGACGTACGACCGCCCTCGCTGAGGAACCTACGCTCCTCACCGAATCGCCGCAGAATCGAGTGCACTCGGTCGCCGCTTTGCCCACGAATCTGGGAGCTGACTGACACGTCATGCTCGGTCAGCGGAAGTTGCCCCCGTACGTGATCAGCGATGACGAGACCCGTGGCGAGCACCCCAGGTTGCACCGACCCGTCCTTGGCCCTCTCCTCGTCCACCCATTCATCAACGACCTCGACCATACGAGTGACCTGCTGCCGGCGCATATCGGACAGCTCAGCGGTGAGCTCGTCGACGTAGGAGTACACAGCTACACCTTATGCGCGTCCACGCACTGCCCAGTGTCCTTCTTCCAACCCCTCGAACTCCGGCGGGCTGTTCTCCCGTAGGCTCAACTCACGCCCGACGTCGCGATGGAGGACCGAGTTTGACCCAGTACAAGATGACACTGAGCCTTAACGTCCTCCGCCATCTCGGGGTGAGCCTGTACAGCAGCACCCCCGCCGTCCTATCCGAAGTTGTCGCGAATGCCTGGGACGCCGACGCTACCGAGGTCAACATCACCCTGGACACTGCGGGCAAGCGCATTGTGATCCAGGACAACGGCGATGGCATGACCGCACAGCAACTCAATGAGCGGTATCTCAAGGTCGGATACGAGCGGCGCAACGCCCCCAACGGGGCAGAAACTACCTCCGGCCGACCGGTGATGGGCAGGAAGGGCATCGGAAAGCTCGCCCTGTTCAGTATCGCGAAGACCGTCCTCATCGAAACGGCCTCCGGCGCTGAACGCAACGCACTGCAGATGGACTTCGAGGAGATCGAGAAGTTCATCAAGCAGGAGAACGTCAGCACTGGCAACTCCGGAGCCAGCGCGGACTACGCTCCGGTGCCCCTCGATGGCTCCTCGGTTGACTTCGCGAAGGGCACGCGAATCACACTGACGAACCTGACCAAGGGGATCGACCAGACCGGAGTCAACCTGCGGCGTCGTCTCGCTCGCCGGTTCAGTGTCATAGGCACCGGGAAGTTTAAGGTCAACGTCGACGGGACGGCGGTCGAAGTCACCGACCGAGACCTCCTTCCCAAGACGCAGTACGTGTGGACGTACGGCGACACCGACAACAAGCTCGCGCCCAGAGCAACCACCAGCAAGGAAACCTTCACACGCCCACCGAAGACCGCATACGGCGACGTCACCGGGTGGCTGGGCACAGTGCACTCGTCGGACCAGCTGAAGGAGGCGGACAGCGACGACAGCCTCAACCGTGTCCCCCTCATGGTGCGCGGCAAGCTCGCGCAGGAAGACCTGCTCGCTGCCGTCCGCGACGTCGGCATTTACCGCAGCTACGTGGTCGGAGAGCTCCATGCCGACTGGCTCGACAGCGACGACGGTGAAGATATCGCCACCAGTAGCCGTCAGGCGCTTCGCGAGGACGACCCCCGGTACATGGCGCTCATCGAGTTCCTCAAGGAGGAGCTGCAGCACATCAAGGGGGAATGGGACAGACTCCGCGACAAGGCGGGGACGAAGGCCGCGAAAGACATCCCCGAGGTGAAAGCCTGGTACAGGACGCTGGGCCCCGACTCTCGGAAGAAGGCGCGCTCGCTGTTCGGGAAGATTCATCGACTCGGTCTCGACTCAAACGACGAGAACGTCCTCTTCAGTCAAGGCGTTGTTGCGTTCGAAGTAATGAAGTACCGAGAGAACCTGAATGCTCTCGACAAGCTGTCAGGAACAGACGTTGCGGCCCTCGGGAAGCTACTCAAGCAGGGAAACCAGCTGGAAGAGGTGATGTACCACCGCATCGTCTCGCAGCGCGTTGCCATCATCGAGAAACTCGAGAAGCTCACAAGCGACGACGCCAAGGAAAAATTCCTTCAGGAGCACCTTTTCGACCACCTTTGGCTACTCGACCCAGGATGGGAACGAGCCTCCATGCCCTCCATGGAAAAGTCCATGAAGACGGAGTTCAAGGACATCGCCAAGTCTTTGACCAAGGCCGAGAAAAACTCTCGCCTCGATATTCGATATCAAAAGACCACCGGCCAGCACGTCATCGTCGAGTTGAAGCGGGCAACCGTGTCCACGTCCTCGGCGGTGCTGGCAGGACAGATCGGAAAGTATCGCAACGCGCTCGTCCGCTGGTTGCGCAACAACGGCAAAGAGAATGACACATACTCGCTCGTCTGCGTCCTCGGCAAGCCCCCGACGGACTGGAACCATGAGGACGGCCGAGAAACAAGCCGGAAATTGATGTCGTCCTACGATGCCCGCATCGTGCTTTACAGCGAACTCCTGAACAACGCCCGTCAGGCGTACGACGAGTATTTGAAGAAGGCCGAGGAAGCGAACAGCATCCAGCAGATCGTCGATGCGGTGGCCGCGCGTGCGAAGTGACCTCGCATAGGGGAGAGCACCCACCACGAAAGGCAGACCGAGATGACACTCACGGACCGAGCACCGCATGTCGCGGATCCAGAGATGTTCGAACGTTGTTACGATAGCCCTGTGGCGAACATCACTCCTATCCGACAGCGCCCGCAGGCCCTCGAGTTCTTCGCTGGCATCGGGCTCGCGCGAATCGGACTGGAGGCGGCCGGATTCAAGGTGGCGTGGGCGAACGACTACGAGCCCGACAAACACGCCATGTATGCGGCGCACTTCAACGACGGACCCGACCACACCTACGTCGTCGGAGACGTTGGCAAAGTAGCCGCTGCTGATCTACCGTCCGCCTCGCTGGCATGGGCATCCTCACCCTGCACGGACCTGTCTCTTGCAGGCAGCCGTGCGGGCCTCGCTGGTAAAGAGTCGAACGCCTTCTGGCTATGGGTGAATATCCTCCGAGACATGGAGGAACGGGCACCCGAAGTCGTGGTTCTAGAGAACGTTATCGGCCTCGCGACGTCACATGGGGGCGAGGATCTTCGCAGCGCGATCCGGGCTCTCAACGACATCGGTTACTCCATCGATCTGCTGTCGATGGATGCGCGACGTTTCGTCCCTCAGTCTCGACCGCGGATGTTCCTTGTTGGAACGAAGAACCCTCCCGCAGAGGATGAGCGGTCGCTGGCGTCCGAGTTGCGTCCGGATTGGGCTCAGAACTTCTACGGCGACGAGAGCCTACGCATGCATCGAGCACCTCTCCCCGAGCCCCCGGCCTTCTTGCTCGAAGGTTTCGGCAAGGTCGTCGAGACCATGCCGATGGATGACGAGCGGTGGTGGGATGCAGATCGGACGAACGCTTTCGTTAGGTCACTCTCACCCACACAGCGTGAGCGCGTTATCCAGCTTCGAAAGTCCGCTGGCGTGAAGTATCGGACCGCGTACCGTCGCACCCGAAACGGGGTACCGGTATGGGAAGTGCGCGCGGATGACGTCTCTGGATGCCTGCGTACCGCCCGCGGGGGATCATCCAAGCAGGCCGTTGTTCGGCTGGGAAACGGCCGACTGAAAGTGCGTTGGATGACGCCGCTGGAGTACGCGCGACTCATGGGCGCCGGCGACTTCAACCTCTCCGGGGCACGCAACAACCAAGCACTTTTTGCCTTCGGCGACGCCGTGGCGGTCCCCGCTGTGGAATGGCTCGCATCCAAGTACCTGATGCCCCTTCTCAACGGGACGCTTGGGTCAGCAACGCGTACGGAAGTGCTCGCGAGTGCCCGATAACGACTCACCTCAGTCGGCGCGGCCAACCATGCGACCAACGCGGGCCGACCTTCCCGCCGATGACGTCCGTGCTTTTCGCGCCAAGCTCACCACGTTCCTGGATACCCCTGACGAGCAGGGCCGAAAGTGGTCAGATGCGTCATGGGGCGTCTACGCGTTCTACGACTACGACGGCGAACCCATCTACGTGGGGCAGACGAACGAACGTCTGCGCACGCGAGTACGGCGCCACCTCACCAACCAGCGAACCGACGCTGTAGCCATGCGCATCCTCGACGTCTTCGAGGTAGCTGAAGTGGAGTTGTTCCCCATCTGGGCATTGGAGGGCACCCCGCGCGGCGACCTCGACGCGCGCCGACAACTAGACGCACTCGAATACTCCGTCTATCTGCACGCCATCGCCAACTCCCGCTTCAAGGCGATCCTCAACGAGAAGATCCCACCCGTCTCTACCCCGATACCGCTCCCCTTGTCGCTGCGCGGCGATCTCATTGATCCCGCTACACGGGCAGAGCGCGGCCACCCAGATATCCGTATCGCCCGGCGAGCAGAGACTGTCTCCCGCCTGTCGGCCGTTGCTCGCGAGCGGGGAGAGGTGTCTGACGGCCTCCGTCGCGTCCTCGTCATCCAGGCCGTGCGCCTTGCTTACCTCGCCGCCTCGAGATTGGCCGCAGCCGAGGGTCGTCCGGATCCCGACCCGGACGCCGCTTTCAACGTCGAAGCCCTCGTCGGCTCGGTCCTGCATGAGACGCCCGAGTTGGAGAGCAGCACGTCAGCCGAGCCGCTGTTCGACTAGGCCGCCCACGCGCGCCAAACGGCTACAGGCCCTCGGCCCAAGCCCGGAACCCCTTGAGCCCGCGCACGACGAGAGTGCAGTGCTCCACGTCCACTCTGCTGGCATGTGCAAGGTGCGCCCAATGGGAGTCCGGCACGACCACATCGCAGTACGGGACGGTGAGGGCGAGCTCGTGTACGTCCACGCGGTCGTGTTGACGGAACGCGTACGACTTGTTTCGGTGCGCGGCGTGCAGCAGCTCGACAATCACCCGCTGCACCGGGAGCGCGGTAATGAATTTGACGCCATCGTTGGGCCCTGTGAACCACTCCGCTCGCTCCCGCGGAGTGATTGCATCGTTGCCGAGCTGCCCGAAGACATCTTTCAGACGACCACGGACGAGACCTCTATACAGCAGCGATGGCTCCGATCCCGGCCGTGTCGCAAACGCGCGAAGCTGCTCCTGCACGTCCACCCACTCATCCCCTTCCCGATGGGTGGGCCGGTAGTCGATCCCCTCCACGTCGTAGGCGTTGTCGACACCGGCGAGGTTCAACCATTCGAACCACTCGGGCGATGCCCTGTCGAAGTCAGCAAGCAGTTCGGGCGGTGCTTCGATCTCAGGCCCCTCGGGAGTTGCCGTGTCAGCCAGGCTCTCCACGAAACGGAAGCGCCCTGCGCGGGAGGCGAAGGCATGCCGTGCACCAGTGCCGAGCATCCACACACGCGCGAGCGGAGCCGCCTGCAGGCCCAACCCCTGACGTCTGGTCTGAATGAACTGAATCGCCTCCTCGACCACGACTTCATGCACCGCACGGATTGTGGTGTAACCGGTGAGTTCAGCCATCGCTATCGCCACCCGTTGGCGTGACTGCTGATTCGCCCGGTTCCATAGCTCGAGGTAGCTTCCCGATGTCAGAGCGACCTGGATTTTGCCTGCATTGGTCGCGGCAAGGAGCGACTCCCACGCACCGCGCAACTCGTGGTCCGGGTACCGTCTCGCCGCAGCTAATTGCACCCACACCCAGGAGTCGAAGGTGCAGAGGAGCGCCGCGGGATCCGGGGGCGTGATCGGGGGCAGGCCCACCTGCTCCTCGTCACCTGCAACGGTCAAGTCGACCTTCAATGCGAAGTCCCCTCTTGCGGCCCCGCTTGGATGCCGCCCAGCTTAGGTGCCGTTCGTCGAATGAGAGAGCCGACACCGAATACAGCCCGTAACGGGCAGGTCAGATGAACAGGGCCTCGAGCAGAGGCACCCACTTTCCAGAGTCGCCGAACGGCAAACCGCCCTCCCACAGACAGTCGGGATGGTCAACGCGACCGGACAGGAAGGGGTTGGGCCCCAGCTTGTGCAGGCGATTCGCGAGCTGCGTCGGCTTCACCACCAGCGGGAATGGCGCCATCGCCGCGCCCGCCGCCTTGATGACGCCGGCGTCGAGAGTGAGGAAGGCATCCACCCCCGCGGACCACGCCGACTCGAGCATCAGCGCATCCAACCCTGGCGACACGTCGAGTACGGCGCGCGTCGCCGGCGTCACCGGGCGCGACCACGTAAATCTCTGGTGCTCTGCACCCCAGTCGTCCGCCTGGAATGTCAGCGCATCCTCGATGCGCTGGAATAGGCGCTCCCGTGCGGCGAGGCGCTCCGGAGACGGTGACTTCTTGAAGTCGTGACGCGTGCGCGGCACGACGATGAAACGGATGTCCCGCACCATCCACAGGTCGAGGATCGCTCCGAGGGCTTCGAGCTCCTCACGGTACGCGTCGTCAACGCCTGGAATGTGCTCCTGGTCCAGGATGAGGCTGCCGTAGCGCTCAAGGTCGAAAATGACGTTCGAGTCAAGGGCGATGAGCAGCGGGCCATCCGCAGCGTCGCCCGCACCTCGAAACAGATCCCGGTCGATGTCGAAGCAGAAACCTGGACCACCGTCGCCGAGCGCTCGAAGAGGGTTGCTTGTCGGTTCCATGCACCGATAGTAGGACCCGGCCGCGCGCCCGGTTGCGACCAATTCGAATCGGAACGTCGAAACCGCGTCATCACCACCGTGCTCAGTGGTCTGGGGGTGCCGGGGCGGGAGCCTTGGTCCGACCATCTGGTCGGGACTGGACCCGGTGCAATCAGGCAAGGCGGGCCTCCTTCCGCCCGCCCTGTGTCCGTCCTTGCGAGAGTAAGATTGCGTCAACGGCTCTGTATCACCACCCGGCATCGGACGCGCCATGCGCAGTACGAGTCAGGTTCGGCGCCCCCCTCGGATGAGGTCGGTGACCTCGTCGTAGCTGCGGAAACCCTGGATGAGCTTGCGCACGAGTCGGTTGACGACATCGTCGCCGTGCCCTTCCAACTCCACCAGATGCGTCGTCGTCACGGCCTCGTAGGTGTCAAGCGGGTACACGTACCGCTGACGCAGGAACCTTCCCTTGCGCTCCTCGACAGCCCAACTGACCTGGCCTTTCAGGCCGTCTACGTAGAGCCCAACCCCCCACGGCCCCCGGTAGTCCATCTCCTCAGACACCGCCTGGGCTAGTAGCACCGCACGCCACACCCAGGAGATCAGCCCAACCTCGAAGAACACAGCGCGCTGAGTCCCCTCGCTTGCAACGTAGTCCGACAGCCCACCCATGAGGACGCGGAACGACCCATCATCATGGATCTCTGCGTCTAGGAGGGATCTTTCGTCGAACCACGACTCAGCGAGCTTGCCCTCCTCATCGAGCGTCGTCCACGCAGCACCAGCTTCACGAGCCACCCACCGGTGGCCGTCCTGCAGCGTTGGTTGGAACGGAAGAAGTGACCGGGCAAGCCCAGCCTCTACCTCGACGAACAACGTGACCGCCTGCTGCTGGTCGTGAGCGCGCGCAATATGTTCGAGCGCATCCTCCCGATAGTTCGACAAGGGGACGGCCGCGAGATGCAGGTGCGCGTGCTTCTGCCCACCGTCGAGCGACATGTTCCGGGACACCCAGGCAGTGAGCGCCTCCTCGACGAGCTCCCGTTCCTTGCGGCGGTCCTGGTGCAAGCGCACAACCTCAGCGTCAGTCAGCTGCCGTTTCGTCCGGTCGCCCCGTGCGTAGTACCGCCCATCCGACATGTGAGGTGCATGCGGGGAGGGAGGAATCTCCACGAGCAGGTATCCGGTGCTCGGGTCCGCATCCGACGGGATGTCGGTGACGCGGATGGGAAGCGGGGGGTCGATCCGTGTCGCGGCGATCTGCTCGATCCGCTCCGCCTCCCCCGCTAGTGCGAATGGCACCCGAGTGAAAGTTCGCTCCTTCGTGTCCTCCGCAACGCCGAAGAGAAGTGCCCCGCCGCCGATAGAGAAGCTCGCGAGGTCGCGAGCGGTCTCCCTACGCCCTTTCTCGTTCGCGGTGACATCGGACCACTGCTTGACATCCAAGCTGTAGTTCTCGGCGAGGTTGCCTTCGTCGATGGCCAGCTGAATGTCGTGTTCGGTGCGCGGGGTCCACATGGCTGTCACTCTGCCAGAAGCCCCCGCTTCAGGTATAAAGGCGTTCCGAATGTCCTAGATGAGGCCTACAGTGGCGGCATGACGACGACCGACGGGGATCTCATCGCCTGGCACCGCGACAGTCTTCCTCCCGCCCGCAAGGCGGATTGGCAAGTTCTGCCATGAGCACATAGGTCACGGCGATGAGCGACAACACTGACCAACCGGAGCCTGCACCTCATGGCCGCGAGCGGAAGATTCGCTCGCGAGACCAGATCATCGAAGATGCCCGTCGCCGTCGCACCCGCCGCCCCGAGGAGGAGCCATGACCGGCGACGCCCAGTCGAACCCATGGGCTGAGATCGTTGGCCCTTGCTACACGGTGACAAGCATGGCGCGCACGCTCGGCTGGACCGAGAACGAAGTCGTCGAAGCCGGGGACCAGTTGCGTCTCCTCATGTTGCGCACCGACGACGACGTCCTCCTGTTCCCCGCGTATCAGCTGCACGACGGGAAGATAGTCGAGGGACTACAAGACATCCTCCTCGTGCTCCAGACTGGGACTGCGGGCAGGTGGACGTGGGCGCAGTGGCTGAACGTTCCATTGCCCGACCACGACCCGCCCCGTAACATCCAGCTTCTAATCGATGGGCGCCTCGATGAGGCGATCCGCGAGGCTGAGCACGACGCGTGGTCGTAAAGTTCGTAGCATTTCCCTCCAACCGGGCGAGGACGCTGAAGTAACCGCTGCCTGATGCACTCCAGCCGCCACAGGGAACCCCGCCCAGCCAAACCACGTGTCAGCCGTCTTGGTTGCCTATCGCGGCACCAAGGCCAAAGCGAGTCGTGCTCGCTGCCCTCACCCTGCCACGACGAAGACACCGGCATCCGTTGGGCATGAGGTGGGGACAGAGACGCCGTCTGCAGTCCCGTCATTGTTACCGCCGCCGAGGGCGTCGGCCGGCTCCCCGACTGCGATGTCCTGGTCCGGAACCACGGATGATCCACGCAGGCGCAGAGTATCGCCGTCCCAGTTCGCGATTCCCTCCGGGAACGCCGGGATGACGGCGTCACCTTGGTCGTTCACGAAGATGACGCATCCGTCGCGGACTTCGAGCACACCTGCCAACTGTGCGCCATCTCCTCCGGGCTCACCCGACGGAGTGTAGGTCGCCAGCATCTGATTCTCTGTGCCGACTGAGGCGGATTGACCGCACCCGACGAGCGCGATTCCCGCGAGAAGAACCAGCGTGGAGCCCGCCACACTTCGCATGCCGCTCATCTCGATCCACCGCTCAAAAATCAGTTCATCCCGCTGGTCGGTACGGGATCTTGGTGGCGATGCCAAGACCGCCCTGAAGGCCCTTGATGCTTCCGAGCGCGGCTACAACGTGCCCGACGTTGCACGGATCACCGAGCCTCCATCGTCTCCAGGGATCGGCACGAACCCTGCCGGCCTAGACAGAAAGATACAGATGCCCGTGCTCGTGAATGTCGATACCGGAGCCACTCCCCAACGCCCCACCCACAAGCCTCTTGAATGCCATCGTCTTGGGCGTGCGCAGAGCTGTCGCCAAGTGCCCCGCACCGTTCTGGCTAACCAACACATGGGACGCGCCCGGGAACAGTGATTGCGTCGTTGCACCTGGACGGTGCGTTCCATGATGCGGTGCGAGAACCACTCTGTAGGACTCTGCCAGCCGAGGCGTCACTGTCGCATCTCGTTGCAGCCGTAGCAGCGCATTGAGCCCCGCTCCGCCGCAGTCGCCAAAGTTCACCACCGTTGACGTGGAATGAACAACGCTGAGGAGGTTGGTGTATTTCGACAACCTGTGGCTGAGGCGTAGCACGCTTTCATCATCCAGCCCCAACCCGTCGATAACGTCTGCGGCGGGCTTCAAAGCGCGGTCGCCTTGGAGTTCGAACTCCACCTCCACGTCCTGCTGTCTGTCGACACCAGCTTCCCAGTCCTCGTAAACCGCGTACAGGGCTTCCCGAAAACTTGGGTGCCGTCGGACAAGGTCGTCGATCTCATCTTCCAGGCTTTCCATACCCCGACGCGTGACATCCCTGAAACTACCCACGTCCGCGGGCGGCCAGTGAACATCCCACTCCGCGCCCGCGGCAGTGAACTTCCGACCTCTGCTCACGGTAACCGGGTGAACTACAACGCCCTTAGCGCGCCACTCGTCGATGATCTCCGAGACTGGCGTGATCGATGCGCCTGCGCGCGCGGCCTGAAACAGGAGATGTGCGGCCTGAACCGCCCCGACACGACGTGGCAGTAGGTGGGGGTAGTACAACGTCACTTCCTTGGGAGCTTCTTCCCACACCGATGGGAAAGCCTTGATGCCCGCCCAGTGGTCTGCATCGAAGTGTGTGATCAGCACCGCCTCGATGGCACTCGACGACGTTCCCAGAGCGCTGCTGAGGATCTGCGCCGATTCCTCACCACGACCGCTAGGGGTGGCGCCGCAGTCGACAATGAGATGCTTCTGATCCCAGGGCTTGGTAAAAACCGAGCACGCTCCGTCGCCGACATTCAACACCCGCATATACATGCTCTGGAGCTCCCCCTCGGCCGTTCTTATCCGGGCCGGTTCACTTGGTCTTCATCACCGATACCAAAGAGGCTACGGCCTGGCGGTTGGGAATGTGGTTCTGAGTTGTGGACATTTCGTTGAACGAAGGGCGTTTCCGCAACGCGGGTAACCACCGATCTCGTCCTGCTCTGGTATCGCTGGACTATCCACGTTCGGATCGCCTTCATCCGCTCGGTTCCGCAACAAACCCATTCTCACGCAAGCATCTTTCACCCTGAGGTTGAGAGGTCCAGAGGTGGGCTGTCCCTCCCGCGTGCAACGCTGCATCGACGCTCCGTTGCACGTCATCGAAGTAGAGGATTTCAGCTGGCGCAGCTCCAATGGACTCCGCAACGCTGAGGTAGAGTTCGGCGTCGGGCTTGGTTAGCCCGAGTTCAGCCGAGAAGCACCAGTCCGACACCCAACGCGCCCACGAACTCGCACGAACCGCCTCGCCCTTACGGACTGCGCGAGTCCCGCCATACGCTCCCCTGCTGCATTCGCTGCGGAGGTGTCCACCGAGCGCCGATCCCCGTCAGAACCGATGCCGATTCGGCCGCTTGCGCCGCGCGAGCCGCTGGCCCTTGGACTCCATGTGGAATTGTCATCATGTTGAGCACTGGCCCCGGCGCGAGGATGCCTCCTCCTGCAACGGTCGCGGCACGCTCGGCAGTTCAATGACTTGCTTCGACCGGGGATGCACTCTCCGCGACACTCTCTCGCCCCATACCCTGCGGCACATTCGGACGCCTGACGGCAGTTCTCGGAAGAATCCGCGAATTTGGCTGCCGCCAGGGCCCTGCCAAGGTCATTACCGTCGACTTATCCCTGTTCAGAGGCGATAAAACTACCCTCCAGCCAAGGTGACCAAGTGCAGAACCTATCCCTATAGAGATTTCGAGAGAGAAGTTGCCCTTTCTTCTACTACTTACTTTTTGAACTCTTACATGAACTAACTACTACTTGGCAGCCTTGGCAGGGTCGTTGCCTACTGGCCCGGTACAGTGCCTGCTCCCCACACTCGAGGCACATGGCATTGTGTGCATCTACCGCAACCTAAGTGCTCTCCGCATACCGGCACTCCTGACCACAGCGGAGCATGGCCAGACGCTCCTGTTTTTGGACAGCAGCGCGCCCCAGATCAAGCTTGCAGGTGCCATCGTTCACGAGCTCGGACACTGGGCCTTGGGCGATCAGCGCCCGACAGGTGTCGAAAGTGATGCGGATGCCTTCGCTGCTGCCTTCCTCATGCCCGGGCGAGAGGTGATCAACGACAAGACGCTCGGCCCCGGCCTAGACCTCGCGCAGGCCGCCACGATCTGGGGCGTCCCGACCCGCGCGCTTGCCCGGAGGCTTCGGGAACTCCGACAGATCACGGAGCGTCAGCTCCGTGATCTCATCCGGGACACCAAAGAGTTGGGTGCGAACGAGGGACGCAAGGCGTTGCTCGGCGCACCGTCCACACTAGTTGAGACAGTGCGCAGCGCTGGCGGGTCGCATGCGGCTGCCTCCAAGGCTTTCCTCTCCGTGGAGCAGTTGCGCAACGACTACCTCGCCCGCTCGGGTCGCTAGCCTGCACTCCCCGAGACTCGCTCGACATCCTTCGCTCCCGATTCAGAGCCATCGCCGCTGACGTTGCTGTGACGCAGGTACAGCAGAAGAGCGCGCACGTGCGGCGACGAGCTCTGCAGATCTTCAAAATCGTTGCCGTACCTTCTTGCGACCTGATCGAGGACGTTCCGCAACCACACGTCCGCGATGCGGATGCCCGCGGCGTGACGGTCTCTTCGTCCCTCGCACAGCGCAAGAAGGAACTCGTATGCCGCGCCTCCAGCCTCAGAATCAATGTTGTCCAGCACGAACCACAGCAGGTCGGCGACGGCGTGACTGGCATCCGCATCTGCCGTGTAGTGAAGCTCGCCGGGCTCGGCAGCTCGAATCAGGGCTCCTTGGATCACTGGATCGTTGAACCGGTCGAACAACGCCGGGTTTAAGACGTACCCGTGTCTCCGGGCGGTGAGAACGCGGCCGTCCACTTGCGAGTTTCGACGGCGAGATTCGTAGAGCAAGTGAGCGACGGTTGCATAGATCTCCGCATGCGTCGGATCCTCACCACTGTGATGGTCCGACCAGTCGAATGGCCACAACGCGAAGTTGCCATTCACCACCTCGATGGGCAAGCCTTTCTTGGCTCCGACGAACAGCTTCCAACTGTCCAGACGGCCGAGCTCCTGCATTCGTGGTTCCAGAGCAGAAACGAGACCGCTGTGCGCCGAGTGCCGGGCCAGCCATGCCCCCACCTCTTGGAGGGTGACCAACTCCCGATCCCACGGCGTTTGCGCGTCGGGAAAGCGTGGCTCTCTAGGCAGGCGCCAGATGTAGTTCAGATTGGTGGTCTT
Organism: Microbacterium foliorum; assembly: GCF_003367705.1. Lineage (NCBI taxonomy): Bacteria > Bacillati > Actinomycetota > Actinomycetes > Micrococcales > Microbacteriaceae > Microbacterium > Microbacterium foliorum. The sequence continues at coordinate 36,308 of NZ_CP031425.1, read as the reverse complement.
GTTGTTGCTTCGTCGCTCGAGTGTTCGAGTGAGGATGGTCCATGCCGTGGACGATTCCGGATGTGCGACGGCCACGAAGTACTCGGGATGGTAGTCGCCCTTCACTTTCCGCAGCTCTCGGCTGATGCTGGTGAGCGCGCGGCCAGAACCCAGTACGGCGGCGACCACCAAGACAGTGCCATCACCAATGTCCGTCAGGCTCGTAGTGCCGGCGGTGCGCCATTCACGTCGCCGGACATCAGTTTCCTTCAGATTGTGTTCGGGCGAGGCACCAAGGAAGTGATCTGCGAGGAACTGTCCTAGCGCAACCGAGTCGTTGTCCAGAAGGGAGATGACCGCACCTACCGGCTGGTCGGCGGCAACAGCTGCCTTCGCCTCAACGAGGATGCGTTTGGCGATGTGGGAAGACGGGGCGGAACTGATCACGTCACCAAATCTCGTCGTGACTCCATGCGGTGACCGATCCGCGCCGGTGCCCCCGTCGAAGGTGATCACGTCAGAGCCGAGCAAGTCAAAGAAATAGGTCGACCCGTCGAACTCAGTGATCTGTGCTTTCCGCGCCTCGCCCGTGAGATTCTGGAAAGGTCGGTCGATGAAACTCGGCATCCGAAGGTCCAGCTCACTAGCTGCGGGAAAGAACGAATCGCCCTCCAGCTCGATGGCGCCGCTGCCGTTTCCGCAGATGACGCACGAGGCTGATTCGTACGCGTCGTACGGTTTGATTCTGGACTCCCGCACTCCCGGGAATAGGTTCCCGGTGCGGTCGCTGATGTCGCAGATAAGCCGGCCCGACTCTGTCGACCATTCCGCCTGAGCTAGGAAGAACAGGGTGGCGACACGCGGCGCCGGAACGTTCTTCGTGGTGATGACGTGACGCGCGAGAGTGCCGGACGTCGAGCCGGAAATCAGAACGAGGTCGTCGACGGCTGGGTGCAGACAGGCGGCGACACCGTCGTACCCGCCGAACGTCTCGACCCGACGGATCGCAACGCCGCCCGTGCGACGCTGGAGGTCCATGAACGCATACCCGCCAGCGGAGACGGAGGCAGTGTCCACCCACAGTGTTGCCTCGTCGCTGCACGGCGGAAGCGCACGAAGCATCGCCAATGCGACAAAGTAGGCATGCTGCACGCGGGACACTGCTTGCGAGGCGCGTATGAAGTGCGTCGAGTGTTTTCCACCTGGATGGGCAAAGTGGAATCCGGCTGCCGCTGCCGCGAGAGAATCGGTGTCGCGAAAAATCTGCCGCAACCCGTCCACGATGATGTCGTCCTCGACATCGTTTGTGATCTTCGGAATCGAAGACGTGCGCGGTCGGAATCGCTCGCGGAGCCGTCCCGATGCGTTGACGGTGAAGAATCGGTACTCCTGCGGAATACCTGTACCCCCGAAGGTGAAACGCTTTGACCTTCGCAATTGTTGATACAGGTCGACCATGTCCGAGGGAAAGACAAACCACACCTCTGAAACCTCAGGACGAAGTGTCAGGTACTTCCGCAGGTCCTGCACGAAGGTGTCGTCGGGAGTGAAACGGACACCGGTCCAGTGGATCGCGACGAACACAGGGTAGCCGTCGCGCGTGATGTCCGTGACGAAGGTGAAGGCGTCCTCGTTGACGGATGTTCGCTGTTCGCTCACGTGACCACCTCGAAGTCCACGGGGTAGGCGATGGTCACGGCGGTTCCCAGGCGGGGGCCGACGATGAAGTCATCCGCGTGGAGGGGAATCCAATCGAGCATGAGCGGGGGTTGGGGAACTTGGACGGTGTCCGGGAGCACCGGGTCGAAGGGGCTATCGACGAAGTTGCGGAGGATCTCAACGTTCCCGGTGCGTACCGACATGTATCCGCGAAGGGTGGTGAGGCTCTGCTGAACCCGCGCGAGACCGATGTTTCCCAGGTCGACGCGGCGCCGCTTCAAGTGCTTCGCGAGCGCGGCTATGAGATAGCCCACCTCCGTGTCCTCGGAGAGGAGGTGCTCCTCGCCGAGGCTGCGAGCGACCGACCGCGCGAGGCCGACGCCGCTGTCGATCACAGTGATACTCCCGAACGTCATCCTCATTATGCTGCCGTTCGTGAGAGCTCCGGCCACTCCTGCAACGTCCTTGACGTATGCGGCAAAGCTCTGGTCAAACCTGCCCATCTGGACCAGCGTCTGCGGAGTGTAGGTGTACTCCCGGAACGTCAGCGAGCGATAGTTCGCGCCCGTTCTGCCGCCCGCCCACCGTGACGCGTGCCATTCGGTGTTCTGAACGAGCTCAAAGAGAATCTCCCCGACCTCGTCATGCATTGGCTTCGCACGGGAGCGGACTTTCTTCACCAGGCTGGACGCGACCCCTCGCACCTGGGGGGCGCGACGCCCGAGGTTGAGGAACGGCTGACCATCGGCAGTTGATTGCATATCCGGAGGAAGCGTGCGCGTGACGTACGTCTCACCGCCAGACTGCATCGCTCGCTCCCCAAACTCCAACCACGGTTTACGTACGGGCGTAGGCGACGGCCACAGGTCGTGGTACAGAGTTCGCGCGGTTTCCTCGATACCCAAATGACCATCTGATAGGGCGTGCAAGTCCGGGCTTGTGCGGTTGGTGAACGTGTGCGCTGCGAGCAACAGTGACTGAGTGGCCACGTCACCGTCCCCGTGATGCGTGGACAGGAACCGGCGTTCCGCAAGCACGTCACGCGCAAGCGGTTGGACGATGTCGGTGACATCGGCACCATCACACACGATGCGCTCGGCGAGAAGGAACGCGACAACCTCGACGTCCGAAAGCGCATGACGATTGCGAACGCGAGACACCGTCAAGGGCGGCAGCACAAGCACCGACCCGAGGGTGTCTTGCCCCCACGTGAGAATGAGTTGCAGCCAAGCGCTGAACTGCCCTGGGCTCGCCGGGTGGAGTGTGTCACCCAACGTCAAGGTCATAGGTGCACCGTCGCCGGCCGCGATGAGCTGATGGGCAGCTACAAGCTCAGGACGAGTGGTCGCGGAGTCCAACCTGATGTGTTCCATGGGCTCCACCTTTCGGTCAACGGCACCGCGGCCAGCCTAGTGATAGCGGAGGGTCTGCAAGGACGTCGCGGTTTGGAGCCGTCCGCAGCGGCGCAACAGCACTACGAGAGCTTGACGCCGTGCAGTTGGAATCGAAGCAGCCCGCGATCTTCCGTGGCGACGGCTGCACTAGGGCCGAGCTCTTCACCACAACGGGCACCCCGCAACATCTTGACCCAGCGACGCCGCAAGCACCGACCCGGATCATCGATGGCGTCTCAGAGCTGCGACGCCCGCACCAACGCCTCACGAAGATTGTCGTCATCATCAGATGTCTCCCACTGCGCGATCACCACACGGAGGCTCCGCTCCTCTTCTGGAGAGAAAGGCGAGGCAAAGCGAGAGACGAGGACAAGAGGTGCTGTCGCGTCGTCTTGACGCAGCTGAGCCGCTGCGAAGGAGCGAGCTCGGACGACTACGGGCGTCCGAGCGAACGACACCTCGAGCGCGACCGGAACACCCTCGACCTCGACGACAGCATCTGCTCTCGAGTTGCTGATCTCCGGCTCACGGAAGACGAGAATCCCCGGGCTAAGGGTCGCCAGAGCGTTCAAGACCCTGCGCTTGTAGATCTCGTACTCGCGAACGGTAGCCTCAGCCGCCGGGGACGCGGCTACTGTTCCGTTATTCGCTTTCACATATGACGTGAGTGCACGAAACGCCGCTTCGTTCGACGCCTCGGCGGACTCGGCAGATGCGACAGTTGGGGTGCCTGACCCGACCCTCGGGGTCAGAGCCTCGATGAGCCCCGAGCAAGCGGCACGCTGCACGTCTGTTGACGCGGTGCGCGCGAGGCTTTGAAGAGTGCTGATTGTCACCTCGCCGGGCAATGGGATGTCCCCTTCTCGCCCGGGCAGGGCGCGGCCCGACGCCCACTCAAACGAGTCCCACCACGACGAACCGGCCGCGGTCTCGCGCTGGTGCTGCAAGCTCTCCCTCGACACGGCGACCTGGCGAAGGATTCCAAACAGCGCGATGAGCGCGGCTACGGCGGCGATGCCTGGACTCTTGGCGAAGTCGCGCAACCACAATCCCCAGTTGTTGAGATCTGCGGTGATGAGAGCCGGTGCCAGGCACACCCCCAGGATGAAGAACAGAGCGCAGAGGGCAGCAACAAGCGAGACCTGTTTCAGCCTGCGCCGGCCAGAGTGTTCTGCCACCTGCTCAGATTATCTGGCAGAAGTTGCGTGTGCGGCCTGTAAGTCAGCCGGCACTGTCGCGTTGTCCTCGAAGCCTGGCCACCGACCCATTCCAAAGCCCACGCGAAGTGTAGCACCGGGCGGCGCGCTCCGAAACGCGCCTCTGACGGCTCCACGCCCCGCGGCAACGATCTATTCGGGCACCGCGATGAGGGCATCGCCCCCGGGGAACGAGCCGAGGCGTGCGCGCTGATAGGAGTTCAGGGTTGCAGTCGCCTGGAACCTGATCCACTCCAGGATCACCGGGGTCGCGCCAGGATCGCCCGATACCGGGAGCCGTCCGAGCATGTGCGCGACCCTTCCGACGTTCTGAGCCACGACGCACCATCGTCGTGGCACCGAGTCCGGAGGGAGACCTTCCGCAAGGTTCACGGAGGCATAGTAGAACTCCAATGATTCGCGTTCGTCTACCGAGAGGTCGGCAGCTTCCCGGTCAATGAGCTCGATGAATGGGGTGGCGTAATCTTCCATACTTCGCCCATGCGCGGTGGCTGGAGAAACCAGCTATGCCGGTAGGTCTCAGAGGCCGGACTCAGTCATCAGTGCGGCGACGGAGATACCGAGAACATCCGCCAGGCCGGCAAGCGTCGCCATCCTTGGGTTAGAGCGACCCGCTCCGTCCTTACGGCCCGTGGATCGACCCGCTTCAATGAGCTGCAGCTGGTTCTTGGTGATGCCAGCTTGGTACGCCAGAGACTCCTGCGAAAGACCGCTTTCGTTGCGCAGACGCCGGAGGGTCACCCCTAACTGCCTCGGACAGTCACTTCGCCGCTGTCGACAAGCAGTTGCCAATCGACATGCATCGCCAATGGTTGCTCTGCGAGCCTGCTTCCTGAGACTCGGAGCGGCTGTTCGCCATCGTCTGAAACGAACTCCCAGTACGCATCCACGATCTGAGTACCCACATCGCCCGTGTTCGTGACCTCTATGTCCAACTCCCAGACCTCTCGCGTGCGGTGCCCATCGGAGCTCTGCTCGCTAGTGTGCATCCAGTTTCCGGACACCGTCAGCAGCGGACGCTCCCAGCGATAGTGCCTGAAGATCTGCCACCCCAGCGAATACCCGCCAACAACGAAAGCGAGAACGCTCACGATGAGAGCCGCGAGCGCGATGCCAAAGTTGGGGCCCTCGAACGAGTCGGGCGGAACCGGAAGCGGCGTCATGCCACAACAGTAGTAATGCATGACGCTCGCAAGGCTGCAGTGAAGTCCCTTATGAGGAGCCGACGCCCACGAAGACGAAAGCGCCGGTCAGAAACCTTCTCTGACCGGCGCTTTCAATTTACGAACAGTTTGCCCTGAATAAACGAACAGAGCCCGCTGTGCGCGAGGGGGGACTTGAACCCCCACGTCCATAAGGACACTGGCACCTGAAGCCAGCGCGTCTACCATTCCGCCACTCGCGCGAGTCTGTCGGGCTCCGAAGAACTCAACTTCCCAAAGATATCACGCGATCCGCCCTGCGATGAAACCAGGACCGCGACCGTCCGCAGGACCCAGGCACGGATGCAGGACGAGACGGCCGTTCCGTTCCTGCAGACGTGCCGAGGTCCGGCATCCGGCACCGATCGGCGACCTCGAGACACCACCACGGGATGCCTCCGCACTCCCCCTCTCCCCCGGATTCTCGGCGTTCTCCCGCTTCGCGAGGGCGTTCACCCAGGCCACCTGGCTACGATGTCCCTACCGGTCGGTATGCCAGAGGAGCCCAGTGGGACTACTTGACAGCTTTGAGAAGGGTCTCGAGCGCGCTGTGAACAGCGCGTTCGCGAAGACCTTCCGCAGCGGCATCCAGCCTGTGGAGATCGCTTCGGCCCTGCGGCGTGAGGCCGACACCAAGGCGGCCGTGGTCAGCCGCGACCGCATCATCGCGCCCAACAGCTTCGTCGTGCGCCTGAGCACCGACGACGCCGAGCGCATGCGGACGCTGGGCGCGGCCCTGACCGACGAGCTGCACGCTCTTCTCTCGAAGCACGCGAAGTCTCAGGGCTACAGCTTCTCGGGGCCGCTCTCGATCGACCTCGAGGCAGACGACAAGGTCGCCACCGGCACCGTCAACGTCAGCTCGGGAACCGTCGAGGGCCGCGTCAACTGGCAGGCGGTGATCGACGTCGACGGTCGGCGCCACCCCCTCACGCGCGCTCGCACGGTCATCGGACGCGGCTCCGATGCCGACATCACCATCGGGGATGCCGGATCCAGCCGCAAGCACATCGAAGTCCTCTGGGACGGCGAGCGCGCCATGATGCGCGACCTCGGCTCGACCAACGGCACCAAGGTGAACGGTCAGAAGGTGCGCGAGGCCGCGCTCCCCACCGACACCACCATGACCATCGGACGCACCGACCTGGTGTTCCGCATCGTTCCCGTCGCCACCCCGTCACGCCCGCCTCGGCCGCGTGACGACGATGCGACCCGTGCGTTCGGAGCCCTCTCGTGAGCACACCCAGTGAACTCGTCCTCCTGCTGCTGCGCATCGGCTTCCTGCTGCTGCTGTGGTTCTTCGTCTTCGGCGTCATCTACTCGCTGCGTGCCGACCTGTTCGGCATGAAGGTGCGCAAGCTCCCGGCCGAGGCCACCGCGGGCGCCCCCGCTCCGGCACCGGCCGCAGCACCCGTCGCATCACGTCCCGCGTCGGCCAAGGCCAGCACCGGTCCTGCGACCATCGCGACCGCCAAGCGGCTCGTGATCACCTCAGGACCCAAGGCCGGTCTGGAGCTGCCGCTGGGCACCGACACCCTGACCATCGGACGCTCGAGCGAATCGGCGCTGGTGATCCGCGACGACTACACCTCCAGCCATCACGCGCGCCTGATGCTGCGCGGCGACAGCTGGGCGATCCAGGACCTCGACTCGACGAACGGCACCTTCGTCGCCGGTCAGCGCGTCACCGGCGGTCCGGTCGGTCTCGCTCTCGGCACCCCGATCAAGGTGGGCGCCACGACCTTCGAGCTGCGAGCCTGACCCGGGCATGGTCTTCGAAGGCTCGAGCGCCGCGATCTCCCATACCGGGAAGGTCCGCTCCAACAACCAGGATTCCGGGTACTCCGGGGCGAACCTCTTCGTCGTGGCCGACGGCATGGGCGGCCACGCGGGCGGCGACGTCGCCTCGAGCATCGCGATCCATCGGCTGGAGCCTCTCGATCAGCCCTACGCGTCGGTCGAAGACGCGCAGGCCTCGCTGCAGGCCGCCGCCACGACGGCTGCCGGCGACCTGATCCGCGCCGCGAAGGATCGCCCCGAGCTCGCAGGTCTCGGCACCACGCTCAGCGCCATCATCATGGTCGACGACTACGCGGTCATCGGCCACATCGGCGACTCGCGCATCTACCTGTACCGCGACGACGCGGTGACCCAGATCACCGCGGACCACACCTTCGTGCAGCGGCTGGTGGACTCGGGACGCATCACCCCCGAGGAAGCCCGCTACCACCCTCGGCGCTCGGTGCTCATGCGCGTGCTGAGCGACATGGACGCGGATCCCGAGCTCGACATGTTCGTCATGCACACGCAACCGGGCGACCGCTGGCTGCTCTGCTCCGACGGTCTCTCGGGCGTCGTCGACGAGGACCATATCCTCAAGGCGATGCGCATGGGCATGGCTCCCGGGCGCACCTCCGACAACCTGCTCAAGCAGGCGCTCGACGGCGGAGCTCCCGACAACGTCACGATCGTGCTCGTCGAGGTCGGCGGGCAGCATGCCATGCACTCGGGCACGCCCACGATCGTCGGCTCCGCGTCGAACCCCTCGAACGTCACGGTCCCGCCGGTGCGCGCCCCCCGCGGCAACTGGCTGCACCCTGTGCGCCAGGCCGCCAACGAACCCAGCCACTTCGAGCCGGCACCCGAGTACCTCGAGGAGCTCATAGAAGAGGACCGCCGTCGCGCCAAGCGCCGCCGCTGGGGCTGGATCGCCGGGATGCTCGTCGTGCTCGCGATGCTCGCGTTCGCCGCCTTCGCCGCCTACAGCTGGACGCAGACGCGCTACTTCGTCGGCGCCGATGACGACAGCGTCGTGATCTATCAGGGCGTGCAGCAGAACATCGGGCCGATCACGCTCTCGACTCCGCTGCGCGACACCGACATCCTGCTCGCGAACCTGCCGCCCTATCAGCGCGACTCCGTGGAGCGCACGATCACCGCCCGGTCGTTCTCCGACGCCGAGGCGATCGTCTCACGTCTGCAGGCCGGCGCCGATCGCGTCACCGGCGAGACGCCGCTGCCCACTCCCCTGCCCACGCCGACGGAGGATGCGGGATGACCACCGACGTCACGGCGGACACGAGCGTCATCACGGCGCTCCGACGCATGCGGATGCCGCAGACGCAGCGCAACCGCGAGTTCTGGCTGCTGCTCTTCGCGGTCGCGATCAGCGGCGCATCGCTCACCCTCGTGCAGCTCGGCGCGCTCGGCCTGATCGACCCGATGATCCTCGCGATCGGCGGCGGCCTTGCCGTGCTCGCCTTCGCGGTGCATTTCGTGCTGCGCGCCGTCGCCTCCGACGCCGACCCGTTCGTGCTGCCGATCGCGACCCTGCTCACCGGCCTCGGCATCGCGATGATCTACCGCATCGACATCGCCAAGTCGCTCACCGGCTGGAACGCGTACTCGACGAAGCAGCTCGCCTGGTCGGCGATCTCGCTCGCCGGCGCGATCGCCTGCGTCATCCTGCTGCGCAACTACCGCGTGCTGTTCCGCTACACCTACATCTTCGGCCTCTCGGGCATCCTGCTGCTGCTGCTGCCGTTCGTGCCCGGCCTGCGCATCCCCGACGCCAACGCCGCCGTGTGGGTGTCGCTCGGCGGCATGTTCGCCTTCCAGCCCGGCGAGCTCGCGAAGATCTGCCTCGCCATCTTCTTCGCCGGCTACCTGGTGCGCACTCGCGAGAGCCTCACCTCGGTGGGAACCAAGTTCCTCGGCATCACCTGGCCGCGCATGCGGGAGCTCGGTCCCGTGCTGGTGGTGTGGGCGATCTCGCTCGGCATCATCGTGATCCAGCGCGACCTCGGCACGGGAACCCTCATCTTCGGGATGTTCGTGGCGATGCTCTACGTCGCCACGGGCAAGACCAGCTGGGTGCTCATCGGCCTCGCCCTGGTCGCTGCGGGCGTCGCCGTGGCGACGCAGATCCTCAGCTACGTCCAGGGGCGCTTCGTCAACTGGCTGTTCCTGTTCGATCCCGAGAAGGTCGACCCCGACGGCGCCGGGTTCCAGCCCATGCAGGGGCTCTTCGGCCTCGCGCACGGCGGGCTGCTCGGCACGGGCTGGGGTCAGGGGCGCCCCGAGGTCACTCCTCTGGCGCACAGCGACTACATCATCACGAGCCTCGGCGAGGAGATCGGCCTCGTCGGGCTGTTCGCGATCCTCTGCCTCTACATGGTGTTCGTCAGCCGCGGCATCCGCATCGGCCTCGCCGGTCAGGACGACTTCGGCAAGCTCCTCGCGACGGGCCTCTCGTTCACGATCGCGCTGCAGGTGTTCATCATGGTCGGCGGCGTGACCCGCGTCATCCCGCTCACCGGTCTCACCACGCCGTTCCTCGCCGCCGGTGGATCCTCCCTCGTCGCCAACTGGCTGATCGTGGCCGTTCTGCTGCGCATCTCCGACGGTGTCCGCAGCCAACCCCGGGCGGTGATCGGCTGACATGACCACAGCTTTCGTAGGTTCGGTCGCTGAGCGCCCTTCGTCTCGCTTCGCTCGCTCAGGAACCGGAGCGCAGCGACGGGTCGACGAGCGCTCAGGAACCGGAGCGCAGCGACGGGTCGACGAGCGCTCAGGAACCGGCGCGCACTCCGGTCGAGGGGGCGTCACATGACCAAAGAACTCCGCCGTCTCAGCATCGTGATGCTGTTCATGTTCATCTCGCTGTTCGCCGCGACCAGCTGGATCCAGGTCGTCGAGGCCGACACCCTCGCCCAGGATCCGAACAACCGCCGCACGCTGCTCGACAGCTACGAGATCCAGCGCGGCTCGATCATCGTCGACGACGTCGCGATCGCCTCGTCGACCCCGTCGGAGGATCGCTACCAGTTCCAGCGCGTCTACACCGACGCCGCGATGTGGGAACCGGTCACCGGGTACTTCAACCCCGCTCTGCAGTCGGCGACCGGCATCGAGCGCGCGATGAACGCCGACCTCTCGGGCACCGGGTCGAGCGCGTTCTTCGCCGAGATCGAGCGCATCCTCTCCGGGCAGCCGCAGACCGGGTTCAGCATCGAGCTGAGCCTCGACACCGCGGCGCAGACCGCCGCGTACCAGGCACTGCAGGGCCTCAACGGCGCCGTCGTCGCGATCGAGCCGAAGTCGGGACGCATCCTCGCGATGGCATCGACCCCCGGGTTCGACACCAACCTGCTCGCGACCCACGATGCGGATGCCGCGAACACGACCTACGATCAGCTCGTCGGCGACCCGACCAAGCCGCTGTCGAACCGTGCCATCGCCGGCGACCTCAACCCCCCGGGCTCGACGTTCAAGCTCATCGTCGCCGCGGCCGCGTACGAGTCGGGAAAGTGGACGCCGGACTCCACACTGCCGAACCCCGCACGCTTCCAGCTGCCGGGGTCGAACAACACCGTGGCCAACGCCTGGGGCAGCACCTGCGGCGACGGCGACACGGTCACGATCTCCGAGGCGATCAGACTCAGCTGCAACATCCCGATGGCAGAGCTCGCGGTGCAGCTCGGCGACGACGCGATCCGTGAGATGGCCGAGAAGTTCGGCTTCAACCGCAGCTTCTCCACGCCCCTCGAGTCCACGCCGTCGAGCTACCCGCAGGGTCTCGACGACGCGCAGACCGCGCTCTCCGGTTTCGGCCAGGGCAAGGTCACGGCGACGCCGCTGCAGATCGCCATGCTCTCGGCAGGGATCGCGAACGACGGAGTGGTCATGAACCCGCGGCTCGTCGACACCGTGATCGGCAACGATCTGTCGGTGGTGCGGGCGTTCGACGACACCGAGTTCGGGCGTGCGCTCGACGCCACGGTCGCCGATCAGGTGACGGCGTCGATGGTCGCCAGTGTCTCGAACGGCGCTGCCCAGGGTGCAAGAATAGACGGGGTCGATGTCGCCGGGAAGACCGGTACGACCGAGAACGGAAACAAGCCTTACACGTTGTGGTTCACCGGTTTCGCACCGGCGAACGACCCCGAGGTGGCAGTAGCGGTCCTCGTCGAAGACGGCGGCGGACAAGGGCAGTCAGGATCCGGCGACACCATCGCCGCTCCGATTGCGAAGAAGGTCATAGAGGCGGTGCTGGGCAGATGAGACCGACGCAGGGTGTGTCGTTCGGTGGTCGCTACGAGCTGCAGTCGCGTATTGCGATCGGCGGCATGGGCGAGGTGTGGGAGGCGACGGATCACGTCATCGGACGCACCGTGGCCATCAAGATCCTCAAGGACGAGTACATGGGGGACCCCGGGTTCCTCGAGCGGTTCCGCGCGGAGGCGCGACACGCTGCGCTCGTCAACCACGAGGGGATCGCGAGCGTCTTCGACTACGGCGAGGAGAACGGCAGCGCCTACCTCGTCATGGAGCTCGTGCCCGGCGAGGCACTGTCGACCCTTCTCGAGCGCGATGGCGCGCTGAGCGCCGACAAGACGCTGGACATCGTCGCTCAGACGGCATCCGCTCTGCAGGCAGCGCACGCCGCCGGACTCGTGCACCGCGACATCAAGCCGGGAAACCTGCTGATCACGCCCGACGGCCGCGTCAAGATCACCGACTTCGGAATCGCCCGCATCGCCGACCAGGTGCCGCTGACCGCCACCGGCCAGGTGATGGGGACCGTGCAGTACCTGTCGCCCGAGCAGGCATCGGGGCACCCGGCATCGCCGGCCACCGACACGTACTCGCTCGGCATCGTCGCCTACGAGTGCCTTGCGGGCAAGCGCCCGTTCACGGGTGAGTCGCAGGTCGCGATCGCGATGGCGCAGATCAACGAGCAGCCGCCGCCGCTGCCGCCCACCGTGCCGATCCCGGTGCAGAACCTGGTCATGGCGATGATCGCCAAGAAGCCGGCCGACCGCCCGTCGTCGTCGGCCACCGTCGCCCGTGCCGCGCAGGCCCTGCGTCGCGGCGATCTGAACTCCGCAGCCATCGCGGTGCCGGCCATCGCCACGGGCGGCGTCGCCTCCGATGACGCGACCCGCCTTCTCACGTCATCCGGCACCGAGGGAGCGACCCGCGTTCTCCCCACCACCGCCCAGCTCCCCACCAGGGTCGCTGCGGACGAGGATGCCGAGACCACGAAGAAGAAGCGCAGCCCGTGGACCTGGCCGCTCATCGCGCTCATCGCCCTGCTGGTCATCGTGCTCGGCGGAACCGTCTTCGCGCTGATGAACCAGGGTGACGCCGACCCCGCGCCCGTCGAGACCACCGCCACCACTCCGCCGCCCGCGCCGTCGAACACACCGACGCCGTCGAACACGCCGACACCGGAGCCCGAGCTCGTCGATGTCGGGGCCCTCGGCCTCGAGGGTATGCAGTGCGAGGCCGCGCGAGCGGCGGCGACGAACGCCGGTCTGCAGGCCGAGTGCGTCGAAGGCAACTCCGTGGCATCGAGCGCCGAGCAGGAGGGCACGGTCGAGTCCGTCCAGCCCAGCGGCAACGTGCCCCCCGGCACCGTCCTCACTCTGACCACGTACAAGGCTCAGGTCCAGGTGGGCAAGCCCACGGGAACCCCGACGCTCGCAGGAACGCCCACGGAGGGCGAGCCCGTCACCATCAACTGGCCGTCGTTCGAGTGCCCGTCCGGCACCCCCGCGCGATCCGCCTTCGAGGTGACGCTCACGAACGCCACGTTCTCGGGCGGGAATCCGGGTGAGTCGATCCGCAGCTTCGGACCGAGCATCCTGTCGACCCAGATCATCCCCGGAACCGCGGGGCAGAGCATCACCGCGACCTTCCGCGTCTTCTGCGGAAGCGACATGCCGTCCGAGCAGTCGGATGCGATGAAGGGCGTCGTGATCATCCCCGCTGTGACAGAGGGTGGCGACGACCAGGGCTGATCGGACGATCGCACCGTAGTCTGAAAGAATTCATCAGCTGGTATCAGGGGGTCAGTACGTGTCGACAGAGCCACGCGTTCTCGCGGGACGCTACCGCGTCGACGAGCTCATCGGGCACGGCGGGATGGCGAAGGTCTACCGCGGCCAGGACCTGACGCTCGGTCGTGCGGTGGCCATCAAGATCCTCGATCCCGAACTCGCGCGGGACACGGCGTTCCGCACGCGGTTCCGCCTCGAGGCGCAGTCGGCCTCGCGTATGTCGCACCCGTCGATCGTCCGCGTCTACGACGCCGGCGACCCGTCGACGGCCGACAGCGGCACCGATGAGCCACCGTACATCGTCATGGAGCTGATCAGCGGCACGCTGTTGAAGGACATCATCGCGAGGGGCCCGGTGCCCGTAGACGACGCCGTGCGATACGTCGACGGCATCCTCGAAGCGCTCGACTACTCGCACCGCGCGGGCGTCGTGCACCGCGACATCAAGCCGGGCAACGTCATGGTCACCGACAAGGGCCAGGTCAAGGTCATGGACTTCGGCATCGCGCGTGCCGTGTCGGACTCCTCGTCGACGGTCGCCGAGACCACCCAGATCATCGGCACCGCCGCCTACTTCTCGCCCGAGCAGGCCAAGGGCGAGCCGGTCGACGCACGTGCCGACCTGTACTCCACAGGTGTGGTGCTGTACGAGCTTCTCACCGGGCGCCAGCCGTTCCGCGGCGAGTCTCCCGTCGCCGTCGCGTATCAGCACGTGAGCGAGACCCCCGTTCCGCCGACCGAGGTCAACGAGGACTCCCCCGGGGCCCTCGATCCGATCGTGCTGCGCGCTCTCGCGAAGGACCCGTACCAGCGGTACCCGGATGCGGCGCACTTCCGCTCCGCGCTGGATTCCGCCGTCTCCGGTCACGCCCCGAGCCGCAAGGAGCTCGGCGCCCTGACCAGCGAGCTCTACGGTCCGAGCCCCCGCGCCGCGCAGGAGACCGCCCGCTCGCTGAGGCAGCTGAGCACCGATACGACGATGGCGCGGACGCAGTCCGGTCCTCCCGTCGCCTGGATCTGGGCGGGTGTCGCACTCCTCGCCGTTCTGCTGGCGTCGGTGCTGTTCTGGGTATGGACGCTCAGCATGCGTCCCGACGAGGTGCCCTCGACGTCACGGCAGGTGCCCGACCTCGTGAACGTGTCGTCCGAACGCGCGCAGGACGACCTGAGCGAACTCGACCTCACGGCGAAGCTCATCCTCGAATCGAGCAGTGACATCACCGAGGGCAATGTCATCCGCACCGACCCCGAGGCCGGCACCGCGGTGCGCGAGGGCGACTCGGTGACCGTGTACGTGTCGTCCGGCAAAGAGACCGTCGTCGTTCCCATGCTCGAGGGCCTGTCGCTCTCGGCGGCGAAAGATGCCCTCGCCGCCGCCGGTCTCGAACTCGGCACGGTGATCCAACGGAACGACAACGGTCTGGCCGCCGACACCGTGATGGAGGCGAGTGAGGATGCCGAAGCCGAGGTCGCACCGAAGACGGTCGTGAACCTCGTGGTCGCCAGCGGCCGCGTGACCCTCACCGACGTCACCGGCTGGACGATGGAGGCGGCTCAGGCGGAACTCGAGCGCATCGGTCTCACACCGAGCCCGGTCGAACTCACCGACTGCCCCGGGGCGACCCCGCCGACGGTCGCCTCGATGTCGGCCGCGCCGGGCGATGTCGAGATCGGGTCGACGGTCGAACTGCGTTACTGCGCGGCCGCAGCGGGCTGAGTCGGACCGGCGCCCGGCCCCACCAGCGGATGCAGTCGTTCCGCGCGAGCGACGGCGGAGTCGTCGCCGCACATCCGCAGCCAGTTCGCGAGGAGTCGGTACCCACCCTCGGTGAGCACGCTCTCGGGGTGGAACTGCACGCCGACGAGGGGCAGCGTCGTGTGCTGCAGTGCCATCACGGTGCCGTCGCCGGTACGCGCGGTGACGACGACGTCATGGGGCAGTGTCGACTCTGCCAACGCCAGTGAGTGGTACCGCCCGGCGGTGAAGGGCGACGGGATGCCGGCGAACAGTGCCGACCCGTCGTGCACGACCTGCGACACCATGCCGTGCATCAGCTCCGCCGCCTCGGTGACCGGGGCGCCGAACGCGGCGCCGATGACCTGGTGTCCGAGGCAGACGCCGAGCAGCGGCGTTCCCGTACGGGCCGCGATGCGCACGGCGTCGAGGGATGAGCCGGCATCGGCCGGCGAGCCCGGACCCGGTGAGACCATCACGCCGTCGACGTCGGCGAGCAGTCGCTCGAGCGCCGCGGCGTCGATGGCATCCGCCTCGACGAGCGTCACCTCGGCGCCGAGTTCTCGCAGGTAACCGACCAGGGTGTGCACGAAGCTGTCGTGGTTGTCCACGACGAGCACTCGCGTCATTCGAGGTCGACCTCGCCGGGGGCGACGATCGGGCTGATCCAGGGGAACACGTACCAGAACAGACCGTAGAGCACGGCTGCGATCAGCACGAGGAGAAGGAAGAGCTTGAGCCACCACGGACCGGGCAGCAGGCGCCAGAGGGCTGCGTACATGTGTCGTCTCGTTCCTTCGGGCTAGATCGACGGGCCGGCCGGCGGCGGGGGCGGGTCGGTCAACGCCGGGGGCGGACCCTCGGCGCGCGGCTGGAAGCTCTCGAACACGCCGTAGGCCACGATGCGCTCCGCGAGCGAGTACAGCGGGGAGCATGCCGTGAGGGTGATGTATCTCTCCCCCGTCTCGACCCCGGGCATCTGCGGGACATCGAGCAGCACCTCCGTCTGCGAGGGCTTGACGTATTCGAGTGTGCGGAAGCGGTACGTGAACCAGCCATCGGGCGTCTCGACGACGATCGCATCGCCGAGCTGCAGCTTGTCGAGCTGGTTGAAGGGCTTGCCCCAGGTGGTGCGGTGTCCCGCCATCGCGAAATTGCCGACCTCGCCGGGCATCTTCGAGTCGGTGTAGACGCCGATGCCCAGGTCGTCGAGCGTGCGCGCACGGCTCGTGCCGCCGTAGATGCCGACGTTGTAAGCGGTGCCGAAGCGCGGCACCTGCATGTTGCCGAGGCGTTCGGTGTCGGCGGGCGGGGCCGGGATCACCGGCTCGTAGACCGTGGTGCCGTCGTCGGTCTCGATGAGCGGCGGCAGCTCGGGTGGAGGTTCTTCCGCCCACTCCTGCGAGACCGCAGCACCCTCGTCGTTCTTCTGGGCGCTGATGATGATGTCGCCGATCCACATCTGCCACGCGACGAACAGCAGCACGAGCACGCCGGCGGTGAGCAGCAGCTCGCCGAGGACGCCGGTGAAGGTCGCGCGCGGACGACGGCGGCGACGGCGAAGGCGTCGCTCCCCCGAGACGACGGATGCAGTCATGGCGCGATCTTATCTCCCCGACCTGAAGTCCCGCCCACACCGCGAGATTCCGTGCGATATACGAGACTTCGGTACACTGGCGGAATGGCACGCGACCGTAACACCGAAGAACCCGAAGTTCCGCGCAGCGAAGGCGAAGCCGCGCCCAACGCCGTGTGGTTCAAGCCGGTGATGGTCGGCTTCATGCTGCTCGGGCTGGCGTGGATCCTGGTGTTCTACATCTCGGGCATGCAGTTCCCGATTCCGGGCCTCGACAACTGGAATCTGGCCATCGGCCTCGGTATCGCGCTGATCGGCTTCCTGATGACCACGCGCTGGCGCTGACCCGCACCCCCTCACTTCGAAGAAGGCCCCTTCCGCGTCGGCGGAAGGGGCCTTCTTCTGTGATCGTTGCCTGTCGGAGATCCGATTTATCCACAGGTTATCCCCACCCTGGGGAGAATTACACCGATGTTATTCACATGGGTCGAAAACCCTGTTAACAACTCCCGATCAGGAATAAACCGACGTGATCAGGAAGGGCACGAGCAGGGCCACGAGCAGCACCAGTGCCACGACGACCGCCGCGAGCAGCAGGATCTGCGCGGTGCGCTGCTCCCGACGCCGGGTACGGGTGAGGATGAACGCGACGAGCGCTCCGACGATCGCACCTCCCAGGTGCGCCTGCCAGGCGATCCCGCCGATCACGAACCCGAGGACGAAGTTGATGCCGAGGATCACGAGGATGCCGGTGACGTTCGCACCGATGTGCCGTCCGATGATGAGGAGCGCCGCCATCAGGCCGAAGATCGCCCCCGACGCACCGACCGTCGCACCGAAGGGATCTAGCAGAGCGACCGCGACCGAGCCGCCGAGTCCGCTGATCAGGTAAAGCGAGAGATAGCGCGCTCGGCCCAGCATCGGCTCGAGGTTCTGCCCCAGCATCCACAGGGCGAGCATGTTCAGCCCGAGGTGGAAGATCCCGCCATGTGCGAAGACCGCGGTGAGCAGTCGCCACGGCTCGAAGGGCAGCAGCGAGAGATCGGGGTACAGGTACCTCGGTGCGAACAGCAGCTGCGCCGTGACGGCGTCTCCGAGGCCGGGGATCAGCTGCACGAGTCCGATGAACGAGGTGATCGCGAGCAGCACGTACGTGACCATCGGCTTGCCGCTGCGCACGGTCGCCGTGGCGGTGTTGCGACCGCCCCAGCGGCGCTCGGCCCGCTTCTGGGCGGGAGTGCGGCTCTTGCGCTGCTCTGCCATGCATTCGGGGCAGATCACGCCGACGGCGGCCTGCGTCTGGCACTCGGGGCAGATCGTGCGCAGGCATCGCTGGCAGAGCACGAAGCTCTGCCGATCCGGATGCCGGTAGCAGAAGTTGTCGCGATTGCCCGCGAACTCAGGCGTCGTCATCCGGATCGGCCCGCGTCGTCAGGCTGCGACGATGTCGATCGACTGCAGCACGACCGGCTCGATCGGGCGGTCGCCCGCAGCGGTCGGAACGGCTGCGATCTTGTCGACGACGGCCTTGGAGGCGTCGTCGGCGACCTCGCCGAAGATCGTGTGCTTGCCCTGGAGCCAGGGGGTCGGGTCGGTGGTGATGAAGAACTGCGAGCCGTTGGTGCCCTCGGCCTTGCCCGTGATGGCGTTGCGACGAAGGCCGGCGTTGGCCATGGCGAGGATGTAGGGCTCGGCGAAGGTGAGCTCCATGTTGATCTCGTCGTCGAAGTTGTAGCCCGGTCCGCCGACGCCCTGTCCGAGCGGGTCGCCGCCCTGGATCATGAAGTTCGGGATGATGCGGTGGAAGACGACGTCCTTGTACAGCGGGCCCTCGCCCGGCTTGCCGGTGGCGGGGTGCGTCCAGTCCTGGGTGCCGTCGGCGAGACCGACGAAGTTCTTGACCGTCTTCGGGGCGTGATCGCCGAAGAGGTTGATGACGATGTCACCGTGGTTGGTGTGCAGGGTTGCGACATGAGAAGCGTTGACCATGCGTTCATTCTCTCAGAGCTTCCGGTGCGCGGGCCGTGCGATAGCGCTGATCGACGCCAGATGCAAGGGTTCGGCGATTCCCTCCCCCCATCCAGGGTCGCGTGGCAAGATGGGGAACCCGTACTCCAATCGACAGGAGAGCATCGTGAGCATCAGCCGCAAGCGGAAGAAGGAGCTGCGTCGTCTTCAGTCCGACGCGAACCAGCTCTGGGAGAACCAGCAGGTCCTGGTCGGCCATGCGGCCGACGTCGCACGTGAGGCCGGACGCCAGCTCGGCCACTTCGGCCGCGAGCAGGTCGGACCCGCCGTGCAGGACACCTACAACCGTCGCCTGGCGCCGGTCGTCGATCGCGGAGTCCGTTTCGGTCATCACGTCGTCGACGACAAGGTCGTTCCGATCGTCGGTGGCGTCGTGGGCACTGCGCTCACCGCATGGGACGTCGCGAACTCCAAGCGCGAAGGTGTCGTGAAGAAGGTCCGCAAGGCGACGAAGCCCGAGCCGAAGGGCCCCAGCGCAGGTTCGATCATCGCGATCATCCTCGGTGCCGCGGCCGCGGCCGGCGTGCTGTACGCCGCCTGGCAGGCGCTTCGCGCGGACGACGAGCTCTGGGTCGCCGACGACCCGCTCTCTGCACCCGACGCGTGACATCACCATCGGATCCGCCGGCTTCCGAGCCGGCGGATCTTCATGCACGGGTGCGGGATGCCGCCGCATCGCGGGGTCTCGACATCGAGATCCTCGAACGACCGGCCGCCGGCAGCCTGTTCGAGGCTGCGGAGCTCCTCGGCATCCCCGCCTCCGGCATCGTGAAGACCCTGGTGGTCAAGCGGTCGGACGACACCTACCTCTTCGCTCTGATCCCGGGCGGACGCTCGATCTCGTGGCCGAAGCTGCGTGCCGTGGTCGGCGTCAACAAGCTTCGCCTGCCCGAACCGGATCTCGCTCTGGCGGCGACGGGATACGAACGAGGCACCATCGTGCCGATCGGCAGCACGACCGCGTGGCCGGTCTTCGCCGACGAGTCCATCGTGGGTCAGCGCATCGCGATGGGTGCCGGTGCCCACGGATACAGCCTCTTCGTCGACGCCGACGATCTGATCGCGGCGTACGACGCCACGGTCGCAGACATCTCGGTCCCCGAAGAACCGCGCGCCTGACTCAGAGGATGCCCGCCATCCGCAGGGCGATGTCGACCAGCTTCACGCGCTGCAGCTCTGCGACCGCGGCGCGGGGGAACCACTCGGCCATGTCGGTGGATCCATCGGTCTCGAACCGCAACCGTCCACCCCGTACCGTCGCCCGGTACACGATGCGCAAGGTGTGCAGAGGCTGATCCGACGGCGTCACGCGCTGACTCGCGGGAATCACGCGCGAGTGGATGCCCAGCAGTTCGCCGACCTTGACGGTGTACCCCGTCTCCTCGCGCAGCTCGCGGCGCACTGCGTCTTCCGGAGCCTCGCCGGGCTCCAGTCCGCCACCCGGCATGGTCCAGGCGACCCGGCGGCCCTCGATCCAGCGCGCCAGAAGTATGCGTCCGTCGTCATCGGTGACGACCGCGTATGCCGCGACCCGCATGTCCATGAGAACACCCTAGTTCGCGCGGCGTGGGAGGCGTCGTATGTGTCGGGCGCGCGCGAAGGGCGCCGCCTATCGATCAGGAATCGAGAAGCACCGCGACGGCCTGATCCGTAGTCTGAAGCCATCACGCGACACCCGAGGAGAGGATCGACCATGGCCGACGACGAGAAGAACTTCAGCGCAGAGGAGCGCGAGGCCATGAAGGAGGCGGCGGCCGACAAGCGCAAGTCCCGCTCGCGCGCCAGGAAGACCCCGGAGGATGTGCGGGCAGAGGGATTGGCCGATCTCGAGGCCGCCATCGCCAAGCTTCCCGACGCCGGTGACCGAGAGCTGTCCGCCGCTTTGCACGATCTCGTCAGCGAGGTCGCGCCCGAGCTGGTGCCGCGCACCTACTACGGCATGCCCGCGTGGGGGAAGGACGGCAAGGTGCTGTGCTTCTTCCAGCCCGCCAGCAAGTTCAAGGCTCGCTACGGAACCTTCGGCTTCGAGCCGATCTCGAACCTGGACGACGGCACCATGTGGCCCACGGCATATGCCCTGCTCGACCTGTCGGCAAGCAACCGCACGCTGCTGAGCGAGCGCATCCGCCTCGCCGCGAGCTGAGCCCTCACAGCTGCTGTGCGCGCAGTAGCGTGGATGCCGTGAGCACGCAGCCGTTCTTCCCCGCATCCGTCTACGCCGCCCGACTCGATCGTGCGTCAGCCCTGGCCGCCGAGGCGGGCCTCGACGGGATCGTCGTGGGCCCGGGCCCCGACCTCGAGTACGTCGTGGGTGTCGAGGGCGACACGATCGAGCGCCTCACCGCGCTGATCCTCGGCCCCGGCACGGCTGCGACCGTCGTCGTCCCTCGGATGGAACTGGCCAAGGTGCGCAGCACCGCCGTGGGTGATCTCGGTCTCGCCGTCGCCGACTGGGTCGATGGCGAGGATCCGTACGAACTGGTCGCCGCCGCCCTCGACACGGTGTCCAGGGTCGGCGTCTCCGACGCGCTTCCGGCGCTGCACGTGGTGCCCCTGGCACGGAGACTCGGCGTGGACATCGAGCTCGCGACGCCGGTGCTGCGCGAGGGCCGCATGATCAAGGACGCCGACGAGGTGGCCGAGCTGCGCAGAGCCGGAGCGGCGATCGACGCCGTGCACCGACGGGTGCACGAGTGGTTGCGTACCGGCCGCACCGAGCGCGAGGTGGCGGCGGACATCGCCGACGCCATCGTCGCCGAAGGACACCGCACAGTGGAGTTCGTGATCGTGGGATCGGGTCCGAACGGCGCCGACCCGCATCATGAGGTGTCCGACCGGGTCATCCAGGACGGAGACGTCGTCGTCGTCGACATCGGGGGAGCCGTGCCCAGCGGCTACAACTCCGACAGCACGCGCACCTACGTCGTCGGAAGCCCGGCCCCAGATGCGGCGGAGCGGATCGGCGTGCTGGTGCGCGCCCAGCAGGCCGCCGTCGACGCCGTGCGCCCCGGGGCGACCGCGCACGACGTGGATGCCGCAGCGCGCAGCGTCCTGGCCGAGGCGGGACTCGCCGACGCGTTCCTGCACCGCACGGGTCATGGAATCGGCGTCTCGGTGCACGAGGAGCCCTACATCGCCCCTGGTAACGACCTCGTGCTCCGCGAGGGCATGGCCTTCAGCATCGAGCCGGGCATCTACTTCGCGGGGCAGTGGGGCGCCCGCATCGAGGACATCGTCGTGGTGACCGCAGACGGCTGCGAGCGCCTCAACGTCGCCCCTCACGGGCTCACCGCGGTCGGCTGAGACGGGCGCCGCCCGACGGCCCCATCCCGGGGCGGTCAAGCCCCTGTCGCGTGTCGCACCACGAGGGCAGACTGCCGTTCATGGCATCGGACAGGGGCGCACGTTCCACGAAGGCGGGCGACACGGACGACGGGGGCCCCGAGCTCACGCCCGACGGACACCACGTGATCATCGGCGGGCGCCGATGGCGGGCGACGGATCCTTCGATCCCGGATTCGTTCCGTCAGGAGCTGGTGGACGAGCTCATGGCAGCGCGGCGTGCGGTCAGAGCCGCGGAATCCGATGCCCGACGACGCGTGCAGGATGCGAAGACCGCTCTGGGCGAGCGCGGAGCGCCGTGGTGGGAGGAGCCGGCCGGGGAGGAGTTCGACGAGAGGATCGCCGCGACCATCCGCGCTCTCACGCGCAAACGCGACGGGTCGTCGATCTGCCCGAGCGATGTGGCCCGCGCGATCGGCGGGGATTCCTGGCGTGCGCTGATGCCCCAGGTGCGCCGCGTCGCGAGCAACCTCGCGGACAGCGACGAGATCGTGGTCACGCAGAAGGGTGAGACCGTCGACATCCGAGAGGTGAGAGGGCCCGTGCGCATGATCCGCGGCCCGCGGATCTGACACGTCGAACCGTGTCAGATGACGTCGTAGTACCCGCCGTACGGATAGTCGAGGTCGCCGGTGTCACGCGAGTCGTAGGCGACGGTGGCGACACTGATCGTGACGTGGCTGCGCGGAGTGATCAGCACGCTCACCTGCCGGTTGCCGACGACGACCACGTCGACGAACGTGCCGGTGCCCCGTGTCGCCTCCTCGATGCGGCGACGAAGCTCACCCACGTCCTGGTCCTGGGACAGCAGGAAGCTCGTCCCGTCGAAAGTGACCTCAGTCTGGACCATCGTGGATTTCTCCTCACCCATGACCGGCAGGTTACGCCCGAGTCGCGGAGCTGAGAAGGGGGGTTGCGATCCTTGCGAAGACATGGAATGTGGTTTCGTCGGTGCGTGAACAGAGGTGCGTGCATGGTTGTTAACAGGGTTGTTAACACCTGTGGAGAGGGGATAAACGAGAAGGCCCCGCACCAGGCGGGGCCTTCTCGAACTGTCTCAACACAGTGTGGAGCCTAGGAGATTCGAACTCCTGACATCCTGCTTGCAAAGCAGGCGCTCTACCAACTGAGCTAAGGCCCCGTGAGGGATTTCTTGAGTTGATGAGTGGGCCCACCAGGACTTGAACCTGGGACCTCTTCATTATCAGTGAAGCGCTCTAACCGCCTGAGCTATGGGCCCGTCAACCTCCGAAACTTTACCGGAGATTCTGAGATTTACCCAATCGAGGGCGGGGAACCGTCGAACCCCGCCCTCGACGAGGATCACCGACCGGGGCGAATCGTGACTCTGCCCGCAGCCAGAGACACATCGATCGCCCGCTGGGCGTCGGCCGACTGCTCGACTTTCGCGTCGAGGGATCCCGCGGTGACATCTTGCGTGATCGCATACGACGTGTTCGGCACGGTGAGATCCACCGACCCGGCGCTCACGTCGATCGTCGTCGTCGTGGGCGCCCGTCCGGTCAGATCGACGCTGAGGTCGCCCGCCGAGACACTGAGGGCCGCAGTCTCCACTCCGTCGAGCAGGGCGTCGGCGCGGCCGGCGCTCATGTCGATGCTCACGCTGTTCGCAGCCCCCTCGACATCGAGCGCCCCCGCATTGACGGTGAGGTCGAGTTCCCCGAAGTCCCCGACCACGTCGAGACTGCCGGCATCGAGGGTCATGTCCGCGTCCACGGCGGAGTCGCGAAGGCTGTCGGGCAGCGTCAGCACCGCCGACTGGTCGTCACCGAACCAGCTGCCGAACCACCACCCGAACTCGGAGTTCGGGGAGTGCACGACCAGCTCGTCACCCTCGCGCTCGAGGGTCCATGCCGGTCCACGGCTGTTGCTGACCGAGAGCCGCGCCTCATCGACGTCGCCGAATTCGACGCGCATGTTGCCCGCGTCGACGTCGAGGTCGATGCCCTGCAGCCCGCTCGCATCCACGGTCTGCACGACGTCACCCGAGCCGGTCGACGAGGAGAGCAGCCCACCGGTGCCGGCGAAGGCCGCTGCGCCGCCCGAGGCGAGCAGGGCGACACCGCCCACCACGGCCGTCACGACCAGGATGGCTGTCGCTCCCGGGGTCCGATGCTGTTCTGTGGGCTGTGCGGGGGACTGCTGCCCCGGCGTTCCGGGGGTCTCGGCCGTCGCTTCGGGAGCCGCCGGCGGCGGCGTCAGTGGCGTGTGGCCACCCCGGTGGTCGTCGTTGATCGTCATCGTGCCATTCCTGTCTGTCCGGTCGGCGTCGTACCGCCGGTGTTCTCGATGTGCGCGAGCGCCGCCAGCACGCGCCGGTTGCCCGACTCGCCCTGCTCGAAGCCCAGTTTCTGGAAGATCGCGGTGATGTGCTTCTCGACGCTCGCCTCGGAGACGTAGAGCAGACCGGCGATCGCCTGATTCGACTTGCCCTCTGCGATCAGCGCCAGCACCGTGCGTTCACGTTCGGTGAGCCTCTGCATCCGGTCGTCGCGGTTGCGCCGGGTGAGCAGCTGCGCCACGACCTCGGGATCGAGCACGGTCGCGCCCTCGGAGATCCGCTGCACGGAGGCGAGGAACTCCGAGACGTCAGCGACGCGATCTTTGAGCAGGTAGCCCAGCGGACCTCCCTGCGCGGCGATGAGGTCAGACGCGTACCGCTCCTCCACATACTGCGACAGCACGAGAAGCGGGAGCGCGGGGTCGGTCGCGCGCAGCGCGAGTGCGGCCCTGATGCCCTCATCGGTGAAGGTGGGGGGCAGACGCACGTCGAGGATGCAGAGCTCGGGGTCGCTCGTCGACACCGCCTCCCGCAGTCCCTCGACATCGGGCAGGGCCGCGACGATGGTGTGGCCGGCGTCTTCGAGCAGTCGCACGAGTCCCTCACGCAGCAGGACCGAGTCCTCGCAGATCAGGATGCGCATGGCACGTTCACCTCCAGGCTGGTCGGCCCGCCGACGGGACTCTCCAGGCGGAAGGTGCCGCCGGCGGCGAGCACGCGGTTCGCGATGCCGTCGAGGCCGCCGCCTGGCTGCACCTGGGCGCCGCCGATGCCGTTGTCCTCGACACGCGCCCAGAGCACGCCGCTGTCGCGCAGTCGCACGGTGACCCTGGCCGCACTGGCCCTGGAGTGCTTCGCGGCGTTGGTCAGCGACTCGGCGATCGAGAAGTACACCGCGGCCTCGGCCTCGCGACTGCACCGGCCGTCCATGCGCACGTCGAGACTCACCGGAATGTGCGAGCGCCCCGCGAGCGCGGACAACGCGGCATCGAGACCGCGGTCGTCGAGCACCGAGGCGTGGATGCCTCGGGCGAGCTGTCGCAGCTCGGTGATGGCCGCCTTGGTCGACGTGTGCGCCTCGGCGATGAGCTCCTTGGCCGCATCGGGGTCGTGATCGATCTTCTGCTGGGCGAGGCCGAGCGTCATCCCCACTGACACGAGTCGAGGCTGGACGCCGTCATGCAGGTCGCGCTCGATGCGTGTGCGCTCGACATCTGCCGCCCGCACCGCCCCCTCGCGCTGGGCGGAGCTGGTGCGCACCCGCTCGGTCAGCTCAGCCTCACGGCTGCGCACCACGATCGATAGCGCGAGCACGCGGTGCAGCAGGGCCAGACCGATGATGCCGGCGAGGGATGCGGCCAACCCGAGGATTCCGACGACGGGCGCCCAGGCGACCGCGATGCCGCCGCCTCCGAACGGGCCGATGACGGTGTCCGCGCCGGTCAGGGGAGCGAAGCAGATGATCACCGACCACACGATGCCCCAGGCCAGACGCAGCACGATCCACCCGAGGACAGCGGTGATCGCGAAGTTCGCGAGCGCCCGCCACATGCGGCCGTCGATCGACTGCCGCCCCAGGGAGCGAAGCCAACCCACGAAACCGGGGCGATCTCGCGGACGCCACCGCAGCGGTGCGATCGGCGTGCGGTACAGGGCTCCCACCCGGGCGACCTCGAACCAGCCGACGCCGAACAGCGCGTAGACGAGACCCACGAGGAGCACCGCCCCGATGCCGGCCGCGAACAGCAGACCGAGACCCGTGCCGAGCAGACCCGAGAGGGTTGCGAAGATGAAGCCGCCGATGACCCCGATGCCCGCGAGATGCAGGATCGAGAGGAAGAGGCGAAGCGGCGGCTTCGTGGCCGTCACCTCGGGTGGCGTGGCAGTCTGTGTCGTCATGGTTCCAAGGTACGGCGGGGCTGACGAGGCCGACACCGAGGCAGCCGGACACCCGATGTCGGGTTTTCCCTACCTTCGCGACCCGGGAACGACTGAGGGGCGGATGCTGTGCGCATCCGCCCCTCAGAGAAACCCGGGGGTCAGTTCGACATGAAGCCGACGAGCAGCCCGCCGGTCACCTTCACGGCGACGTTGTAGATACCGGCCACGACAGCGCCGAGGACGGTGAAGACGATCAGGTTCAGGATCGAGACCACGGCCGCGAACGCCATCACCTGCGGCAGACCGGCGATCTCGGAGATGCGCACGGACTCGTCGGTGACGACGCCGACGAATTCATCCGCCTGAGCGAGGATCCCGGTGGCCTGGAGCACGAGGTAGATCAGGAAGAACGACACCATCGTGACGATCGCGAGCGCGACGGCTCCCAGGAACGAGAGCTTCACAGCCGACCAGAAATCGACGTACACCAGACGCAGGCGGACCTGCTTGCCTCCGGTCTTGCGCGTGGACTTCTTCGCCAGCTTGTCGGCTACTGTGCTCATGCGTCTGCTTCCTCAGGGTTCTCGGTCGTCTCGGGGGCGGCGGCACCGGGGTCCGATTCCGCCTCGTCCGCTTCGGCGTCGTCGGTGAGGCCGCGCTCGCTGTTGCGGGCGATGGCGAGGATCCGGTCCGCTTCCGTCGTACGGGCGAACACCACTCCCATGGTGTCTCGGCCCTTCGCCGGCACCTCGGCCACGGCAGAGCGTACCACCTTGCCGCTGGAGAGAACCACCAAGACCTCGTCGTCCTCCGCCACCATCAGACCACCGGCGAGGGTGCCCCGATCGTCGTTGAGTTTGGCGACCTTGATGCCGAATCCACCGCGTCCCTGGACGCGGTACTCCTCGATCGCGGTGCGCTTCGCGTACCCGCCGTCGGTGACCACGAACACGAAGTGCCCCGGTGCGGCGACGGATGCAGAGAGCAGGCTGTCGCCCTCGCGGAACTTCATGCCCTTCACGCCGGCCGTCGCACGACCCATGGGGCGCAGCGCCTCGTCCGTCGCACTGAACCGCACCGACATCCCTCGACGGCTGATGAGCAGGATGTCGTCCTCGGCGTTGACCATGAGGGCCGAGACGAGCTCGTCCTCGTCGTTCAGGCGGATCGCGATGACGCCGCCCTGGCGGTTGGTGTCATAGCTGTCGAGCCTGGTCTTCTTGACCAGACCGTCACGCGTCGCGAGCACGAGGTAGTCGGCCACGGCGTAGTCGCGGATGTCGAGCACCTGCGCGATGTTCTCGTCGGGCTGCAGGGCGAGGAGGTTCGCGACGTGCGTGCCCTTCGCATCGCGCCCGGCCTCGGGGACCTCGTACGTTTTCGAGCGGTACACGCGGCCCTTGTCGGTGAAGAACAGCAGCCAGTGGTGCGTGGTCGTCACGAAGAAGTGCTCGACGATGTCATCCGCCCGCAGCTGGGCGCCCTTGATGCCCTTGCCGCCACGGTGCTGCGACCGGTAGTTGTCGCTGCGCGTGCGCTTGATGTACCCGGCGCGGGTGATGGTGACCACCATCTCCTCTTCGGCGATGAGGTCTTCCATCGACACGTCGCCGTCGAATCCGTGCAGGATGTGCGTGCGGCGGTCGTCACCGAAGCGGTCGACGATGCCGGTCAGCTCCTCGCGGATGATGTCGCGCTGCAGCGACTCGTCGGCCAGGATCGCCTTGTACTCGGCGATCAGGGACTCGAGCTCCGCCGCCTCGTCGAGGATCTTCTGACGCTCGAGGGCTGCGAGACGACGCAGCTGCATCGACAGGATCGCATCGGCCTGATCGTCGTCGATGTCGAGCAGGGCCTTCAGACCCGTGCGCGCCTCGTCGACCGTGGGGGAGCGGCGGATCAGCGCGATGACCTCGTCGAGCGCATCGAGCGCCTTCAGGTAGGCGCGCAGGATGTGCATGCGCGCCTCCGCCTTCGCCAGGCGGAAGCGGGTGCGACGGACGATGACCTCGAGCTGGTGGGTGATCCAGTGGGTGACGAAGCCGTCGATCGCCAGTGTCCGGGGGACACCGTCGACGATCGCCAGCATGTTCGCGCCGAAGTTCTCCTGCAGCTGCGTGTGCTTGTACAGGTTGTTGAGCACGACCTTGGCGACCGCGTCGCGCTTGAGGACGACGACGAGGCGCTGACCCGTGCGGTCGGAGGACTCGTCGCGGATGTCGGCGATGCCGGTGATCTTGCCGTCACGGGCGAGGTCGCCGATCTTCACCGCCACGTTGTCGGGGTTGACCTGGTACGGCAGCTCGGTGATCACGAGGCACGTGCGGCCCTGGATCTCCTCGACATTGACGACGGCGCGCATCGTGATCGATCCGCGACCGGTGCGGTACGCCTCCTGCACGCCCTTGGTCCCGAGGATCTGCGCCCCGGTGGGGAAGTCCGGACCGGGAATGCGCTGGATCAGTCCCTCGAGCAGCTCCTCGCGGGGCAGACCGGGGTTGTCGAGTGCCCAGAGCGCCGCCGCCGACACCTCGCGCAGGTTGTGCGGGGGGATGTTGGTCGCCATACCGACCGCGATACCGACCGATCCGTTGACGAGCAGGTTGGGGAAGCGCGCCGGGAGGACCGTCGGCTCCTGCGTCTGACCGTCGTAGTTGTCGGTGAAGTCGACGGTGTCTTCTTCGATGTCCCGCACCATCTCGAGCGCGAGCGGGGCCATCTTGGTCTCGGTGTATCGCGGAGCCGCGGCGCCCATGTTGCCGGGCGAGCCGAAGTTGCCCTGGCCCATCGCCAGGGGATAGCGCAACGACCACGGCTGCACGAGACGGACGAGGGCGTCGTAGATCGCCGAGTCGCCATGCGGGTGGTACTGACCCATGACCTCGCCCACGACACGGGCGCACTTCGAGAAGGACTTGTCGGGGCGGAAGCCCCCGTCGTACATGCCGTAGATCACCCGTCGGTGCACGGGCTTGAGTCCGTCGCGCACGTCGGGCAGCGCACGACCGACGATGACGGCCATCGCGTAGTCGAGGTAGCTGCGCTGCATCTCGGACTGCAGGTCGACCTGGTCGATCTTGCCGTGATCGTGTGCCAGCTCGGGGCGTTCTTCGTCAGTCATGTGTGTTGTCGATTCCGGTCGGTGTCGAACGAATGCGGGCGCGCGTCAGCGCGTCAGATGTCGAGGAAGCGGACGTCCTTGGCGTTGCGCTGGATGAATCCGCGGCGGGACTCGACGTCCTCGCCCATCAGCACGCTGAAGATCTCGTCGGCTGCCGCGGCATCCTCGATCGTGATCTGCTGCAGGGTGCGGGTCGCGTGGTCCATCGTCGTCTCCCACAGCTCCTTCGGGTTCATCTCACCGAGACCCTTGTAGCGCTGGATGCCGGCATCCTTCGGGATCCGCTTGCCGTTGTCGAGGCCGTGCTTGAGCAGGGCGTCACGCTCGGCGTCGCTGAAGACGTACTCGTGCGGCTGGTTCGTCCACTTGAGGCGGTACAGGGGCGGCATCGCGAGATACACGAACCCGGCCTCGATGAGACCGCGCATGTAGCGGAACAGCAGGGTGAGCAGCAGCGTGGTGATGTGCTGACCGTCGACGTCGGCATCGGCCATCAGCACGATCTTGTGATACCGCGCCTTCTCGATGTCGAACTCCTCGCCGATGCCCGTGCCGAAGGCCTGGATCATCGCCTGGACCTCTTTGTTGGCCAGAGCCTTGTCGAGGCGCGCACGCTCGACGTTGAGGATCTTGCCGCGCAGAGCCAGGATCGCCTGCGTGTGCGGGTCGCGGCCCTGCACGGCCGAGCCGCCGGCCGAGTCGCCCTCGACGAGGAAGATCTCGCTGATCGACGGGTCCTTGCTCGTGCAGTCCTTGAGCTTGTCGGGCATCGCGGCCGATTCGAAGACGCTCTTGCGGCGCGCGGTCTCGCGGGCCTTGCGGGCGGCCAGACGTGCGGTCGCGGCATCGATCGCCTTGCGGATCACGTTCTTGGCCTGGATCGGGTTGCGGCCGAACCAGTCTCCGAGCTGATCGCCGACGACCTTCTGCACGAACGCCTTGGCCTCGGTGTTGCCGAGCTTGGTCTTGGTCTGCCCCTCGAACTGCGGCTCACCCAGCTTGATCGAGATGACCGCGGTCAGTCCCTCTCGCACGTCGTCGCCCGAGAGGTTGTCGTCCTTCTCCTTGAGGAGGTTGTTCGCTCGCGCGTACTTGTTCACGAGCGTGGTCAGCGCCGCTCGGAAGCCCTCTTCGTGCGTGCCGCCCTCGTGGGTGTTGATCGTGTTCGCGTAGGTGAAGACGTTCTCGGTGTACGAGGTGGTCCACTGCATCGCGACCTCGAGCGAGATCTTGCGCTGCGTGTCCTCGGACTCGAACGCGATGATCTCGTCGTTGACGACCTCCGCGTGACGCGCCTTGTTCAGGTACTCCACGTAGTCGACGAGGCCGCGCTCGTACAGGAACACATCGTTGGGCTGCGTGAGAGTGGCCTGACCGTCGACCTCGACCTCGTATGCCGACTTCGGTCGCTCGTCGGACAGCTCGATGCGGAGCCCCTTGTTCAGGAACGCCATCTGCTGGAATCGCGTGCGCAGCGTGTCGTACTCGAAGTCCGTGGTCTCGGTGAAGATCTCGGCGTCGGGCCAGAACGTGATGCTGGTTCCGGTCTCGTCGGACGCCTCGCCCTTCTCGAGCTTCTGCTGCGGGACGCCGCCGTCGGCGAAGCTGTGGCGCCAGACGAAGCCCTTCTGCTTCACCTCGACGTCGAACCGGGTCGAGAGCGCGTTCACGACCGACGAGCCGACACCGTGCAGACCACCGGAGACCGCGTATGCGCCGCCGCCGAACTTTCCGCCGGCGTGCAGGATCGTCAGGACGACCTCGACGGTCGATTTCGTCGGGTCGGAGGAGTGCGGATCGACGGGGATGCCGCGGCCGTTGTCGACCACTCGCACGCCGCCGTCTTCGAGCAGCGTCACGAAGATCGTGTCGGCATAGCCCGCCAGGGCCTCGTCGACGGAGTTGTCGACGATCTCGTAGACGAGGTGATGCAGACCGCGCGGTCCCGTGGAACCGATGTACATGCCCGGGCGCTTGCGTACGGCTTCGAGACCCTCGAGGATCTGGATGGAGTCGGCACCGTACTCACCGGGCTGCTTCACCTTGGGTGAGATCTTGTTGTTCTCGGTGGCAGGGTTCTCCCCGCCGGTGGATTCCGTCTCGTCAGCGGGGGATTCAGGCGTCATCAGAGGGCATTCTCCACATCGATATCACGAACTCCCAGTCTAGCGGTCTTTCGTGCCGATATGCGGCTCAGCGGCCTCGTGTGGCCCTCTGAGCCGTCGGGACCCCCTTTATGGTGTCCTACCCGTAGGTATCGCGTGGGCCCCGTCCTGGAACGACTCTGGGACCCCATTTCCATGACGGTACGTCGGGTCCGATGAAACGGAGGTTCTCGACACCCGCGTCGGGATACCGCCGCCCGATCTCGGTGAGGATCGTCCCGCGCATGAACTGGAGGTTCTTCGCCCAGGCCGTCGAATCGCACTTCACCGTGAGAACACCGCGCTCGAGCGAGACCGGCTCGGAGTGCTTCGCCGTGTCCGCACCGGCCAGATCGGCCCATTGGCGCACCAGGTCCTCCCGCGCCAGGGTCTTCTGCCACCCCGAGTCGTGTGCGAGCTTGTCGAGCACCGCTCCCAGGGGGCCCGGATCGCGACCGGGCGTGAACGGAGCGTTGTCGTCGTCGGTGACCACCCGCCGCTTGCGCTTCCAGTTCTTCGAACTGGGCTTCAGCCCGCGCAGCCGGAGGTAGGTGGCGACCGTCTCAGGAGCCTCGGGCGCCTCGGATGCCGGAACAGCGGCGGGATCAGTCATCCGCAGCCAGCCTCTCATCGCTGATGGTCCCCGCGGAGATCCTCACGACGTGCGCATGCAGGACATCGGGGATGTCCTCCTCCACGGCGGCGGTCACCACGACCTGTTCGTACCCGGCGGTGAGGGCGGCGAGACGCTGACGACGATCGGCATCGAGCTCGGCGAAGACGTCGTCGAGGATGAGCACCGGATCGCCGGCCGGCGACTCGGCGCGCAGCAGTTCGGCGGAGGCGAGACGCAGCGCGAGTGCCACCGACCAGGATTCGCCGTGCGAGGCGTAGCCCTTCACCGGCAGACCGCGCACGCTGAGCACCAGGTCGTCACGGTGGGGACCGGTGAGGGTGAGGCCGCGTTCGAGCTCGTTCGAGCGTTTCGCGAGCAGCGCCGCGTGGAACATCTCGGCGATGTCGCCGGAGGTCTCGGCGGTGACCGGCGCTCCGGCCTCCGGTTCCTCGGGATCCGCACCGCGGACCGAGAGCGCCCACTCGAGCCGCGGGCGGTGGTCCTCTCCGGCGATCGCCGCATACGCCTCGGCGACCGGCTGCTGAAGATCGATCGCCAGGCGCTGTCGCGCCGAGATGATCTCGGCGCCGAGCGAGACGAGCTTGTCATCCCAGACGTCGAGAGTGCTGAGCCCCTCGCCCTTGATGCCGCGAGCTCTCGCGGATTTCAACAGGGCGTTGCGCTGCTTGAGCACGCGGTCGTAGTCGGCGAGCACCGAAGACAGGCGCGGAGTGCGCTGGATCAGCAGCTGATCCACGAATCGGCGTCGCGCGGACGGATCTCCTCGCACGATCTGCAGGTCCTCCGGCGCGAAGAGCACGACGTGGGCATAGCGCGGGAGTTCGTTCGTCTTCGAGGGGGATCCGTTGATGCGGGCCTTGTTGGACCCCTGCTTGTTGAGCTGCACTTCGACGAGGACCTTGCGCTCGCCGTGCGACAGACGAGCGCGGATGACCGCGAAGTCCTGTCCCTCCCGCACCATCGGCGCATCCGAGGAGACCCGATGGGATCCGAGTGTGGCCAGGAACACCACCGCCTCGGCCAGGTTCGTCTTGCCCTGGCCGTTTCTGCCCACGAGGACGTTCGGACCGCGATGGAGGGCGAGGTCAGCGGTCGCGTAATTGCGGAAATCGACCAGACTCAGGTGCTCCACAATCACGTCGTCAGCCTACCTTCGGGGTCTGACACTGCCCGGGTCGGGCGGAACGATGCGTTACCGGACGTGCTCGTCGCTGGATCAGCGCAGCAGCAGGTTGGGCTGGAGCAGGTACTTGAACGAGTCGAGCCCGGCCTGGTCGACCGAGGTCTGGCTCGTGATGAGCACCGGGCTGAGCTTGTTGGCGTTGTCGCTCGAGGTGAACGTGACCCGCACGAACTCACTCTTGACGGCGCCGAGGGCCTCGATCAGATACTGCGGGTTGAGTCCGAGGGTGACTTCGTCGCCGCCCGAGAGGATCGCGTCCACGGACTCCGAGGCGCGGGCGTGCTCGCTGCCGGACGCATCCATGGTCACGCCGTCGGCCGCGAAGGTGAAGCGCAGCGGAGCGGCGCGGTCCAGCACGAGCGACACACGGCGGACCGCCTCGACGAGGTCGGCGGTGTTGATGACCGCGTAGTGCTCGGTCTGCTCGGGGAAGAGGCGACGGACCGGGGGGAAGTTGCCCTTGATGAGCAGCGACGTCACGGTCTTGTTCCCGGCGGTGAACGCGATGATCTCGCGGTCCCCCGCACCCGAGAAGGCGACCTGGATCGTGCCGGCGTGGCCGAAGGTCTTGCCGACCTCGAGCAGGGTGCGCGCGGGGACGAGCGCAGTCGCCTCGACCGCCTCTCCGTCCCACGGGACGTCGCGGAGCGAGACGCGGTAGCGGTCGGTGGCGACGAGGCTGAGGGTGTGACCCGACACCTCGAGCTGCACGCCGGTGAGCACGGGTGTCACGTCGTCGCGGGATGCCGCGAAGCCGACCTGTGCGATCGCAGTGCCGAACTCGTCGGCGGGAACGACTCCCGACGAGCCCGAGACCTCGGGGATGGAGGGATATTCCTCGACCGGCATGGCTGCGAGGGTGAATCGTGCCGACCCGCAGGTCACCGTGATCCCGCCGTCGTCCTCGACGGCGATCTCGATGGGTGCGTTCGGAAGACGGCTGGCGATGTCGGACAGGAGTCGTCCGTGGACCAGGATCGTGCCGGGGGTCTCGACCGTCGCCTCGATGGTGGTACGAGCGGACGCCTCGTAGTCGAAGGCCGAGAGGGTGAGGCCGGAACCGTCGGCCTCGATCAGAACTCCGGCGAGGATCGGCTGCGGGTTGCGCTGCGGAAGAAGCTTGACGACGAACGACACAGCCTCGCTGAACACATCGCGATTGACCTGAAACCTCACGGGTGCTCCCTTGTCGTCGTTCTGAGACGTGTCGTCATCGGTCCTGCCGGTGCAGGGCTTCCCATGCTAGCCCCACAGTCGGGCGTACTCCTACGACGGACGCGAAGCTCGGTCGGTCCCGACTCTCCCCACCGTCTGGTGATCGGATCGCCCCTGAATTGAAGTAACTCCTTAACGGTGTTAACCCTTGTGGATTCTGTGGATAACTCGGTGGATAGCAGGCGCGAGTAGGGAACTACACGGATGTCACTTGTGGAATCCCTGAGGAATCCGCGGGTGGATCGAGTAAACCGACCCGAAGCCCTACCTGGAGTTATCCACAGTCCAGTCGGTTTCCCACACATCCGTCCCGATCCTCACGGGATTCATCCACAAGTTATCCACATGTGCAAACTGGCATCGATCCGTCGCCTCATATGCCGTGTCGGGAGACGAGAAGGGGGTCATGACGGCCTGTCGGCGGTCATGACCCCCTTCGGAAGCCGTCGGACGACGTTCAGCGACGTCCGAGTTGCGTGGTGATCTCGGTCACCTGGTTGTAGATCGAGCGGCGCTCCTTCATGAGCTCGCTGATCTTCTTGTAGGCGTACATGACGGTGGTGTGATCCCGATTGCCGAACAGCTGCCCGATCTTCGGCAGCGACAGGCTGGTGCGCTCTCTGCAGAGATACATGGCGATCTGTCGGGAGGTCGCGATCTGCTGCGACCGGCTCGATCCGTACAGGTCGTCGACGGTGAGTTTGAAGTACTGCGCGGTGGCCGTGATGATGTCGGTCGGCGAGATGATGTTGTCCTCCGCCGTGTCGATGATGTCGCGCAGGACGGTCTGGGCCAGCGAGATGTCGAGGGCGGAGCGGTTCAGGCTCGCGAACGCGGAGACGCGGATGAGAGCGCCCTCGAGCTCACGGATGTTCGACGACACGACCGTCGCGATGTACTCGAGCACCTCATCGGGGATGTGCAGTGCCTCGCTCTGGGCCTTCTTACGGAGGATCGCGATGCGGGTCTCGAGGTCGGGCGCCTGGACATCGGTGATGAGGCCCCACTCGAAGCGGCTGCGCATCCTGTCCTCGAAGCCGGTCAGATGCTTGGGAGCCACATCGCTGGTGATCACGACCTGCTTGTTGTGATCGTGCAGCGTGTTGAAGGTGTGGAAGAACGCCTCCTGAGTCTCAGCACGACCCTGCAGGAACTGGATGTCGTCGATGAGCAGGATGTCGACCTCGCGGTAGCGCGCCTGGAAGGCGGCACCGCGGTTGTTCGCGATCGAGTTGATGAAGTCGTTGGTGAACTCCTCGCTCGAGACGTACCTGACCTTCACCCCTGCATAGAGGGACTGGGCGTAATCGCCGATCGCGTGCAGGAGATGTGTCTTGCCCAGGCCGGAATCGCCGTAGATGAAGAGCGGGTTGTAGGCCTTGGCGGGAGCCTCGGCGACGGCGACCGCCGCTGCGTGGGCGAACCGGTTGGACTGTCCGATGACGAAGTTGTCGAAGGTGTACTTCGGATTGAGCCGCGATTCGTGCCGCAGCTGGGTGGGCTGCTCCATCGGCGACTCGATGCGCGACTGCTCCTGACGGCCGTAGTCCGCCACGGCGATCGGTGCGGTGGGCTGTTCGGCGAGCTCGTGGTTGACGACGACGCGGTACGAGGTGACCTCTTCGCCGATGTGCGACAGCGCTTCCATGATCGGAAGGCGGAGACGCTTGTTGATCTGAGCAGCCGTGAGGTCGTTGGGCACTTCGAGGTACAGCGTCGCGGCCATGACGCCGGCCGGCACGGCGAGACTGAGGAATCCCTGCAGCTGAGGCGTGACGCGGTCGTCGGCTTCGAGCAGCTCCTGCACCGTGGTCCAGATCGGGACGTCGGGCTGGGCAGGTGATGACAT